>RFQR01000041.1 GCA_009924895.1 bacterium
GCCGTTCCAAGAAGAGCATATAGTTTGCGCTACCAAAGTGCGCTGCAGGCATCTCTTGCACAGACTCATCGTCATATGTATGCCATATATCATTCCCCAAATGTCGGCACTGTGCCGTATAATGCCCAAAGCTGGGCGGTCCATGGTGATCCACCATACCTCGTAGGGTATAGCGGGTTTCCCCCACGATTTCAGGACTCTCTTTGGAGAAATAGGGCGCGAAATCTACAAATGCGGAAAGCGGTGCCAAACCGGTATGAATCTTCTTTCCATCATTTGTAAAGCGCTTCAATGTAATAACAAGGGCCAAAGGCATTCGCCAAATACTCACTGTCTTCTTGGCCGCGCGTCTCGGAGGCCCACACGCCTCGCATACATATTCTTCAATATCTTCTGCTACCATATCTTCCCGCAAGGCATCCATGAGGTTGAAAGTCGCACCCTCCTGTGGCACAGGCACTTTTAAAGCATTAAAGGCCTCCCAACGATGTGATACATTCTTACATTCCTGGCATTCCGTTTTCTGATGAAACATTCCATAAAACATATGAATAAAAGGACTGTATTCCTTTGTGAATGTATCTTGCCACGCCTTGAGTGCCCCATGCACCAAATTCTCCGTAGGAGTAGTGGGAGGAGGGCGCACAATGCGCATATCTACCTCCTGACTCGTAGCTTCATGTATCGCCTCAAATAAGAATAAGAAGAACTCGTGGCTATCATGACACATTTTGCTCGCTAACTGTTCATAGAGCGTATCTTGAACTGCTCCAGGAACGCGCTTCCAAAACATTCCTGGTCTTACACTCTGTCCGTTCTTACATTTTCCCAACAAGTTCACAATCTCTGCAAAAGCCGATGTAACATCTTGTAACTTTCTACGACGTTCTGTGGGCTTCTTTGTAAAGAGTGTATTGTATTTTCCATCCTCCAGAATCCAAACAAGTTTTGACAGATGTCGCATATTTTGTAGTACGGCGTTTCCGTAACATGTGAGGCCCATGTTTATAAGTCCTCCGAATCCCGTTTTCGGATCTACTGTAACCTGCATCTTGTCCATTGTTTTGTGTAACGTAGCGATAAAAAAATTGGAACTTTCAATTTCATTCATACGAGGTATACATGGCATTGGATAGACATTACGACGTCTCGTTCTTGGACGCCCTACATACATATTTCCCCGCAATCCTATACGGAGAGCCCGAGCAGTTTGGCGGCGCTGCAGAGTTGGTGAGATATATACAGACCCAGGTCCAGCAACGCTTTGATCTCTTCTCTTCGGGTCGTAGGACATATAACAATACTAATCAAGTGCTTCAAACTCCACCGCGTGCTCAACCGCGCGCTCAACCACGGCCTATACCCCCCCGAACAGCCAACACAGGGTTTGCAAATATTGCAACTCTTCTAAGCGCAATAGATACCGGTTACACACTTCATGAAAATACGATAAATACAAGTATATTGAATAGTATCTTCGGAGTCCCTAACGTGATACGAAATCCTATTCCAGATATATTGGAGCCAGTGGTAGTGCGCCCTACTCCTTCGCAAATTGCGGCTGGAACTCAGTTAGAACTCGTAGATGCAAATGATGAGAATTGCGCAATTTGTCAAGATCGTATGGAACCTGGCTCGGAGGCAAGAGTCATTCGGGTATGTGATCATAGATTCCACACCGAATGCATTGATACTTGGTTTCAGAGGTCTGTCCTGTGCCCCACATGTAGACATGATATACGGGATGAACCCGTAGACTAGTCAAAAAACGAATGTTTCAAACATCTGCCCCTTTGGGTAGTGCTATATTTACATATCAAGTTTCGATATATCACTTGGCAGTTCCTGCATCATAATCTTAAAATGATCTTGTATCTCATTCCGTGCGCGTGTTTCATCTTTTGAAATCAGATTAATAGTCACACCTTTACGACCAAATCTACCCGCACGACCAATACGATGAATATAGTTCTCTTTCACATTTGGTAACTCATAGTTAATCACTAAACTAACCTGTTGCACATCAATACCTCGGGCCAACATATCTGTGCTAATCATCACTCGCACAGCACCGTCCCGAAAATCCTTCATACGGCGCTTTCGCTCCTCCACATCCATTTCACCATGAATAACAGACAAAGGAAATCCGGCGGCTGTCATTTTTTCTGCAAGCCACTCTGCCCGTTGCCGTTTATTACAATATATTAATGCTTGATTGATATTGAGTTGCTGATACAGGTCGCACAATACTTCATACTTCCAGTCCTCTGAATCAAGGGGCACGTAATATTGCTTAATACCATCCAAAGGAACATTCTCAGGATTCACTAAAATCTTCACAGGGTCGTGTAGTATCATATTTGCCACTTCAAGCACATCTGTATCCATTGTAGCTGAGAACAGGGCCACTTTCGTATCTTTTGGAAACCCGCGTTGGAGAATACACATTACTTGCTCCTTGAAACGATCTTCTAACATCTGGTCCGCCTCATCAAAGATAAGGGAACGAATATATTCATTTGAAATTATGTTGCGGCTCATTAAATCATAAATGCGCCCCGGAGTGCCCACCAAGAACTGACAACCTCGCTCTATCGCCTTTATATCATCCCTTAATGGAGTTCCACCCGTAGCAGAATATACTTGAACACCCATATGAGCACTCAACGCCTTCGCAACACCTTCAATCTGTTGAGCAAGTTCGCGAACAGGAACTAACACTAATACCTGGACGCGTTTCAACGTAGGATCTACCCTTGAAAGAGATCCAATAACGAAAGTTCCAGTCTTGCCTGTGCCTGATTGCGCCTGGGCAAGAACATCGTGCCCATCTTTAATAGGACAAATCCCCTTTGATTGAATGGCAGAAGGCTTCTCAAAGCCATACCCATATATGCCACGTAGAAGTTCTTCTGGTAATCCCATATCATCAAACCCCTCATATATTTTCAATTCACTCGTAGCAACTACCTCGGCCAATTCAGTCATTCTGTCTTATAGTATATACTATGTCCATAAGCCCCCATCAATTTTAGGTCTTGGGTGAGTAAAATTAAAAGCATTGAAGTTCTTCTTTCTCTAGTAGAATGGCCGACGAGTTGAATGATGAGTTAGAAGAGTTTCAGGAGCCCCTTGTTGAGACAGAAGAGACTTCTCCCGAAGATCCTTTTGAACTTCTCTACAAATATCATCCAGAAACAATCTTGGATTATGCAGAATCTATTCTTCCCGAAGTGCCCCTTCAGGCAGCCCCCCCAACAGGAAAGGATACAACGCATCGTAGCCCTCCCTTCCTCACCGTCTATGAACGAACAAAAATTCTTGGCACCCGCACAAATCAACTCGCAGATGGAGCCATGCCATTTGTATCCGTTCCAGAATATGTAACACAGCCCCTTGAAATAGCAAAGATGGAACTAGAGCAGCGCCGCCTTCCGTATATTCTGAAACGCCCCATGCCCGATGGGACCTTTGAATATTGGCGCCTCAGTGATCTTATGATACTATGATGCACGTATAAGTTGTTGTATGGATGAACTACTGCGCGGTGTATTGGGTGGACTTTCACCCTGAATAGCAACTCTATGTTTTATTTTATTACACATAGAGTCGGTATATGCCCTACGCCCTATCATCTGTTTTTTTATCATAGAAAAGATGATACGTTTTTCTGCGAGAGGAGATGGAAGGGGGGAATTCAAATACATCCGAATTCTCTCTATTCTTTGTTCCCTTTTTCATTCGATGCAAGAGTATTTGAAATTATTTCATTCATCATGGGATTAAAACAGGTGGTGTTTTCCCAACTGCATATCTGATACATATCATGGTCTGTAAAATAATACAAAAACTTATTATCAACTTTAGACATTAACCGATAGCCGGTGTTTTGAAGATGTCCAGCCGCCATTGTTGTGCAAAGGTCTACATCGGGTCGCTTAGACCAGTGCACAAGAATGAGCGCAGGTCTAAATCCAGCGTCCAAGATGGCTGCCAAAACCCCCTTCTCAAATCCGGGCATGCTACGGACGGTATCGACTTTTAGAATATCAAGGCGCACCGTAGAATCTTTTAGTTTCATATTTGCACATATTGTCGTCAGCATATTCATTGCCTCTAACGTTTGCAAACTGTTGTTGCTCACATCGATTTGACCACGTGTCCACCAAGGAATCGAGTCGCATACACGCACATTTTTAGGAAGAATCCATTTCCCGTCCGATCCAGTAGAAAAGGAATATACAGCATTCTCGCGTTTTCTCTCCTTCAGAATCGATGACACTTCGGCCCATTCGTCTACCTGCGTTTTGCTCAATGGCACTACATGAATAGGACATCCAAGGTTCTCAGCAATTTCAAGATCCGCACTCGCCGTGTTTGAGTTCCCGATTGTCATAAAAACGGTGCGAATCCCTTTCCCAACAAACATTTCCCATGCATGTTCTATAATGGGAAATGCATCCCCATCCTTCCCAATAACGGCCCGGGGATTGCTTGCACCCATTGAACTTTCCATCTTTTCTGTATACAATGATTGTTTACTGGCGCCAGTGTTTTCCGCAGTTCAAGCATGTTATAAAGATTGTCATAGGCTCATCTGCAGAACGCGTCTGCATCTCATAATATGTGCACTCGCGTTTATAACAGCGAGTGCAGAGAAACTGATCGGTAGCCATTGCCTTATTCCCCTCTAACTGTCTCTTCTCACGGATCTGTTGTTGTTGAAAGGAGTCTGCCCAACGACCTTCAAAGAGTTGATATGTATCCATCTCCGATATGTCTTTAAAAGTTATTTCCCCCGACTTATATCGCGCAAATAACTCATTATTCTTCACATACGAGTTTGAATGAAAGTTGCAGGAAAGGTGCTTTGCATATTGCATATACACCTCTACAAAGGGTGGGTGTGCCCATGATTTTCCTACGTGTTTCTGATTTGCCGTATGTAATGTGCCATTATAAATACAACGTTCAAACTGATCAATCTCAACGGGCGATAGGGTATCACGAAATAACTTTGTAATACTTGCATGAACGGTTTTACGAGCTTCTGGAAGGTTCGATAGAGTATAGGGTGCTGTAAAGTCTTCAGACACCAACTCTTGCTCTAGGGGAACATATAAATAGGTTGAATATACGAGTGCAGCTTCGGCTGCAACAGTTGCGGCAGATACGACACGGCGCGATTTCTTTTTGGAGGATTTCACAATCGGCACTTCTTCAAATGCTTCTTCTGCGACTTCTTCTATTGCCTCTTCCTCCTCTTCCTCCTCCTCTTCCTCCTCCTCCTCTTCTATCTCTTCCTCTTCTTCGGAATCTAGATCCTCAAATCCACCAAACGCGCGCGTATAGAATGCCTCATAATCCTCTGTTTTTAAGGGAATAGGCATACTCCAACTCTTAGGATCCTTTGTTGCAAGCATAATAAGATCGCCAAAACATAGGACAGTATCGTGGGGGGGAGGAAGCTCATGCTTATTTTCTGTCCCCGCTTTTCCCGTCGTGTAGCCAAAGATATAGAATGTCTGTGCTTTGTTTTTATACGAGCCGATGAGTTCAGGCGCTTCTTTTTTCTTTATAAGAGCTTGCAACATGGCCATTGTAATCGTGCCATCTACCGCCGTATTTAGATTTGCCTGTTTTACTTCCGCCTTTTGTGTCAGAAGCAGGACTTGCACCGATGGACCAGACTTTTTGGGAGGCATTTTCTATACAAACAATACAGGGATTCATTTTAGTAAATTTTAGATTGCCGCTTTCGTGATCTGCCAGTTGACACTCTCTTCTTACGCGTCCCCCCCTTCATAGGGATTCGTTGGATACTATCCAAATTCATATCATGCATCGGAGTATCTCTACACGTATTCACATCTTTATAGCGATAATAGCATGTGGATTCATAGCTTAAATATATTTCTGAAGGATGTGGTCTACGAAATATATCTAACATACATCGCATATACGCATTATACTGTTTCGCATTCATTTGTGAATTTAAATTGGTGCAAAGTAAATCTGGGATATGTTTGATAGGTTTATATAAATTATCTTTCGAATAATATAACATTTTAGGCGGTGTTGTATTGAACACACTATATCCTTTCTGTATAGCCATAAACGCAAATAATAAACGCCCAATGTAATCTTCTGTTACACGCCCCTTCATTGCTATTGTTTTATCATACAGTGTTGGATACATATGTTTAACATCCATGCAAGCTTGTTTAGAAAATAGGGTTATTTGATGTGGTTCCATAAATGGTTGAAACGTAGGGTTTGGAAACTGTTGTTTGAATAGTTTCCATTGTCGAAGGGTGCCATATTTATACCAATGTTGATGCGCCTTTTTCAACGATGGATCGATGAAAAATGTGTTTGACGATTTTATTATTTTTCCGACGCCATTTTCAAGCCATTGTTCTTGCGCCATTGGTTTACATACAAACGTGTCCGAGTTCGCATATATAAAAAAATCAGATAAGTTGGGTATAGTATGAATACATGCTTCGACGGCGATAGAACCGTACATATATTTACCCCCGTTTAGCTTTTCACGTTGAATGGGAAGAATAGGGGGTTTTCTTGTCGCACAATCATTTTTATCCAACCAGGCGGGAAACTGCCCCCCCCATGTGACAAGATATATATTGCGTAACCACGGCATATTATAATAGAGTCCTCGAATGCAAAATCGCAGTTCATCTCGCTTACCAACCCGTATGGCGTCGGCTCTTTTTGCATACTCCTGTTTCTCCGTTCCAAGGTCTATATTTCGTTGAGTTATATATTGAGTATCGCTAGTATCTGCCCAGCAGATGACTGCGTCCATCTAATGTGGCGTGCTAAAATTTGTATATACCGTGAAGTATCAACGGTAGGTCTAAACAATCGGCATATATATATGATAGGAATGTGGTCATCTACATGGACACCCACGCAGACAAATGACTCTTTCGCATCAAAAATGTGTATCTATGATGCGGGAGAGTATGTAGGATTCTCATACGGTGATATATGGCGCTGTTGGTGTATCAAAAAAAGGGAGATGGTGGACGGTGTCGTCAAGGAAGAACTTATTGAGATGCCAAGGGAGTGGGTTCCGCATCATGTGTATTCTGTGGAGGAGTATCCGTTGGAGCTTCTAGTTGACGAACCGCAAGCGATGGAGATGCGGATTCCTGGGTGGACTGTGCGAAGTCAACAGCTTTCTTCACCAAAGCAGAATCGCCCGAATCAAGGACATTCGATGACAGGGACATACATGAAAGGCACGCCAGAAACTTCTTCGCAGGAAGCAACGTTTGGAAGTTCTTCGCAGCAACCAAAGCGGCAGTCAAAGCCTCTTTTGAAAAGCCGTCAAGCCCTTCCAACACTACTTTCATAAAAAACTGTAAGAGTGCATCCTGTTCCTCTTTTGAAAAATGACTCAATGTGTATAACTTCGTAGCTAGTTCTACGGTGAGTTTGACGAGTTTGGATGCATCGAGGGTATTCTCATGCTTTATTGCAGCAACGGCTAGTTTTGTATCATACAAAATCGTTTCAAGCACACCCATTATATTCTTTACCGGGTTTATATTTCGTTTGTTTTTTCCTCACCAGGACCAGATGTTTGATATGTTAGTCATAGCCACGGGGTTGGCGATTCTTCTCTTTGCCTGCTATCTTTTGGTAAGAGCCTACTATCCTACATTGTTTTCCTCAAAACGGGAGAACTTTGTTGCGAGACCTCCTTCCAC
>RFQR01000042.1 GCA_009924895.1 bacterium
GTAACCTTCTTTTGGCACACACCCTTTACTTTTACTTCACCTGTTGCACACGCTTCTTTACCCTTTTTCACGCACTTCTTAGGATCTATACCATGCACATCTAAGACTTCACCGGCTTGACATTCGCTTTTATCACATGATTTTTTAGTAGTATTCCAGACATCTGGACGTTTACACTCCGCTTGTGTTAGCTTTTTACACATATTCGACTTTTTGTCAAGTTTTGTTCCAGCTTTTTTTGTACAATCTGCCCACTTTGCACACTTATTATTGCTTTGTGTAAACTCTGCACAAGTAACCTTCTTTTGGCACACACCCTTTACTTTTACTTCATCTGTTGCACACGCTTCTTGACCCTTTTTCACGCACTTCTTAGGATTTTTACCATGCACATCTAAGACTTCGCCGGCTTGACATTCGCCTTTATCACATGATTTTTTCGTATTATTCCAATGATACCCTGTCTTTTTTGCACATGTCTCTTTTGTTTCTGGGCTGTGTTTACATGTATTTGTTGTTTTAACAAGTGTGTCAGGCGCAGTACATGTTTTATATGCGTCACAATTACCTGTTGTTTTATTCAAAAATTTATTTGTACATACTTTATTTTTACAGGTATTTGTCGACCGAACTAAATCTTGATATTTCGCACATGTAGCCCATGGTTTACATTGACCCGCCTTGTTTTTAAATGTAGCACATGGTGCGGCGGCTTTTGGCTTTGCGGCTTTTGGCTTTGCGGCTTTTGACTTTGCGGCTCCTCCACGCATTGGTTGAACATCGCCATATTCAAACCATTTGGATATATTGGAGTTCTTACCCTCCATCTACCGTGATGTGCTAAAATTAAGAACCCATACAAAAAGTTCTTAGTTGGCACATATGCACTTACGCACGACTTCTCCAGGAATACGAACACACATTGCATATATACATATATTTCATATTGACAGGGTCTGACTTTATATATATAACATCTCGTTGTGCGCCACCTCCGTTACTCGCACAATCTCCTTTTGGACATTTGATATTTTTTACATGGGGTAGCGTAGGATCTTGCCGGGTGAATTCATTTAAGAGAATATGATGCCCTTCACTCGAACGTTCCTGTACACGCGTTTCTACTAATAAACAACCCCCCTCCTGTTTTTCTTCCACCCCACAACTGAGACACTTCCAGAACATGCCATCCTCCTGCAAACGCATTACATACATGTTTTGACATGTAGGACACACTTTCATACCTACGTTCTATTATCTTTACTTCTTTAAAGTGGTGTAAAACGTTCCAATTTTATCGGCAACTCTTTGGAACTATACCGTGCTATTATTTTTGATACTTCACAGTATCTTGTTTTGACCAGGGGGGCAAAAAATTGGCTCCCATATTTCTCACACCTATATATAAGCATGGCGACTCTATATGATAAACATGAGCTGTCTCGTTTCTTGAATGAGCGTAAAGCAAATCCAACAGATGGCAAGTTGGCCACTATGACGAATATGGACAAACAGCGTGGCGGTAAGTGGGTCATATCCGATGCCGATTATCCAAAGTTACTCGACTTGATGAATGATTACTTGTTTGTGAAACGAGGCAAAACCATTGCGTTTGTAGAGCAACCGCGAAAGGGAGAATCCAAACCGCTTCTGATTGACCTGGATTTCCAGTATCCGTCGGAAACGAGTCTCGTTCGCACCTTTACACCTGAGCAGATCAGGAGCTTTTGCCAACTACTGGTGAATGGCCTGCAAATCTTCTTCGGCGTAACGAACTACGAGTATCTGCGATTCTTCGTGACTCTAAGACCATCCCCATATGCATCAGGGCAAGTTCGCAAGGACGGCATTCACATCATGTGTCCCGATTTACCCCTGTGTGATGAAAAGCAGAAAGTCCTGAGGAACTGGATGTTGTCCCAAGATGCGATTGGAACCTGTTTTGCCAATACTGGTTACAACAACAAGCCGACGGATATTTATGATGAATCAATGACACGAAAACAGGGATGGATCTTCTATGGAGAATCGAAGCCCAATATCCCCCCGTATATGTTGAAGCACGTCTACAAATACATTCCTACGCAAGATACATGGGAGGATGAGAATATCACAACCTATACTTCGCGCCAACTCATGGAGCTTCTCAGCGTCCGATATAACATAGAGGATGATGAGAATGTGGTCCGAGAAGAGGAACGTGACCATTATGAGGCGATGAAGATGTGGGGCGAGAATCTACTCCCACCTCAAGAAACGGCCCCTGCGGAACTGGACCCCAATGCGGGTGCTACACTCTTGGACGCCATTCAGGCCATTTATGGCACCGATTTGGGCGAAGAAGAGAAGAAGATTGTGCGGCGCCTCGTGATGGAATGTCTTTCGGTGGAACGTGCAGAAACCTACGAGAAGTGGATTCGAGTCGGCTGGTGCCTTCACAATATCAGTCCGAGCGAGGAGAACTTCCAACTCTGGATGGATTTCAGCGCGAAATCGCCAAAGTCTTCCAGTAATAACATCACACAACTCAAAAGGGATTGGCTCAACGGATGGCGGAAGCACGACGATGGACCTCGCCTCACGGAGCGGTCTTTGCGAAAATGGGCACGCGATGATAACCTTGCTGCCTACAAGAAAATCCAAGATGAGTTTATTGGAGAATATGTGCGTCAAGAAGTCGAGCCCACACACTTTCACATTGCCAAACTTATGAAGAAGAAATACGGTTCTAACTATATTGCATCCGTCACGTCTAAAAATACAGATTGGTATAAGTATGATGATACAGTAAATATGTGGAAAAAGCTGAACCAGGGGATTGAACTCAGTATGAAAGTATGCACGGAAGTCGCAGATACAATTCTACAAGCATGTTCCAAGTTATATGGAGATGCAGAAAAGAATCCCAAAAGTCGCGAAGCAGCATTAGAGAAAGCGAATTCACTCTTGAAAGTCCAAATGAGTCTCTTCAACAATGGCTTCACAGAGTCGGTCATGAAGATGGCAGTCAAGCAGTTCCACGAAGACGACTTTCACAACAAGCTGAATGTAAATCCGACTCTCTTCGCGTGTGCGAATGGTATGATTGACTTGCGGGTTCCTGGAGAAGATGGCCGCGACCACGTCGTGTTTCGCGATGGTCGCCCCGAAGATTATATGAGCTTCCTCGCCGGCCAGAATCACCCCGAGATGGCCCCCATACACTACATAAAGTATGACCCGAATCTCCCCGTCCAAGCGGAAATCTCCGAGTTCTTTGCGAAACTCTTCCCCTCCCCGGAACTCCGCCGCTACACCCTCCGGCTCCTCGCCTCCTGCCTCGAGGGTGTGAATCGGGAACAGTGCTTCTATGTCGCTACAGGTGTCGGTGGCAACGGAAAGTCGAAGCTCGTCGAGCTGATGCGGATGACCTTCGGTGACTACCAGACCTCGCTCCAGTCCACGGTGCTGACGAGGAAACGTCCTGAGGCGGGGGCGGCGAATCCGGAAATCATGGCCGCCAAGTGCCGGCGCTTCATCTATCTGCAGGAGCCGGATGACAAGGAGCCTATCAACACGTCACGAATGAAGCAGTTCTCGGGGGAGGACATGGTGGAGGCGAGGGCCTTATACGGCGACCAGGAGAAGTTTATCATTATGGGCAAGCTCTTTATGATGTGTAACAAGCTGCCTCCTGTGACGACGATGGATCGCGGCACTTGGCGACGTATTCGTGTGATTCCTTTCGTGAGTAAGTTCGTCTTACCAGATCACCCTGAGTATCTTGCAGGTCGCCCCAATGTGTTTCTGATGGATCCGATGTTGGATAAGAAGTTACGGCAATGGCGGGAGCCTTTCTTGTCACTCTTAGTGCACATCTATGAGACGGAATATATCCCATATGGGCTGAACCCAGTTCCTGCGGAGGTCATGGCGGCGAGTGACAAGTATAAGGGCGACTTTGACGTCTTTGCCCGATTCCGTGGAGAGCGTATCCGAGAACCGGTGACCATGGAAGAGAAAATGGAGTGTCGGAATGAGCCAATCACAACGAACAAGATTAAGACGATTATTATGGCATGGCGCAAAGAGGCACGCGCCGATTTGAATACACAAGAGGCCATCAACCGCCTCACAGAGGAGTTTGGTGAACCCGTAAATGGAAAAGAGTGGCATACGATTAAAGTGTTTGGGAGTGATGATGCGGTCGTTGACTGGGACGCGGCGCATGCCGCGGGAACATCATAAACGCTTAGGCAAATCGCGTCATCACCCCTGCAATCATGATAGCCAATATGACAGAAATCAATACAACTTTGATTCCTGCCGATAGCTTGTCTTTTGAGTAATATACAACAAGGCCAAACAGACTTACACATATGAGTCCGTAAAATACAAAAAATAAGAAAAACAACCAATCCTCTAGAGTGTGAATCCCGTGTTGCTGAAAATAGGACCGTGTCCTTTTTCCAGCAGAACGATCTATAAACTCGCGATCATATGTATCCACCGCCGATGTAACTGCCTTCTGTTTAGCCTTCAATGCATTCACTTTCACTTGAAGTTCATTCTGCTGAGTAACCAAACTGGCCGATGTTTTCTGCGCAATAGTATATTGGTCAAATAGATTTTGCACCGTATTTGTTAACATATTTTTTGCTGCTGTATACCTAGCCGGAAATGATAGGTCCGTCATACTATCGTACACTGCTAAAGTTAAATATAACTTCAACAACTTTTAGGACATGTGCAAGAAGGTGTCACAGGAGGAGGTTTCCCATATGCGTTTCGTATAGAATCTATATATTCTAACATGGACTTATCACCACGCCCAAGAGGGGACACTTGTGTATTATCTTCTGAAAAGTGTTTCCGATCCCAGTGGCGTTTATCACGCACAGACCCCGTGTATACGGAACGATTTATGATAATAAGAATGAGTATGATACTTACGATTACGATGGAATAGATAAGAAACATCCAAGGCACGATGCCCATTTTATTGAGTATCATTAAGACTCCCACAAAAAGAAGTCCTATAAAGCTTATCTGAAAAATAAATAGCGTATCCATTTTATTTTTGTATGTCCACTCATTTATCTCTATTTGACGATTTGCGAGTTCAATATTATATTTCCGTGCACTCGACATTTCTAATCTAGATTCTCATTTAGTCCCAGCAACATACACTATCAGACCAACGGCCAATAGATTCAGAAATCCGTATATCGCAAGATAGTTCGATGCACTTCGATTACTTTCCTTTGTCAAACTCAAACTGTGCATGCGGATATTTTCATAAGACTTGGAATCAAGCTTTGAACGGTCGCGTGCAAGCCGTTCTGTCATACCCTCCAAGGATCTATCGCTCGTAACAGTGCTGCCGTTTTGCCAACCCTCAATAAAAGGAACCTTGCCATCATAGGATTGAAACGTGGCAATATGCCGGGAAATCGTAAGAATATCAACCATAAACATATTCTTCTCACGTATTGTTGCAAGAAACTCATCTGTTATCTCTTTTCCCGCCGTAACACGTATATACAGCTCATTTAATAAGAATTCATACTGTTTGTCGACTGAACAAAGGAGCGTCATAAGGTCTTGTATAAGTGTTTTTTTCGTGGCAGGATCCGTAGGATCGACACTTCGACTTTTCAATCCATCCATTATAGTTTTGCGGGCGTCTTCTGTAAGAGTTCCATCGCTATTCCGTCGAAGTCCACTCACGGGAACCACGGAAGAAGGAAGCTTTGCTTCAGCTTGTTCCAGTGTTGTTACTTCGGGACATTTCATAGTCCTGCTTCTATGAAATAGTTACATATAAAAACACTCCTAGGGGTTCATAACGCTGCCGACTAGTCAAGCCATGGCGCACTTTTTGGTGCAGGAATAGGAGGACGATGGGTGCCATGTAATGCAGTCGATAGACGTGAAAAAACATTGGGAGGTGTTGCGGGTGGATTGGGTATTAAACGATTCGTAGGAGGGCTTTTGTTCATAATTGCGTTATATATACGAGTAAAAATACCAGGTGGGGCGCCTGGTGCAGGACTTGACATCATATAGGCCACTAGAAAAACGATGGGTATTACACCCATAAATACAATGATAGCTATAAAAATAGGGACGCTTTCCTTATACATGGGCCTGTGTATAGGAAACCAGCTTTCATAATAACTCGTATGATCATCTGGATTTCGTATATACTCTACACGATTTTTTGCGATTTCTGTATGCTCTTCTGCTTTCGCGATTTCCTTTGTTAAACGTATTATATCTTCCTGGGCTTTTTGAATACTGTCTGTCGTAGAATATAGTTTTCCCATTTTTTCATTTATACAGAGTTGTGTGTCAAAAATCTGATTACTCACTTGGACAAGAGTCGTCGTTTCCAAATCAGTTGGTGGAGTTGCTCCAGAAGCAGATGTAGGAGAAATAGAGTTCAGAGTAATATCAGATGCGTCTTTCCATGCTTGAAAGGCGGTGCTACTTGCAATATTTGCAAGTGTTGTTGAGTTACATACAGATGTCATTCTATCTCTGCCTATGGGGAACAAATGCGGTATGAAATATATTCCCCTGCAGATGGACTTGGACGTGTAATCTTCACAATATCACCAGGTAGAAGTCCCATGACACGCGCAATCATATCTTCATGAAATTTAATCAATGGAAGATGTTTCAGATCTTTTATGTTATTTGTTTTTTGGAATTCTGCATGCTCGGAGGAAGGAAGAAACTCGAACTTTGGCTGAAGAACATGATCCATAGGATTGTTCACAATCGTATGTGCTTGAAAGAAACTCACACGCAGCTTTTTTGTGTTATACGCATTTAATGCTGCTGCATGAAAACTTTCTGCAATAGGTTCCATCAATATAACAACAAGTTCCGTATCAGCCGGATTTAGGACATCTTCTGTTTCTTCTCCCATTTGCTCCAATAAGAAACTTGCTAAGCGGTTTTTGATACGATTTATACTATATACGACACGGCACTTACGGATTCCCTCTGTAACATTGCGCTCGAGATCCATACGAAATGCCCCTGGACCGGTGGAGCTGCTTGCAGGGGCGGCCATGGCAGCAATTTCAATGGGACCAAACTTTTCATAGGCTTTTGTAATATATCCACGACCCGCGAGAATCTTTAAAAGAGTCTGGCGGCTCCTATAGAGAATCTGAAGAGTTTCGTAGTCCATCTGATAGCTTCCTACAGGATAGAAAGCTCAAATTTACTTAGGCGGGCAAAGGACGCCTATTGAACTTTATTCACACTCACTCTTACATTTGCAGGGGGTGGCGGCGGTGTATTGGAACCTACTTTATTTACAGTCACCGCAGAGTTTGCGTTCGGTGTAGTGTTTTTTCGATTTGACCGGGGGGCGGTTCCAATTGCCTTCATTGCATTTGGACTCGTATCTACCGCCAACGTAGAAGGGGCGCCAGGGGTAGGG
>RFQR01000043.1 GCA_009924895.1 bacterium
GACTATAACAATGTACCGTACTATGAGATAGAGTTCTATAGTACACAGTTCAAGAGATACTACACAGAATATGTCGGAGAAGAAAGAATAAAAGTATTAATAGAGTTTGGTTCAATACTACACTATCCAGTAAATAAAGATTAATAAGTAGTTGACCCTCCCCCCTAAAAATTTTTGAATCAAATAAAGAATAAAATTAGAGAAAGATGTAGAGAATATATAGAGCAAAAAAGATCGGCCCAAATTTTTTTCAATAACACATATAGAACCAATATATCAGAATCAAACAATATAAAGAAAACATATAGAGAAAGATATAGAGTATAATGTAGAGAGTTATAAAAGATAACTCCAGCCTACACCATACAGTAAATGATGATAGCGTGATCACTATACATTGTATAGATGATCGCATTGGCGCTGTGATGCCGGTCACACCCCCGATCACGGCACGATCGGCCAGATTAGCACACCGCGCGCGCTTGGCAAGGCCGATCCGTGTGATCCCGGTCACGGTGATCGCAAAAAAAACGCTTGCAAAAATCGTGCCAGCGGGGCCGAGCCGGTTTGTCAAGGGTTGGCATGGTTCCTGCTACAGTATAGCACAAAAGAGAGAGCATGCAAAGAGTATGCCAACGGGAACAAAGCCGGTTCGGCGGGGTTGGCACGATCCTTGCAAGGGGGCAGACCGGGATCACGGTCACACAACCCCACTTGACAAAATAAAACCGGGGATCAACCCCGGTTCGTTTCATCCTATGCGACTGACCCTGAAGCGCATAGGGGGATGCTCGCTCCGAGCCGCCCCTAAACCGTATAGAATAAGCATAAAGCCCACTCCCTGCACTGTTGCCAAAACTTGAACCGGTGGCAACGAACCGGGTTTTATCGTCCGCGCTTTCGCAGACGTCGGATTCGGAGACTGTTTATGTCGTTCCCGATCCGCTAGGTGCCCCCTATTGTAACCGGGGGGCTAGCGGCTGTCAACCGTCGAGGCGATCAAGCCTTGACGCGGATCACACCGTTGTCAAAGAACACGGTTGCAACAGCACCCTTTGTCAGACCGAGCAAGGAAACCGGCAGACGGATAAACGGATCGGAATCGCCGACCTGTTGCACCTTGTAGCTACGGACGTCTCCGACCTTGGCAGCGGGACGACCACGCTCCCCGGACGACTCCGGGTGCAGACTGTCGGCAAGGGCCGCAAGAGCCATAGCCGTTTCGGGCTGCGTTGCGAGCAGATCAACCGCAGCCGCAAAGGTAGCGGGTGCGATCTCACAACCGGGCTTGCCGTGGAGCGTTTCAACCGCTCCGACACCTTCGGTCAACGCGAGAAACGCGACCTGCTGCGACGTGATACGAACCTTGCGAGCGTTGTTGGTGTTGGTGGTCATGGTTCTGTTCTCTTTGCAAGCGGTCTAGTTTAGGTGTCGGCGCGACCGCGATCCATCCGACGAGAGACATTCTACACCGATCGCTAGAAAGCGCAAGCGTGTTGCCCGTGGGAGATCACTTTTCTTTGTGTGCAGGGTCACACGGATCAGGTGTTGACGCGCGTGTAGTGATCTGCTAGTATGCCGGCCCCTTGTGATCTACCTCACACTGTGACGGGAATCATAAAGTCCAGGTCATGCAAAAAGCGTGCCAACGGGCGCCGACCGGTTCGGAAAGGCTGGCATAGTTTTTGCTATGCCTTACCTTTCTATTCAGCTAAACCATTCAGGATCATAGAAGGAACCACGTATTCGGATTCTTTCTACTTCTTCTTCGTAATTCTTCAACATCTGGTCTTGATACTGAATAAATTGGAGGATCGATCCAATGTTATAAAACTTTACATTATTTCCAGCATTGTCTTTCACTGTAACGTGATCAATAGCTCCATAGATATCAGTATAAGGAACCTTCCAGCCGGTTGTGATGCATCCATTCTTGAGTTGCTTTTTTTCTTCTTCGATCACATCATCCATATATGTATGGCGATACCATCCCGCTCGCAAAGAACGCGATGCAGCCAGCGAATGTTCAAGAATATAATGAAAAGTCTCGCTTGTTGTCAGCCACTCTTTGCTATTTCGGATTTCCTGAAATGACTTGCCTTCAACAAGCGTCTTGACACACATCAGCATTTTTCTCTCGCTGTTCGGGTTGCGGTTGCGGTTGATGTTCTTTTCTATCTTGCCCGATCTGATCTGTCAACTCCGGATCAGCGATCGCTATACTGTATGCATAGAACGTGCCAACGGGCACCGATCGGTTCGGAAAGCTTGGCATGCTTCTTGCATGGTTGATAGTTAATGACCACAAAAAGAAAAAGCCCCTGTAATCGGGGCTTGTGTATGGTTATTGCTATTGCTGTCCCTTGCGGGCTATGTTATAGCGATCAATCGTCGCTGCAATCGTCGCTGTTGGTTTCAGCGAAGGCTTCAGCAATCGGGTGTTCCGTCTCCGGCCACACCATCATGTCGTCCTTCCAAACCCAAGCGTCATCGTTCATGTTTGCCATTTCCGCCAGCGAGAGGTGAGTGATCGTCATGGGGTTAGTGTAGCAGCGATCCGATCACCCGTCAAGCGTTGCGGTACGATCAGTGTGTGCTAGGTCACATTGATCTCTCTTGCATAAACCATGCCAAGGTGCCCAGACCGGCTCGGCGGGGTTGGCATCAATTTTGCAAGGTTTTATCTTTTTTGTGACTCCCATCACACCCACCACCAATTAAAACGATGAAAACGGCTACGAATTATTTCCCCGCCCCCAGACGTGACCCTTGACCGGCGAGCGTTCACCCGGTATAGTCTCTTGGCAGGCAGAAACCGCAACCCCAAGAAAAGGCAAGAGAAAATGGGTACCACGAACGCACAGGTCCAGCGCCGTCGTAACAAGAAAGCCGATCAGTATGCAAAGCAAAACTACGGTTCAACTAGCACAATTGGTCCCCGACAGGTTTCTGTCATTTATGATATTTTTATTGCTAACAAGAACGGCACAAACTGTAGTGTGCAAAGTCTGAAAAATCACCATCCTGCCAGCACTATTGAAAGCGTGATCATGGTTTTGCTCGGTCGTAAACTTATCAAGCGTGCAGGTGGTCGCGGTCGTTGTTATGAAGTAACCGCAAGAGGCTTTGACGTTGCCATGATGGTTGATCGTAGCAGTATCGCAAAGGGTCTCGGATTGGTTGCAACAAACATGCCAGTCAAGAAATAAAATATAAGATATAGAAAGGCTGGCATAGCATAAACTATGCCAGCGGATCCGAACCGGCTCGGCGGGGTTGGCACGGTTCTTGCTCCTGTGATTCAGATCACGGACAGAAAAAAAGAAAAACAAAAACCCCCCTTGACGGAGGGCTTGCAAGAGGACACGCGGTTTCGGAGGATGACCGCAAACCCTTGTCGATAGGTCAACCCTTGACGCGGATCACACCGTTGTCGAAGGTGACGGTAGCGGTTCCACCCTTGGAAAGACCAAGGAGCGAGACGGGCAGACGGATGAACGGATCGCTGTCACCGACCTGCTGTACCTTGTAACCGCGAGACTCACCGACCTTTGCAGCCGGACGGCCACGCTCACCCGAACCACCCTCACCGAACAGATCCGAACGCAAGGCTTCCAGAGCCTCACGCACCTGCGGCTGACCCGCGAGGAGATCAACGGCAGCGTCAAACGTAGCGGGTGCAATCTCACAACCCGGCTTCGCGTGAAGCGTTGCAACGGCATCCGCACCTTCCGTGAGAGCAAGGAAGGCAACCTGCTGGCTGGTGACGCGAACCTTACGAACGGGGGCAACATTCTGCGACATGATCAGACTCCGACAAGCGGTTTAGTTAGCGTCGGTGGCAACCGCGAACCCTTCCGACCTCACCATTATAGCGGGTGATCGCTCTGCCGTCAAGCGTTGCGCCCATGCCCGATCACTTTCTACTGTACCGGGATCACCTCTTTGCCCGTTGACAGGCCGTGATCTCCCTGATAGTGTTCGCCCCCGGTTTGCAGGTACGGTGCAAGAACCATGCCAAGCCGCCCGAACCGGTTTGTGTACGCTGGCACGAAACTTGCAAGGCGGGATAGAAAGAAAAAAAGTTGCAGACATTAGCAAAGACATTCCAGCAAGGCAAGCGGGATCGGTGTGACGAGAGACACAGCAAGAAGTGATCTGCACGTGCTCTAGCGTTGACAGTCAAGCGATCACCGTGTACACTGTACGCATGAGGGCCGGTAAGTAAGACGGGTTAGCCCTCCGTCACATAACGCAACGCAGAGAACAACGGAGAAAGAGACAATGGCGAACAACTACAAGACCCTCGCTGCACAGAACTACGGATCCACGACCACGATCGGTGCTCGCCAGACGGCCATGATCGCTCACATCGCAGAGATGACCTCGCTCGGTTCGCCGGTTGATCTTGACACGCTGCGTTTCCTTCATGGTCCCGCTGCCTGCAATACGTCGTTGACGGCGTTGCGTGCTCGTCGTCTTGTGACGGGAAGCAATCGCAACATTCGCTTGACAAAGCAAGGTGCGTGGATCGGTCGTCTCGCAACTCAGGCAACGGTGCCCGCTGGCCTCGGTCTTGTCGCAGCAAGCGTCCGTGATCGCTGTCACATAATGGAATAAGAGCAGACCCCGCCTAGATGGCGGGTTTTGTTTTGTCAAGCCGGTTTGTGTGATCTGTATCATAGAAGCAAGAACCATGCCAAGGGTTCCGAACCGGTTCGGCGGGGTTGGCACGATCCTTGCAAGGGACAAAGAAAGATTGACACCCCAGAACGGATCTGCTAATGTGCGCCGCCATTGTGACCGCTATCACAACAACACAACAACACCGCTTGACGGTATGAACGGGAGCCGCTACGTTGATCGCATGAACAACAACACCAAGCCCGGCGCTGTCCTTCCTCCCGCTAACTTCCTTGTCGGTTTGCGGCGTGATAACGCTGTCGCTGCGCGTATGCACGTTTCCGACCTTGACTTTTCGGTTTTCTCCGATGATGAAACGACGGGTGATCATGAAGAATACTTCGACACCTATGCGTTCCAGATCTGGAACCACCAACAGAACAACGAACACGACGCGGCGTTGGAGCACCTGATCTGGGAAAACTACAGCACCGCCGACTTCAACGATTGACACCTCACGATCTCTCTGCTAAGGATCAAACCATGAACACCGCTCGCACCCTCGCATCATACAAGAACGCTCGCAAGGGCTATCAGTCGTGCATGTGCCCGATGTGCAACGGCACGCCGTCACTCCGTCGCAACGCTAAGGCGGCTTGGAACCGTGCGATCCGTCGCAGCGAACAAGCGCAGATCAACGATGACGTCAAGGCCGAAAACGACTTTGACGGGGATGTGACGTGGAGCATGTATCAGCGTGGATTGACGCTTGACAACGCTCGCAACTTGCGATCGGTTGACTGGGACTACTAAACACAATCGGAACCCTTGCACAAACCGTGCCAAGGGCGCCGAGCCGGCTTTGGCTTTGGCCCGTTGGCATGATACTTGCTACTGTGATGGGTATCACAACTTCACGTTTCCGCGCTTGTGATCCTCCAGTGATCGGGATACAGTGATCGCATGGACACCACCGCTCTCTCGCTCTCCTTCGCCAACCTGTTCACCATGCGTGCGTTTGTGATCGCTGAACAACGATACGCTGTTGCACACGCCGAGGCTGACATTCCTGTTGTCAGTCAAACGATGAACGCCATGATCGGTTTGGTTGAAGAGATCAACGAGTACGTTCCCGCTGGCGAAGCGTGAAAGGTTTAGATCATGCTTGACCTTTTCTCCTCTTCTGTTGTGTTTGTTTCTTTCCTTGTTTCATCGTTTGCTTTCTTTGCACTTGCAAACGAATAAAGTATAGGGTGTGATGGGGAGCACAGTCTCCCCTCACCGGAATCTATGTCCCCCATGGTAGGGTGGGGGTAGTGTGCACTAAGTGCACCCGCGACACACCGGGAAAATTTCTGAGATTTTTGACTTTTCGCATTGCGTTATATTATCGGTCAAGATTTCGGAAAAATATAAAACATCTATAAAAATCGGGCCATGAAAAAATTTCCTGGGAAAATTTTCCGGGATTTAAGCATTTAGCTATTTATAATAGCTATTATTAGTTTGTAGGAGATATAGAATGAAAATAACAAAAGATACTTTAAAGAAGATCATCAAAGAAGAATTAGAAGAAATGATGATGAACCCAGTTGATGAAGTCACACCAACAACCGGTGGAAATCCAAGCATGGATAAACAAATGTCTGTTCGCAAGGTTCAAGAACTAGTTGGCGAACTAGACCGTGTTATAAGATCGATCTCTTATCAAGATAATATGGATAGAAGACAACTTGAAGATTTAAGCCAAAGACTAACAAGAATTTCGCAAGATCTTACAAATATATGATAATAAAATTATCAAACAAAATCAACGAAGCGAGAACAATTCCAGTTAATAAAGAATTGGTATCTCAACTTGAGAATTTATACAAGAAAGCTTTTTTAAAACTAGCAGAAGTTTATATTTTAGATGAGCTGCAGAATGCAACCGGCAAAGATAAAAAATTTTATTCAACATTATTGGAAAAGCTATACGATAGATATCCAGACGTACAATCATCCAGTATACCAATAGATGCAAATTATCTATATGAACTTACTTCTAGAATGGGTAGAAGGAATAGTGATGAACGTAGTATGCAGATAACTGCAATACCAGTTGATAGTGTTTTACAATATTTAAAAAGTGATAGCGAAAATCCACTTAAGTCATTTATACGCGACAAAGTATCTCCAAAAACTGCATACAATAGAATAAAAAAATATTTTGATGAACGAGATATTGATTCGCTACAAATAAATATTGAATTGGTAAAGAGTAGCGATGGTGACGCTCATGCTGGTCTATATCATGCAAGTTTGGGAATTCTCTCTGTATCATTTGAGGCAGCATTCTTTACAGGTGTTATTATAACGAACCAGGAAGGCCGTAGATTAAGAATATCGCCTAGACTTAGTGCTTCATCAGGAAAGAAGCCAGAAACGATTATAGACTATTTGGAGGACGAATTGCGTGAGCTTCCAATATCTATACGCCATGAGCTTCAACATTTCTATCAAAGTTTATTTTCTAAAGTATTTGGCGTTGAAGACTTTAAAGTCGGCCTTCCACCTCAACAAGTTATTAAAAGACATTTAGGCAAGAAATCTGATTTAAGCAAGATGGCTCACTTCTCTGATCCTGTTGAAATGCAAACAGATATTCAAGATGAAGTTGATAAGTTCCATTCTGCATACAATCAATTTCGTGATGCGAACAAACAAACACTTGCAGATAATTCAAGTTTAGAAAATTCAATTGTAAAAA
>RFQR01000044.1 GCA_009924895.1 bacterium
GGTGGAACAAAAATACCGTAACCTAGAAATTTGGAGAAAATAAAATGGAAATCGAATTGAGCAAAAAGAAAACCATCACCGTATCCCCCGCCGTGACCAAGGACATTGAAAAAGTCACCGTTGTCCGCATTGTTGATCTTCCCGTGGAAAAGAAGGTGCGGGCGTTTGTGCGTGAACTTGGCCGACCCATCGAACTGCCGGAACTTTCCGGGGAGAATTACGGTGAATGGTCGGACGAGGATGTTGAAAAGGCCGTAGCCTCCGAAATCGAAAAACTCTGATGGAGGGTGATCTTCTCTTGGCAGGGGTCGCCTCGGCGATCCTCAAAAACGCAAAGCCGACGACCGGGCCCGTGACAACCCCCACGGGTTCGGGCCCGGTGACGGCGCAGTTTTCGTCGGAGCAGATCGACCAGTTGGCGGGCGCACTTATGCAGGGGGTCGGCAACATCCAACTGCCCCCGGCACAGGTGCAGTTTCCATCGAACCTTCAACTTTCTTTTTCGGATGCTGAACTTGCCCGGATCGCCGGGGCGATTGCCCCCAATGCAAAATCCGACATTAAAAGCCGGATTTACCAAAGGTCGATCCTGATTGACATTTCCCCAACGACGATCCCGGATTCGACATTCATATTTGCGGAGTTCCCGACGGGTCAAAAAGTGGCCTCATTCAACTTTGCCCAACAAGCGGGTTTGATCGGCGTTACGCTTTCCGCATCCATCGTCAACACCCAAACCAAGCCTTGCGGGTTCTTTTCCGCCCTTGCCGACACGCCCTTGTTGAATTTTGACACCACACCTTATGCGTCCACCGCACAGGTTGGAAACCCCAAAACCCCCGATTCGCAGATTTTGCTTTCGGTGTTCACGCATCAAAACTCGACTCCGACGACCGTGAACCCCAACACCCGGTCGGCGAGTTTGAGTTTTGGGCTTGAAAACGCCGTGCAGATTGTCAATTCGCAGACGACCCTTTCCCTCTATGCGTTCCAGACGGCGAGTGTTGCGGGCGTTTCGGGAACGGCGGGTCAGCTTATGTCGGCGGTCCTGACGGCGTACTATATTCCAACGGGGGATACATGAACATTGATTTAATGAATTGGCAAATTATTAGATCAATTTTACAATCACTTGAGGATTCGGAAGCGACGGCGTTAGGTAGGGTAAGGTCAATTCCTCAAGGCATTATTCCGAAATTTATTTCTGAAATTGATAAAGAATTGAAGTTTAACGGCTCATAATATGGCGGTTTTTATCGACGAGCCGACCCCGATTGCCCGGTCAACGGCGTCACAGCTTCTTGGGATCGTGACTCCGGCGGGGGTTCTTGCATCGACCGGGGTGGGAGTTGTTTCACAACAATATCTTTCTGCGATTTATGGGAATGGGCAAAATAAAGCGGGCCAAGTCCTTTACTTGAATCAATCCTCAATTATGGATGTATTGAATTATTCGGGAAGATTTTGCCCTGCTTTTTCTTATATTTCTTATGATTCCTCGGCGACTACCGGGGTTGCACCGAGTAGCGCATTTGGCATACGAGGCGGATTCAAGCTAACAGTTTCAAGAACCGGCTACCCAACTTTTAACGCCAATCTTGGATTAAATACTTTGAGCATAAATCCGGTAACTGTTGGCAACGCCAACCCCTACGGGCCTTATGGAGTTATGGGAGTCGCTTTTCAATTTATTGGTGCAGAGATATTAAATTTGACTCGGGCCGACTTAATTGCGGGACAGTTGCCCGAGTTTAGATTGCAATTTGAAATGTATATGGCGTGGAACTCCACTCCTCCACCTTCCGGGGTGTTTCAATTTCAGCTTACGCCAGTCTATCAGGACAATTCCATTATTTTGCCTGCACCATACTTCCCGGTTTTATTTTATCCACGATCAAAACCCGCAACAAGCCGGGGATTCAGTTATGACAATTTGACCGCACTTCAAAACCCCTACAACATTATTCCAAATCCGTATGTAGGGGTTGGAGTGGACCCCGGAAATGTGCCGGATGAAAAAGCAAAACTGATGGCTCTTTATAGGCAATTCAAGTCAGTTGCCAATGGTGGCCCATCTTATCAGTACGCCGGAGTAGATTTCCCGCCTTCGGCAAAGATATTTGATTGTGACCTCAAAATCAAAGTATTCCCGCCTCTTTATTATGTGTACGGAATTGACATAGCAAATTCTACAATAAATTGGTATCAGCCGTCCTATTCAGCGAATCCTCTGGACTCCCGGCCTTAACCGATTACATATAAAGCATGAGCTTCGACAAATTCATCCAAACCCGGACGATTGCGAAAAGCACCCTCATTCCGGCGGGAGCAAACTTCACCTTTCCGACCTATTCCCTTTCGTCCTATATCGACTTTGAAACGGACGGTTATCTGGTCGGGATTCATTTCATGGTGGCCCACAACGCCAACGCCCTTGCGGTCGGCTCAATCCTAGCCGACAAGCCGTGCGGGGCGATCTTGGCGAAGGTGTCCGGGGATGTGTTGAACATCCCGGCGGGCGGGGACATCACCAACTATTCCGGGGCGCAAATCCTCATCAGTCACTTGGATTTTCCATCCAACACGGGGACGACCACCGACGCCAATCATGGTGGAAGGCAAACGACCATCGCTTACGATGCGGATTCCAAGAGGATTCCGATTCGGTCCAACGACAGATTGGGAGTGTACCTATGTGCAAATTCGGATGCCTCGGACACAAACTTCGCTTACACACTTACGGCCTACTTTGTGCGTACCTGATCGGTTGCAGTTCGCCGGGGGGCAACTACAACTTGGGCAAGGCGGACGCTCAAATCGGCGGTTTGATCGAGGATCATCCCGGGATCAGGAGAGAGCTTGAGCAGATTCGGGCGAATGTCCGGGATGCGGAAACCGCACTTCGGGAAAAGGAAGTCGTCATTCAAACCCTATCAAAAACCGTAGCCAAGGAGGAGCAAAAGGCGGAATCCCGGTTGGTTATGATTTGGAAATTGACTTCGGCTTTGGTCGGAATACTTCTAGTCATCGGAACATACCTCGCATGGAAACTCCGGTAAATTCACACACGCCCGCCGACATCGGGAGGACGGTCCTATCGTTAGGGGCGATCCTAGCGGTCGTTTTCGCATTTTGGCAAATGCAAAACGCCGTGCGGGAGGAGCTTCGCCCTGAATTGTTCGAGCTTCGGCGGGATGTGAAAAACATCGAGGAAAAGGTGAACCAGCTTATCGGTCAACAGGATGCACTTGTCCGCAGGTTGGGGCAGGGGAAATAAGATGCAACCTTTCGCCGACGGGGAAAAAGAACTGACTTGGGAACGGGTCATCACCGCCGGATTGATCGGGGCGATCATCGGGGTTGTGGCGTTGCTTGCAAACCATCATATTCCGAAACTGACCAACGGGGGGAACAAGTAATGGCCCGTAAAAAATCTCGCTCCTTGGAATCACAAGCCAAGTCCTACGCCCGCAAGGGGTATTCCGTTGCTAGGAAAGCCCTTGCGGGTGTTGGGACGGCGGAAATTGTCACCTTACTCCCGTGGGTGGCCGGAGCGATTGCGGTTTGGTGGCTGTATTCCAAACTCGCCGGGGGACAGGCGGGATTCGACCTGATCGGGGGCGGGAATGTCACGCTTCCGGGCAACCTGCCCAAACCCGAATATGTTTATGCCGACATCGCCGATCGCCAGTATAACGCCTTGAACGCTTGGGGGACGGATACGGACAGCTTGTTCGCCTCGTTGCAGGGGTTGGCCCCGAACGAGCTTGTGGCCGTGGCCTCGAAGTTTGGGAAACGGGCTTCGACGGTGAGTTTGTTCCCGGGAACGCAACAATCAATTTCCTTCCCTCGGTCGCTGACCGAATGGTACGATTCGGAACTCTCCGGGGCCGACCGGGACCGCATGAAGGCGATTTGGTTCGGGACGGGGTTGTATTAAAGGAGATTTATGGCGAAAGCGAAAGTCTATAAAATGGGGGCTTTTCAATATGGGTATGTTTCAAAACCATCTCAAATAAGTGGTAGAATGGAGCCATTTAGACCTCATTGGTGGGCTCAATATATGGGTGATGGAACTGATGAAATTTTCAAAACAAAAAAACAGGCTCTTGCATGGATTAAGGAATGGAATGAGATAGGCAAAAATCCCCCCATGTACGCCCACCACCTTTACGAAAAGAAAACCCACGGGCTGAACCTCAAGCAAATGCGCCGACTCTATGCGATGGTTTCCCGGGGCAACCAAAAGGCGATCACCTTCGCCCGGAATGTTTTGGGGATTCCGTTCGATGAGACGGCCTCGCAGGTGAAGGCGGTGGTGAAGCATCATGTTCTCGACTTGGCGGAGAGGCGGGTGAGGAGGAATCCGTACCTCTCCCAAGGCGGTAAAAAGGTTTTATACGGATACGCCAAGGACGATATAAAGCTATTGGGAACCGGGCTAAAAATTTCTAAAGGTGAGTTGGTTCTCCTAACTCCGGCCACAAACATCCCGGGAGGCGGGTATTTTGCAAGGCCCGGTTATCCGACGGGTATCTGGAAGCAAGTCTCCGAGGATGATTCTATTTACCTCCGGCCCTCGGAAATTAAGTCCGACATCACATTCAGAAAGCCAGTATTCGGTTCGAAGTCTTTTGGAAAAATGATCCGGGGAAATCCGTCGAAAGAAATCTTGGGACAGAAAAAAGAGCTTGTCCGAGTTGCGAGCGAGATCGCCCAAAATTTAATTTCACACTTCGGCCCGAGCATGGGGTACGAAAAGGTTGCAAATAGCGAACTTCTCCCGAGGTCAGTACGAATCGTAATGAACGCCATGACCGAGCCCGAGGGAATCAATTACGAAAAGTATTCGATGTATTTTCCAAGATCATATAACCGTAGTGAATGGCAAGAGCGTGGAAATATGGCAAATCACTTGTGGCTGGGGCAGACCGACCGAGGAAGGAATGAGGTGATTCGCAAGGGTATTGAGATTGCAAAAAGAGGGAAAGTTTATAGCAATAGAAGAAGGAGAAGGAAATGAAACGCCGTAAAACAAGGAGGGTTCGGCGAAATGCCGAAGATGGCAGAAAGCAACTCATCTATACGATGAATTATGTTGAGGTTGAAATGCCCTACCGAGCGATGATGGATTTGTCCTCCGGGGGTAGCGTGGATGATTCCGCCGACTATTGGGCAAGGAATCACAATGTAAAAATTTACGGGACACCCGAAAAGGTGCGGAAGGAGTTGAAGGGATACGGGGCTTGGAGTTCCGAGGAACTTATGGATGATGAGGCAAACATCCGACGGCTCTTATGGGTGACAGCCGGAAACATGAGAGAAAACCCCGAATTAGTTGAGGAGGTTAAAAAATGAAACGCCGTAAAATCCGCCGGAATATGTCCGAGAAACGCCTCCTGAAACTCAAACGCCAGCTACGGAAGCGGGCGAAGAAACTCCGCCTCGGGAAGAAACGCACCGGGGCGTATGTTTTCGGGACGCTACGGAGAGTGAGGGGGAATCCCCGGGAAACCATCTATTTGACTCAAATCGGAAGAAACCTTTATGTGGGCAGATTTAATTCCCCGGGGGGTATGCCCGCATATAACTCAATACCTAAAACCCTTGGGTTCTGGAAGAAAACGGGTCACAAATTGGAATTATCTCGCCACGCATATATGGCGAGGCGGGTGAGGGGGAATGGCGTTATGGCCGACGCTGAAAATGAGTTTCTTATGAAATATGGTTTAACCCCGGATCAAGCCCGATCAAAATTTTTCTCTATGATTGGGACTTCATTTGAAAAGGCTCGAAAACTTTCTTTTGAAGAACAAAGAGAGATTAAAAATAAATACGAAGAATTTAAGAAGAAACTTCTTAAAGCTAAAATGCCAAACCGTCGCCGGGGCCTGCGGAAGAATCCGGGGGTCCGGTATCGGGTCGGAGGGGGTTATCGCACCTACACCTTGGAAGAAGCGAAAAAAGTCGCTGACGATATTTTCCGAACCCGGGGCGTCATCGTTTCCATCGAGGAACATCGTCCGATTCCGCAAGTCGAGCCGGATTGGAAGTATGGGATTTATACCGGGAGAGGTGTTGCGATTAAAAGGAATCCCTTGAGCTACCATGTCGGGGGACTTTCGAGTTTGGGTGCGGTGAGGGAAAGGAAGCGACAAGAACGAATGGCAAAAAGAAATGCCGAGCCCATTCCCGGGAAGTTCTACACGGTTTGGTTTTCCGGCCCCAAGGGAAATACAAACAAACTTGTTTATACCGGGCAAAAGCTACGGGCAACCCCGATGTCGGACATCTCCCGGGCGTTCCCGGCATGGGAGGCTCCGAAGATGAAAAAGTTTCATGTTGCGGGGCCGTATGACACCTACGAACAAGCCTTTTTACACTAGGAGAAAATCATGCAAGCCATCGTCACGAAATACTTGGGAGCAACCAATAGCCGGGGATCACGCATTAAGGCAACTTGCGAGGCAGGAAGTGCCACCGTAGCATATGACTACGGCTTGAGTGACTACGAAAGGCACAAACAGGCTTGCGACGCTCTCCGCTTGAAACTGGCAAAGGCAAGCGCAAAAGGAACCGGGCAAGACTATAAAAAGTCCCCTTGGTTGTGGCCGATGGTCGGAGGCGGTATGCCCGGGGGTTATGGGTATGCGTTTGTTTTTGTCGAAGGCGAAAGATGAGCTACAACGCATCCGATTACGAACTTCTCCAATTCAGAAAGCAAATGGAGGAGGTCGAGAAAGCCCCTCTCGCTGAAAGAAAGGAGGGTGCGGTCGCTTGGTACGACGCACTTATGAACGACCATATGGGCGTTGCCCAAAAAGTCGGATGGTTGCTATACGGAAATTACGGTGGAGGTTCCTTTGATTCCGCTTGCCGGGTTCTCGCCTCACCCCGGATGAATCAGGTTGCTTGGTGCGCCATCACGATTGCGAATCTTGAGTGGAGGTGTCCGGCAAAGATGGCGATTATGGCGTGGAAGAAACTCCCGGTGGAAAAACGATACCTAACAAATGAAGCAATCCGGCAAGAGATCGCCGACGCAAAGCGGGAGGGGTATTGTGGCTAACGAACCCATCACCCCGGCGGTTGAAATGCGGGACCCGGCAACGATGTTGCTATGGTCCGTGGGTCGGGCCGTGGAGATTTGGGCCGGGATGCGGATTGCCGGGGAAAAGGATCGGCCCGTGATGCGGGCGGTTGCCGGGTCGGTTGCGGTGCAGGCCGGAATTTGGTTATGGTCGAAAATGGGGGACAATATGAACAAGG
>RFQR01000045.1 GCA_009924895.1 bacterium
CCCGTAGGCCCCGTATCACCTGTAGGCCCCGTATCACCCGTAGGCCCTGTATCACCTGTAGGCCCTGTATCACCTGTAGGCCCCGTATCACCCGTAGGCCCCGTATCACCAAGGCCCGTTGACCCTGTATACCCAGTAGGACCTCGTGCACCCGTATTAGAAGCGGAGCCAGGATTTCCCCTAGCTCCTGTTGGCCCCGTATACCCTGTATATCCTGTCGCACCCTTTGCCCCTGTAGGCCCACTTGCAGGCCCCGTGGGACCCGTGGAACCTAGATTGCTCACAGTATCAAAACCGAGCCCTTTCACAAGAATAGCATTTCCACTCGGATCAATCTGTTGATATACGGGATACGGATACGCCGCGGGACGAATGGTAGTGAACGGATTTACACCTGTGGGGTCCACATAGAAGAGAGTGCCGACAGTCCCTCCCGTGAGACTTAATTCTGCCGCGTTACGATACTCTCCAAAAGGATTGAATGTGAAATAATCGGCATCAGGAGTATTTATACTTGTAACAATACCTATGGTAAAAGTTACGCCACTTATATCACCAATACCCTGTGATTTCTGAAAGAGCCCTGTGTTATCAATATAGACGGGATCGCCGACACTAAATGCCTGCCCTGGTTGGTAAATGCTCACATACTTATTGTAGGTGTTCAAAGAGCGGAATCGACCTATCACGTTACCGGAGAAATTCGGAGAAAGTTGGAAAGTATCGGAAGGTGTAAAAATAGGGAACCCGTCTTCGTCCACTGTAAAGAGGACCGTGCGACTATCAATATATACAGGAGCCCCATTGAATGCACCATTTACATCGAGCCCCGCATTAAAGCCATCTACATCAAATATGATTGCATAGAATACTCCTGAACTAGTATTATTTCCTGGGTCAGGTGCATCAGATATGTTGTATATTTTTATGATTTTCCATGTGAAACCCGTCGCATCATTTGCCATCCAATCACCTTCCACCACATTATAAGAGTCGTAGTATTGTTCGGGTAGTCCTGTTCCAGGATTGTAGACAGGGGCGGAAAAGAACTCCAGGGCGTTCAGATTTCCTCGAATAAGATATTGGTTTTGTGTAAGATTCGATAGAATAGTAGAAAGACTAGGTGGAAGATCTACATCTCCTATTGTAAAATAGTGCATTTGAAAATCAAGCGACTTTGGTGGTGGTAAATATGACATAGCTCTAACGTGATGTGCCAAAATTAAGAACTCTCAAGGGGGGTTCTTAATTTGCGCCTATATCAGACTTGCCGGTATACTTACACAACAGTAAAACGGATCCGAGTATTCACTGCAGCTGTGCCACTCGGTGCGCCAGGAGGTGGTGCGCCCGTTACATCCGGATTTTTGGTTCCCCACACGGCTGTTCCAAACATATTTGAAATATTCAAATTAGCACCCGAGACAGTCGTGCCACCCGAGTTGAATTTGAATCCTGTAGGAGTTGTGCTTGTGAGAGAACTAGACCCCTTTGCAAGAACAAGTTTTGTCCCAGTATATCCAGTGGCCGTCGTGAGAGCTGTATCTGCAGGCCATGTGCTGGATGGCGTCAGCATCCCTTGAATCACGATACCACTTAGTTTTGTGGTAGGAATCGTGGTATTTATATTTACTTTACCAACTCCTGCAGGAGTTACAGTTAAAGAAGAATTGGTCGAATACACATTTGAAATAGCCCCTGTGCCATCCATTTTGAAATAGACATCGACCGTTCCACCACCTCTATATTTCCGCGGTCGGATGCGCCGGGAATTACGATGCTTTGAACGACGCTTCATGGTATGCCTTTGTTTCCGGGAGCGTATCATCTATCTATTATATATAAAAAAGTGTAATTGTTGCTACATATCCTGCTACGATACCTGATGGCGCTTTTGGCACTGTAGTGCCTCCATTTATATTTCCAAGACCTAAACCAAGTAGATTTGCCGCATAATCTGTTGTCACCGTATAATGAGTCGCGGTAGGAATAAGGCGAGCCGCACTGATGGGTTGCCAATAGCCAGCAGCCACATAGCCAGAGAGAGTGAATCCAGACAAAAATGCATTGGTTGTATTTGCCAGTTGTATGCTATTCGTTCCTAAAAAGGTAAGGTCTGTGCCAACATTTGCAGTGAACACGCCACCAGCTGCAAGTGGCGCATTTGCAAAGAGCCCAGGAGGGACATAGACTTTTGTTATAGCATTTAAACCTGAATAGTCCAAAAAGAGTGTGAAAGACTTTAGGCCCGTTGGATTCGGGGGGCCGATGGAACCTGTAGGCCCCGTGGGTCCAATCAAGTTATTCAGAGCCCGACAATGTAAGCCACCCGCGACTTGTATTCGTAAAAGATCGCTCGAGTTCATCTCTGTTTTAGCCGCGTAAAGACATCTGCGACTAAATGCCGTAGATAGAGAAAATGAGTCAGCACAAACTGATTCTTTTAACGATGGTGAAGAATGAGAGCCGGATTATTGAACGTCTCATGGGTTCTGTAAAGGGCAAAGTGGACGCGATTGTAATATGTGATACGGGTTCTACGGATGATACGGTGGAAAAGGCGACGACATGGTTGAAAGCAAATGATCTTTCCGGGACGGTTTATACATTTCCATTTAAGAACTTTGGCGTGAGTCGAACCCAGTCGTTTGTGCAATGTCAGCACTGGGTTTCATCCGTAGGGTGGGATGCTACGAGGACATGGGCGCTCTTGTTGGACGGTGATATGATGCTTTCCGAGGGAGTGAACCGTGACGCGCTGGCTCGTTTGACTGAGGATCAAGCCGGTGTATCTCTGAAACAATCCGCAGGCAGTTTGATTTATAGCAATATGCGCATTGTTCGTTGTTCGGAACCTTGGATTTGTAAAGGAGCAACCCATGAGGCGTGGACATGTCCTCCCGGGAAGAACACGACGCTGTTTGAATCTCCTGTTCTTGTGGATCACGGGGATGGAGGCTGTAAATCAGATAAATATGAGAGAGATGTGCGCCTTCTGAAGGAGGATTTGGCCGAAATGCCGAATGACGCGAGGACACACTTTTATCTGGGACAGACATATCTGTGTATGCGGGATTGGCCGAATGCAATCGAAACATTGAAGCGCCGTATTCAGATCGGGGGTTGGGATGAGGAAGTCTATATTGCTCGTATGTATCTGGGGGAGGCGTATGAGAACTCCGGGGATTTGCCGAATGCCGTGTATACTCTTATGGAAGCCTGGCAAATCCGCTCACATCGCACGGAGGCCCCTATGCGACTCATCAGTCTCTATCGAAAACAGCCGAGTTCGCAGTTCTTAGCAACAATGGTTTTGGAGAAGATATTTGCGACCCAGTTTGGAGAGGATTTGAGAACGGGTCTTCTCTTGGGTCCTCCTGCAAAGAATAATGACATCCTTTTCGTGAATCATCGAGATATTTCGTATCACATATGGGAAGAACTCGGGATTCTCGGATTTTATACGGGGTTGAAGAAACAGACCTGGTTGCAAATCGACCAACTGGATTTGAAGACGCGCCTGCACTGGCACGATTTCAATCGTCTCTTTGGAAATCTGCATTGGTATGATTGGTGTTTGACTCCGCGTCGGCATACGCGTTTTCAAATTCCTTTAGAGCGTCTGCCGTGGTCGGGAGAACCGGAAGCAGCGTGTTGGCAGCCTTTGAATCCTAGTATTCGGGTAAATGCGGAGCGGAATGGGTATCTTGTAAATCTGCGGTGTGCAAACTATTATACGGCGGAGGCGAAACACTATCATTATAGGGCATTTCACGGGAAAGTTCTTACAAGGAACTGTTTGATTCATGTGCCACGAGAGGCTGGGTGGAACAATCCTTCAAGCCTGGAAGAAATCGAGATAGACGCGCGATTTCCGCAAAGGGACCATTATATTCGTGGCGTGGAGGATTGTCGATTGATACAAGGCACGGACACTATGGAATTTCTCGGAACATCCCAATCGTATTCCGAGAATGGGACAAATAAGATTTTTCATGTGTGGAGAGGGGCCGAAGAGACAACGTGGAGTTTGCGACAAATGCCGTTACCACCGGGTGTGAATCCGATGGATACACAAAAGAACTGGCTCGGATTTCAACATCAAGGGCGACTTCACTATATTTATAACTTTAGCCCATTCAAAGTCTGCGATGCATCTGGAATGACCGTGGTAGATAAACAATGGAGTGGGGCGGCTCTATCGTTGAAAGAATATCGTGGATCCGCGGGACCGGTTCCTTGGAACGCAAAAGACGAGGCGTATTTGTGTGTTATGCACAAAGTGTATATTGGCGACAGTGGTAGACGCTATTATCACCGTTTTATGACATTGGATAAGGATTTGTGCCCGTCGCGTGTATCCTGTTTTGTGCGATTCACAAAAGAGCGTGTGGAGTATTGGAGCGGGATGTGTCCAAGTCTCGAAGGAGATTCATTCTGGGTCACATATGGGACACGCGATTCGGAGGCCTATATTGCAGAGCTAAAAGCCAATACAATAGAGAACTTACTTATGTATAATATGAAGACGGGAGAGGCTCTACCTACGATGGAACGTCTTCAACGATTTTAGAACTCCTTGGAATCGCCTACCTTATGGGTGAACTCCCATCCAATTAAATCCAACGGGTCCCGTCTGTGTCCCACTTGTATTATATGTATACGCTGTAAAACCGGTGGGGCCGAACGAATTCACAGAGATAAAGGCGGGCACATTGCCCGTGACTGTTGCAGTGATGATAGGGGTTACATTACCAAACGTGGTGGAGGAAAAGTTTATTGCTACAGAGCCACCCGCACTGGATTGACCTGTACCTCCCAGCGTTTGATGTAAGGGGCCTGGATATGTGATTAGGCGTCGAGCACACGCTGCGTAACCATTAAAAATATATGTATTACCGGACACAGAAGAGGCCCATGTTATACCATCGGATGAATATGCAACACATGAATCACCCGTTGTTGCTTGCGATCCTACTGCAATCCATCGGGTGCCATTCCATGTAATACTTTTACATTGATCTTTTATGATGGCTGTGCCAGAGGAAGAGGCAGTCCAGTTTATACCATCATAGGAATATGCGAGTCTGTTTGTACCAGAGCCCCCTGCGACCCACATGGCTCCATTCCATGCAACTGTAATACAACTACTTGTGAAAACACTGTTTCCAGAACTGGAGGCTGTCCAAGTTATTCCATCTGTTGAATATGCAAGGCGATTCGTACCTCCACCTCCTGTTACATATAGACTTCCATTATATCCAAAGCAGCTAACTCCACCTGTAATAACACTGTTTCCAGACGTAGACGCATACCAGTTAATACCATCATACGAATATCCCATTCTATTTGACCCCCCGCCTCCTCCCATTAACCATAATGTACCACTCCATAGAGAACCACTCACATTTGCAAAAGGCCCACCTCCAAAAATGGCATTTCCCGAAGACGATACAGACCAGTTAATACCATCATATGAATATACAACCTGATTTGTGCCATACCCACCTGCTATCCATAGACTTCCATTTGTAGAAATACATCTACAGTCATTTGAAAAAGTGGTGGATGGAGTAACAGTCCATGTAATGCCATCATATGAGTAGGCCATCTTGTTTGTGCTCGAGCCGCCTGCGGCCCATATAGTTCCATTCCACGCGAGTGCGTTACACTGACCATTGAATATACTTGTTCCATTTGAACTTGGCAACCACGTTAATCCATCTACTGAATATGCAATCGTGCTATACGACCCTCCTTGATTATATCCACCCAGAACTGTGAAATTCTCAACGGTGGGATTTGCGCTCCCCCCTCCTCCAGGGCCCGTGGGGCCTGTTGCACCCGTATTCGTGGCATACCCTGTAGGTCCTGTCGAGCCTGTGGCCCCGGTGGCTCCGTTAGATCCTGTGACACCGGTAGGGCCTGTCACACCTGTAGGGCCTGTGACCCCGGTGGCTCCGTTAGGCCCTGTCACACCGGTAGGGCCTGTGACACCTGTGAATCCCGTATACCCAGTATACCCTGTAGAGCCTGTGAGACCCGTAGGGCCTGTAGGCCCCGTAGCACCTGTAGACCCCGTAGGTCCTGTGGTCCCTGTAGAGCCTGTCACACCTGTAGGGCCTGTGACCCCTGTAGGGCCTGTGACCCCTGTAGGGCCTGTCGCACCCGTTCGACCCGTAGGCCCTGTGGTTCCCGTATCACCTGTTGGTCCAGTATCTCCCGTATCACCCGTTGGTCCAGTATCACCCGTATATCCCGTATCTCCTGTTGGTCCTGTTGCACCCGTATCCCCAGTATTGCCTGTAGGGCCTGTGCGACCCGTCGCCCCTGCTAAACCAAACGGCCCCGTAGGGCCTGTGCGACCTGTAGGACCGGTAGCACCCGTATTTGTAGCAAATCCAGTTGCACCGGTGAAACCCGTCGCCCCCGCACTCCCTGTAGGGCCCGTGACACCTGTGCTTCCCGTCGCCCCCGCACTTCCTGTGGCCCCCGTAGGTCCCGTAACTCCTGTTGGACCGATAGCCCCCGTAGCTCCCGTGTTTGTCGCTTGTCCATCGCGACCTGTTGGTCCTGTGGCACCCGTATCCCCTTGAGGACCCACTTCACCAGGATCCCCTGGATCCCCCGTAGGACCCGTATCCCCCGTATTTCCAGTCGCCCCCGTGTTTGTAGCTTGCCCATCACGACCTGTAGGGCCCGTAGGTCCCGTGCGCCCTATTGCCCCCGTATTTCCTGTCGCACCTGTGGAGGCTGCGCTTCCATCTCTTCCTATAGGTCCCGTCATACCCGTAGGTCCTGTAGGACCTGTGGGACCGGTATTTCCTGTGACACCTGTTGCTCCAGTAGAACCCGTTGGACCCGTATA
>RFQR01000046.1 GCA_009924895.1 bacterium
GCTACCATTGTTGCTGCTACCATTGTTGCTGCTACCATTGTTGCTGCTACCATTGTTGCTGCTACCATTGTTGCTGCTACCATTGTTGCTGCTACCATTTTTGCTGCTACCATTGTTGCTGCTACCATTGTTGGTGCTACCATTGTTGGTGCTACCATTGTTGGTGCTACCATTGTTGGTGCTATTGGTGTTGCTTTCACCAGTACCATTTTCACCAGCATTTTCACCAGTACCATTTTCACCACCATTTTCACTAGCAGCAGTTTCACCAGTACCATTTTCACCAGCATTTTCACCAGCATTTTCAGCAGCATTTTCACCAGCACCAGTTTCAGCAGCAGCATTTTCACCAGCACCAGTTTCAGCAGCAGCATTTTCAGCAGCAGCATTTTCACCAGCACCAGTTTCAGCAGCAGCATTTTCAGCAGCAGCATTTTCACCAGCAGCACCAGCATTTTCACCAGCATTTTCACCAGCAGTTTCACCAGCACCAGCATTTTCACCAGCAGCACCAGCACCAGCATCATTTTCACCAGCATTTTCACTAGCAGTATTTTTACCAGTTAATCCTAAAAGTGCATCCATCTTCGACTTAACTGCGGCTTTTGTTTTTTTCTTAATCAAACTGGGTATTGTAGTAAGAAAAGTAGCTAATGCAGCAAGTGTAGCCATGCACGCTATAACATCAGCACCATTGGGTAAACTGCTAAATAATTTTTGAACAGCAATATCAGCGGCTAACTGTAATGGATTTATACTACCAATAAGATCTAATGTACTCTCTGTATTACTCTCTGTATTACTCATCTTTATTTAGCACCAGAATTTAATCGCTTAATATTTGCAGAAAGATCTGCTTCCACAGTGGCATTTGCAGCGGAAGCTTGGGATGCGGAAGCTTGGGATGCGGAAGCTTGAGATGCCGAAGCTTGGGCGGAAGCAGCGGCGGAAGCAGCGGCAGCGGCAGAAGCCCTTGCATCCGATAATGCAATTTGAATTTCCTTTTCTCGTAGTGTAGCAGCAGATGCCTCTATCGCAACATCTTGCTCCTGTTGTTTTGCTTTTGATAAAGAATCTGTAAACTTATTTATCTGCAATCCGTATGATACAGCAGCCTCCACCGTTGTAAGCCTATTAATTTCAATACGAGTTTCAAACATTCTTCCAGGAACAGTATCTGCCCGCCCTATGATTCGTATACGTGTGATAGGTAAATAATGGCCTATATCGATTTCTATATAGTCGCCACGATATCCTGTAGATGTCCATAGACCTTGTTCAAATGTATTCGCCTTTGTATGCCCATTTACAAGAATATATGGAGGCATTGAAACAACATTCGTATTATTGGAATAAATGGGTTGCCCAAGTGCTACATTATTTCCGGAAGTATCATATACAATGATTTGGGTTAGCTGTAAATAACCATCACCTTGCACTTTGGATGGTTTCACACGTATATAACGACCTATGAATGAATTCGTTTCAATCGTCTGGTCAACTGTATCTTTTGGAAGAACAAAGTGACCAATCTTTGGATCATCCCCAAGTGCTGCATTATCAATAGCAGCGGAAGCTAATGCTGCAGATACTTGTTGAGCGGCTAACTTGGCTGCATAGGCTCTTTCTCTAGAAGCTTGTAATGCTGCTTCTTTTGCAGCCTCCATTTGAGCGGCTAACTGGGCCGCAGACGCCTGCTGTTCGGCTAACTGGGCTGCAGACTCTAAAAAGGCCTGTTCTCGTATAGCTTGGGCAGCGGATGCTTGGGCGGCAGAGGCTGTTTCATACGCGAGCTGGGCAGCGGATGCTTGGGCGGCGGACGCCTGTTTGATTTCTAACTGGGCGGCGGACGCCTGTAGGGCATTCATTGTCGACAATTGTTGGGCATACGCTTCAGCCGCAGCTGCTTGTGCTTCTGATATCTTATATGCTTCGTTTTGCATAAGCGCAGTAAGTTGTTGAATTTGTGATGAGTCACTTGTATATGTGCCTAATCTATCTACTGCTGCTGCATCTTGAAGAGCTATTTTGGATAGATCTTGTGATATTTGCACAACAGGTTGAACACTATAGGGTTGTGTTAGTTGAACAGAGGTGGGTCTAGGTGGAACTGCATATTGAGTTGGAGGTATTACTTTTTGTGAAAATGGGGCAGATGCATAAGTTTGAATAGCTGCAGCCGCAGAGATTGGAGGAGGAGGTGGAGGTGGAGGTGGTGGCACATACGTTGTCTGAGGTTGATATGTAACAGTAGGCGTTTCTGCAAATACAGCAGGGGCAGATGCTATAGGCACAAAAGCTGCAGATGCTATAGGCACAAAAGCTGCAGATGCTATAGGTACTGATGTCTTTGATACAAAAGGTGCAGATGCTGCAGTTGCAATTGTTGTAGCTACCGTTTGTATAGCATCTGGAGAAGCATAGGGATGATTCTTTGGTAGTTTTGTTTGTAAACCCCATTTCCAAGAAAGATATCCTTCCACTTTTTGTATATCTGCAAGTGATAATACAGTACTAAATATAATTAGTTCGGATATATGCCCTTTGAAAAAGTTGGTAGGAGTCGTTCCTGTACTACTGCCAATCGTATACGAAGAAATATTAAAATTTTCATTAAATGTGCCGGTGCCTATTGCTGTATTTGTAATCGTGGTAGAATCACCTATTTGAACTGTAGCATTTGCACTTGTTGGGTTTCCATCAAACCATCCTTCAAATAAATAGGGAGTATCATACGCAGGTGGATATGTTGCATAATATAACCCATTTCGATATATACCAAGACCCTTGTCTCCATTTCTGGATAGACTAAAAAATTCAGCAGTTGTGTCTACTGCATCAGGTTGTCCAAATGCTATTAATCGCGCTGTAGGATCTGATGCAGATGACATAGAGGATACAGCAAAAACAGTGGCTGTCGTTCCAGCTATATATATAGAACCAAACATGTTTTGTGAACCATTCATATATATAGCAGGATTTCCACCCAATCCAGTTTTATGAAATACACATGGCTCGATCATCATTGCATCATTTGAATCTCCTGATTTATCATACCAGACATTAATGCGTGTATTATCATTCAGTGATTTACCAGTATTCATAACATCCATTGCATCAAGCCATAGTTGTAGTGTGCTGGAATTTAATGGAGTTTTTGGTGTATAGGATGATATATTTGGACTTAGAGCCCCGCCCTTTAAATTTGTAGGAGTTGCTAATGAACGAAGTATTGCAGATCCCATTTTTGCTGCTACAGATTGAGCTCCCTGTTCTATAGAAGCTTGCGTATTGTCCGGTGCTTGTTGGGCTGCTATCTGGGCTGCTAACTGGGCTGCAGACTCTTCTTGGGCCGCTAACTGGGCTGCAGACTCTTCTTGGGCCGCTAACTGGGCTGCAGACTCTTCTTGGGCCGCGGACGCTTGTTGGGCTGCTAACTGGGCTGCAGACGCTTGTTGGGCTGCTAACTGGGCCGCAGACGCTTGTTGGGCCGCATATGCTTGAGCCGCAGACGCTTGTTGGGCCGCTAACTGGGCTGCAGATGCTTGTTGGGCTGCTTGAGCGGCTGCTTGAGCGGCTGCTTGTGCTGCGGATTCTTGTTGAGTCGCTAACTGGGCCGCAGAGGCTTGTTGAGCCACTAACTGGGCTGCAGATGCTTGTTGGGCGGCATATGCTTGAGCCGCGGAAGCTTGTTGGGCCGCTAACTGGGCTGCAGATGCTTGAGCGGCTGCTTGAGCGGCTGCTTGAGCTGTGGATTCTTGTTCAGCCAATAACTGTGCAGCAGATGCCTCTGCGGCTGCCAACTGGGCAGCAGATGCTTGTTTTGCAGCAAATACTTGAGCAGCAGACGCCTGTTGAGCCGCTAACTGGGCTGCAGATGCTTGTTGAGCGGCGGATGCTTGTTGGGCTGCTAACTGGGCTGCAGATGCTTCTGCGGCTGCTTCTGCGGCTGCTTTAGCTGCGGATGCCTGTTGAGCCGCTAACTGGGCTGCAGATGCTTCTGCGGCTGCTTGAGCGGCAGAAGCTTGTTTGGCTGCTAACTGGGCTGCGGATGCTTGTTGGGCTGCTAACTGGGCTGCCGATGCTTGTTGTGCTGCTAACTGGGCCGCAGATGCTTGTTGTGCTGCTAACTGGGCTGCCGATGCTTCTGCTGCAGATGCTTGTTGTGCCGCTAACTGGGCCGCTGCTAACTGGGCTGCAGAAACCTGTTGAGTTAATAACTGGGCCGCGGATGCTTGTGCAGCAGATGCTTGAGCCGCAGACGCTTGTTGGGCTGCTAACTGGGCTGCAGATGCTTCTGCTGCAGAAGCCTGTTGGGCTGCTAACTGGGCCGCAGAAGCTTGTTGGGCTGCTAACTGGGCTGCAGAAGCTTGTTGGGCTGCTAACTGGGCCGCGGATGCTTGTTGAGCTGCTAACTGTGCTGCGGATGCTTCTGCGGCTGCTTTAGCAGCAGATGCTTGTTGGGCTGCTAACTGGGCCGCGGATGCTTGTTGAGCTGCTAACTGTGCTGCGGATGCTTCTGCGGCTGCTTTAGCAGCAGATGCTTGTGCCGCAGACGCCTGTTGAGCTGCTAACTGTGCTGCGGATGCTTCTGCTGCTGCTTGTGCTGCAGACGCCTGTTGGGCTGCTAACTGGGCTGCCGATGCTTGTGCTGCAGAGGCCTGTTGGGCTGCTAACTGTGCTGCGGATGCTTGTGCTGCAGACGCCTGTTGGGCTGCTAACTGTGCTGCCGATGCCTGTTGAGCTGCTAACTGTGCAGCAGATGCTTGTGCTGCGGAGGCTTGTGCTGCGGATGCCTGTTGGGCTGCTAACTGGGCCGCAGACGCTTGTTGGGCTGCTAACTGTGCTGCAGATGCTTGTGCCGCGGAGGCTTGTGCTGCGGATGCCTGTTGGGCTGCTAACTGGGCCGCAGATGCTTGTGCTGCGGATGCTTGTGCTGCGGATGCCTGTTGGGCTGCTAACTGTGCTGCAGAAGCTTGTTGGGCTAATAACTGTGCAGCAGATGCTTGTGCTGCGGATGCTTGTGCAGCAGATTCTTGTTGAGCCGCCAACTGTGCTGCGGATGCCTGTGCAGCGGATGCTTGTGCCGCAGAAGCTTGTAGAATGGCTAACTGTGCAGCGGAAGCTTGTGCCGCGGATGCTTGTGCAGCAGATTCTTGTTGAGCCGCCAACTGTGCTGCGGAGGCTTGTGCCGCAGAAGCTTGTGCCGCAGAAGCTTGTAGAATGGCCAACTGTGCAGCAGAAGCTTGTGCTGCGGATGCCTGTGCCGCAGATGCCTGTAGAATGGCTAACTGTGCCGCGGATGCTTGTGCTGCAGATGCTTGTGCCGCGGAAGCCTGGGCTGCGGAAGCCTGTGCCGCAGAAGCCTGCAGAATCGCTAACTGTGCCGCGGAAGCCTGGGCCGCGGAAGCCTGTGCCGCAGAAGCCTGTGCTGCGGATGCCTGGGCCGCAGATGCCTGTGCCGCAGAAGCCTGTAGGGCTGCAATAATTGGAATATTTCCAATATACGTTTCAGCAGCTATCCGATCCGTATCGGATAGAGGTGATGTATATACTGCCATACCATGTAGTTTAACCATCCCAGGGTTTGGTGCATTATATATATCCGACCATGTTCCACCACTTCTTAATCCACCAAGCATCCAGTTATATCCTGAAGGATTTGTTGTAGCATTATCATTGGGTATGGTCAGATTTGCATAGTTTAATGGACTATTCGCCACTTGTTTTCCGTTCACATATACATTTGCGGTTTTACTACCCGATACAATAATACTAACTGTATACGGAACACCAACTGTAAAAGATGAAGATGTGCTAGAACTGGAGGATACAGTAGAACCAAATGTTATATTATTATTTCGCGCAGCATATGGTAGAAAATTCATACCCCCTCCAGGAGGTTGTCCTGTCACCCACGCAAAGGAAGGTGATGACCCCGCATATAAAAGAGCCATGGTATTCACACCATCGTGTTGTTTTGCAAATATCCATGCAAGCGGTGTTAAAAGAGTAAAACAATATACAATAGAGTATGTTGAAATATTATTTAAAACATTTACATTAAGTGCATATGCATATGCATTATTTGTATTATTTCCTGTATATCCAAATTGTATAGAATTATCGGTTGAAGACCATATAGGGGTTTTTGTTAAAGCCGTCGTTATAGCATCATATCCATTTCCTGATTTATCTTTCCAACTTGTAAGAGGACCATTTGTAGGGGGTGTTCCTGTTCCCAATGGATCTGAAGCATCTAGAAAGAGCTGTAATCCTGCCGCTGTAGGAATTGAAATGGCACCACCTCTTTGGCGTTTACTTTTTCGGCTGCGGCGAGTCATTTAGTTAGACGTTGGAAAAAAGTCTATGCAAATACCCGCTAAGTGCCAAAGTGAAACACCCCCCTTGGGGGCATATAACTGTAGCATAGAATCTGATATGGACACAATGTATGCCCTTTTTTGCGGAGATTTAGCACATCACGGTATATGACCGGAAATATATTTATGACATCATATAACGCTTTCTGGATTCTTTACGCTTTTTAACTCTAGTTAACTTTGTTGACTTTTTATTTTTAGATGCTTTATAGGGTGTAACGGAGCGTTTTTTATTACCACCACCAAA
>RFQR01000047.1 GCA_009924895.1 bacterium
TGATGGAGTGCATACCGTATTTCGTAGACGTAGTAGAGTGGGAAAGGTAACCGGGTTGGAGAGACATGGCTACGTCTTTCGCGTGAGAAGTGTGACATTCTTTATTCACGAAGAAGCACATGGTGGTTACGGTTTCCATCCTGTAGGCAAGAGCGACACTGAAGAGAAAGTAGAGGAGCTTCATTTTATAAAAGTAGAGGTGTGATTTGCGTTTCAATTTTGTGCAGAACCCAGGTTCCGCACCTCCTCATTATGGGTTCACCGATAGGGCATAGCCCTATAAATGGGGTCGTAGGGGCTAGCCCCTACAAAAAAAGAAGTGGCCCGTAGGCGTTTTTCTTTTTTTTTGTATACTCCCGCTCCAGCTACTTGCTCCGGTGAACCTGGGTTCAAGCGACCAATGCCTTGAGTGCCTTCTTCAAGTCCAAGATATTCTGGCCGTCAATGCTGATTCCGCGTGCTGCGCAGGCCCGATGTACGTCCTCCTTTTTCATGCCGTTGATTTTCTTGATGGTGAGTTCCGTGTCGTCTTCTACTTCCTCTGCTGCTGCTTCTGCGAATGTTCCTGCGACCGCTGCGGCTGCGCGTTCGCGATGTAGGGCTGGTAGGTCGGTTGACACGACTGTTTCCGTAAGCTCGGCCATCTCGCTAGGATCAGGTGTCTCCATGCTAGGAGCCATCGTGCGTTCCGCTGCTTGCTTACGCCCGCGTTTCTTCTTCTCAAACTGACGCGGATCAATGGTGAGTCCGTACGATGCCGCTGATTCCTCCGCTTGTTCCTGCGTGATGTTGTTCTTGATCATGTACTCAATGTATGGTTTTACCTCCGTGTTGCCGACCTTGTACGCCATGATATCTCCCACTAGCCGCGCCTCTACGTCTCCGTTCGTCGGTGTCCCGTTCTTCTCCACATCCTTCGCACACTTCTTGCACCATCCACCGTCAAGTGGCGAACTCGTACACTGAGTGAAGAGTCCGCCGTTCTTGACGATGGCCTTGCAGCAGGCATGGTCTACCACACCGCACCAGGGAAGTTTGGACTTTTCCAGGGGTGGTAGCTTGACGTGTACGCCTCCGGATAGGAGGAAATCTTTCGCTTCTTCTGCATTAAAACCGTACTTGGTAGCGAGTCGCTCTACAGCATCTTGGAGCATCTTGCCAGCAAAGTCGGCCATGGAGTCGGTGAAAGCGCGAGACATGGTAGCGGAGAACATGGTTGGTTTTCAATGATGAAGATGTATAAAACTTTTTCATTTCAATTTTTTGTGAGCTTCCATCTCAACCGGATTGCAACGGATCTTTGTGAGCTTCCAGCTCCGGATAATATTGGTTCCACAGGTGACGAAGCAGAACAGAACCCATGTTCCGCACCTCCCTCAAAAGGGTTGTACAGGTGACGAAGCAGAGAACCATACGGATAATATCGGTGTCGTAGGGCCTACAGATCCGTTGTAGGAGCGGAACCTGGGTTCTGCAAAGATCCGTTGGGGGTCTTAGGGGGCTAGCCCCCTAAAATTGAAATACTTTTTTCTTGTTGGACATCACACCATGAGGATCAACAACATGAACGTAGAAACTGTGAAAGTGAAGTATGTAGAGCCGTGGCGCTGGTTCACGTTCTTTACCAAACGAGTAGTGCAACCTTTACCTGAGCCATGCATATGGGAAGAAGCATTCCCTTGGCCATAAACCGAAAATCGGGGGATACCGTTCCCCCTTTTTTGTAGGGGCCAGCCCCTACGACCCCGTTATTTTTTGTAGGGAAGCTTCCAGCTTCACCGGGTAGGCTAACGCCTACAACCAATTATATTGGGGTTGTAGGGGCTGGCCCCTACTCAACGGAACTCTTCCAAAAAAAAATTGAAATCGTTTTTACTTCTTTACCTTCATTCAATCACCATGTCTACCATCTTCATCTCCAAAGCGCTTACCGTCACCACTGTAGAGGATGTTCGCACCAAGTTCCTGGAGTTGGAACTCGGAGAAATCTCAGCGATTGACATGAAGGAGTACGACCGCGACGGAACGACTTTCCGCAAATTCTGGATTCATTATTCTACGTATTCCACGGAGCCACATGCCGTTGGCCTCATGGATCGCTTGAAGCGTAATGAAGCGCGCCAGAGAAACGGAGAGGTCATTCCAGCGGGCGACATTCCTCGGATCGTCTACGGGGTCAACCGGCGCACGGGCAACGACATGTATTGGCAGGTATTCGCAGCAAAGACACCAGCGGAGCGGGAAGCGGAGCGAGCAGCAAAGGAAGCGGAAGTAGCGGCACAGAAACCAAAGGCGCGCATTGTCATGTAGGGGGCGCGCCCCCTACGACCCCGATAAGTGGGGATTAAACTATAAATAGCTGGAGCAAGTAGCGGGAGAGGCAAGCGAGGCCCAAGGATACAACATCCTTTTTTTGGCAGAACCAAGGTTCCGCACCTCCTCATAATGGGTCCACAGGTGACGAAGCAGAGAACCTTCCAGGTTCATCGGGGTCGTAGGGTACTCGGTGAACCTGTAACAAACTTAAAAACTTAAAGATAAATAAAGTAGTTGGAAACATGGATACCTATGAACAATGTTTAGAGTCGTATCGCTCTACCAAGGACCCTTACTTTCTTGTAGAAAGCATCACCTTTCAACAGGGCGCAGAGGGTCCACTTGAATTGATCAAACATTACTTTACCCGTGGAAAACACAGTCTGGTTTGCATGTACTGGGAACTTATCAAAACCATTCCTGGCAAATGTTTCCCAATCGTCTACTACGTTTCCTGTAGCGCCAAAGCCATTCAAAATATTGAATTAACTGCCCAACTTTGTCTTATTCTATTCAATCATCGTGAAAAATTAAGTCTTTCCATGTTAAACACCATTTTGGAAAATGTAAAGTATGTCTTGCCTTTTGCAAAGCCTCACTTTTTAGAATCGTTTCGCACCTTTGTTGACTTTTATCACTTGGAACACGATTACATTCCCAAACATACCAATTCCATTTTATTTTATGTAGGTGACTTTTGTGCACCTTGGAATTATACCTACGGCTTAACCAATGCAGTAGGCGGTAGTGAACAGGCGATCCGCTACCTCACTCAACACTTTGATTGCAACGTCTACGTATGCGGTAACGTTACCGAAGAAGTAGTGGGAAATGTTCACTACGTACATAGTTCACGTATAGGCGAACTTATCATGGCCCATTATTTTAACGCCATTATCATTTCCAGAAACATTTCCTTTTTAGAATTGTGTCCTACCCATTATGCGGATCGTTTGTTGATTATGGCTCACGATGTAGAGTTGTATGGAGTGGCCGATGTACATGCCACTTTACAAAAGTTTCCCATTTATGCATGCGTTTGTTTAACTGCCTTTCATGAACAATTATTTAGAGAAAAGTATCCCTACTTAACTACGTCCATTATTCCCAATGGAATTGAACCTTCCTTCTTTGTAGAAAAAGAAAAAATTCCGAATCGGTTTCTCTTTACTTCCTGTAGTGAACGCGGCTTAGCAAAGTTGATTGATCTTTGGCCTTCCATCCTGGAAAAGATGCCTGACGCTACCCTACGTATTTCTTCGTACCAACCATTTCCAAGAGAGCATGATCATGACATCAAAGCAAAAATGGATTATCTTTCTATTCAACATCTAGGTAAATTGTCACCTTCCCAATTATACGAAGAAATGGCCGTTGCAGAGCATTGGCTTTTCCCATCTACTTTTTTGGAAACCTCTTGTATTACAGCAAGAGAAATGATGGCCTCTAAAGTAAAGTGTTACTATTATCCTGTAGGCGGAATTACAGAAACCATGGGTGGATTTGGTGTTCCCATGGTAGAAGGCAAAGAGTTGGACTTTCAAGAGTATGATTTGGACAAGGCCAAAGAGTATGCCCTTTCTTTTACATGGAAACGTAGCGCAGACCTTTGGATGACACTCGTAGGGCAGAACCAAGGAGTAGGGGCTAGCCCCTACAACCCCGTTGAACCTGGAAGGTTCTCCGCACCTCCTAATGTAGGGGCTAGTCCCTACAACCCCAATGAGCAGAACCCCGCACCTTTGAACCTATCGGATAATGGGGTTATAGGGGCTAGCCCCTATACAGGTGACGAAGCGAACCTTCCAGGTTCATCGGATAATGGGGTTAGCCCCTACTTAGATGTAGAGGATGGTGTGATCGGTGTAAATGAAATCGTTCCACCTTATGTAGAAGTGGATTCTACTGGTATTGTTGTAAAAGGTGATGAAACTGAAATTATTCATCTGTAGGGCAGCCTACCCGGTGAACCTGGAAGGTTCTGTAAAAAAGTGGGGAATTGTCCCTCTTTTTTTTTATCCGGTGAAGATTCAAGGGATGTAGGGTGATGCCGGTTGCAGTGGGGTTGTAGGGGCTTGCCCCTGCTGTGGGGTTGTAGGGGCTTGCCCCTGCACAAAGTGACCCATGCACATTCTACAGTTACGGCATACGTATTCTATACATCCCTCCGGGTAAGAACACGTTCGTGTCGTACGTGACCGCATTTGGCATCCATTCGCACGATTCTTGCACCATCCACTCGTAGGATGATACACTTCCGGATCACGTAGACGACGATATCCCTGCACCTTTGGATACAATTTCTCATACAATAATTTTAGCTCCGCCTCGTACGATGACCTTGAACGTAGACCTGCCTCCTTCTCCTCTTGCCTGCAAAACGGACACGTCAACATACGACCGTCATGACTCGGCGCTGCCTTTAGACGCATCGTCTTCTCGCATGTAAAGCATATACAATGTGGAACACTGGATCCACACTGTATCTTGTACTTCGCCTCTCCTTCGTAACATATCATGCACTCCATTTTTATGATTTTATCATTCTTTTTTACATTTCAATTTTATGAGCTTCCAGCTCAACCGGATTACAACGGATCTGAGCAGTAGGGGCTAGCCCCTACAACCCCGATGAACCTGGAAGGTTCTCCGCACCTCCTTTGTAGTGGTGAATCAATTGAAATTCTTCTTTCATGTAGTGGCGAATCATTCACACCCTGTCCTTTGCCAATACCCCTACAGGTGACCAAGCAGACGGACCTCGCGAATCTCTGCGGCCATACCCTAAGTGAGAAATGAGTGGCAGAACCAAGGTTCCGCACCTCCTTTATCATGTAGCGGTGATTCAACTGGAATTCTTCTTTCATGTAGCGGTGATTCAACTGGAATTCTTCTTACGTTCATGTAGCGGAGATTCAATTGGAATCCTTACTTTCATCTAGCGGGATAACCCGGCAGAACTTGAACACGATCATGCAGCGGTGATTCAACTGGAATCTTTCTTACATGTAGTGGGAGATTCAACTGGAAACTCTTGCTAACACCACTTTACTGTAGCGGAGATTCAATTGGTAACTCTTGCTAACACCACTTTACTGTAGCGGAGATTCAATTGGTAACTTTCACACCCTGTCCTTTACAATACCCCTACAGGTGACGAAGCAGACGGACCTCGCGAATCTCTGCGGCCATACCCTAAGTGAGAAATGAGTGAGTAAGTGGGAAATGAGTGGCAGAACCAAGGTTCCGCACCTCCTTTATCATGTAGCGGTGATTCAATTGGATTTCTTCTTTCATGTAGCGGTGATTCAACTGGAATTCTTCTTTCATGTAGCGGAGATTCAATTGGAATCCTTACTTTCATCTAGCGGGATAACCCGACAGAACTTGCACACGTTCATGTAGCGGTGATTCAACTGGAATCTTTCTTACATGTAGTGGGAGATTCAACTGGAAACTCTTGCTAACACCACTTTACTGTAGCGGAGATTCAACTGGATTTCTTCTTACATGTAGCGAAAGATACAATTAGAAACTTTCACACCCTGTCCTTTGCCAATACCCCTACAGGTGACCAAGCAGACGGACCTCGCGAATCTCTGCGACCCTAACTGAGAAATGAGTGAGTAAGAAATGAGTGACCATACATGCAGAGCGGATTCCATTGGAATTCTTCTTACTGTAGCGGGTAACCCGGCAGAACTTGCACACGATCATGTAGCGGAGCAGAACCAAGGTTCCGCACCTCCTTTATCATGTAGCGGTGATTCAATTGGATTTCTTACTTTCATCTAGCGTGATAACCCGGCAGAACTTGCACACGATCATGTAGTGGAGATTCAACTGGATTTCTTCTTACATGTAGCGAAAGAT
>RFQR01000048.1 GCA_009924895.1 bacterium
GTAAAACCAGCAAACGAGAAATGAGTGAGAAAAAAGTAAATGAGTGACATTTTTTATTCTATTGTTTGACAACATTTTAAATAAAATAAAAATAAAAATTGAAATGATTTTCATTTTTAATGTAGTGATACATCAAACACTCCAGACAGAAGAGAACAAAATGATTTATGCCATAATGCAGGAGGCTGGTTCTTTGGCGCGCTTTCTGGGCGGCGAGTTCTTCTTGTTCATCTTTATGGTGATGGGGTTCTTCTATCTGAATCATGTTGCTCGCCAAACGTTTGTAAGACCGAATGCAGGCGTAAGACATTCTGCAAGCGTGTGTAGGTATCGTTAAGCGAGCAAAATTGAAATGCCCGCTGCGAAAGTATAAAGGCACACAGCATTGCGGCATAGTGTGATGGACAAAAGAATCTTGCTGGTGGTTCCGCCGCTTGTGATGTATGTAACGCTGCAGATAGCGCCAAAGGAGCTGGTGTGGTTATTTCTGATCATTGAGTTCATACTGATGCAAGTTTGGAACATTAATATTCTGGCAAACTAAGTAACTTTGTTTATGTAGAAAAAATAAATTGAATATTTTTTTTCTCTCTTCCATCTCTCACACCACCACAACAATGTTTGCGTTTATTATCTTGCTGATCATGTATACCGGAGCATTTTGGTATGTCGATGACACCGCGCCAAAGAAACAATTTACATACATCAAAGACGCTTCAAACAATGCGACCTATGAACGCACAACTTTGTTTTGATGTTAACTATTGTTAACTATTTTAAGTTAAGTGAGAATGAGTGACATTTAATTTTTTTCACACTCATTTCTCACTTGCATTTAAAATACAAAATTGATTTTTGTTTTACATTGTATATAATTACACAACGTACAAACTTATAGGCGCAAACTCGCAACGAATGTCGATACCGATGGGGATTCCGATTTGTCCAATTACAAATGAGGTGATGAGAGAACCGGTCATTGACTATGAGGGTAATACGTATGAGAAGTCAGCAATATTAAATTGGCTCCAGATTAACAATACCTCTCCAATAACTAGAAACCCTCTGCGGGCCGATCAGCTTGTTCCAAACAGAGCTCTTCTTGATTATATTGCAAGTAATGCGATGATTCCAACAAGTCACGGAAACATTACTAATTGTTCTAATTGTAATAGAGTTATGAAAGTTACAAATTACAAAGGACACAAAGAAGTGTTGTGTTTCAATTGCCGAGACTGGGCGTGTAAATCGTGTACCTTTCTTAATAAATGTACAAACCTCGTATGTGAGATGTGTGAAGTTATACGTTAAAAAAAAATAATTAAACTAAGGTTGGAACAAATTAAGTTTAATTATTTTTTTTGTTTTAGTTTTAGTTTTCGTTATTTCGCGGAATATCTGAAAATATAGATGTATTTATGTTTAATCGATTAAGAAAGGTATAAAATGTATGAAGTTCGAAGGGTGAAAAGCCGGTTGGTAGGTCAGGCTCCTAATTTATCAACAAGGGAGGGACTCGGATGCGCGGCGGCGCCGCAGTTGCTGCGGGAGCCAAAGACGAGTTGGTGTTGTTGTAGTACGAGGTGGTATCATTTGGATTGGCGGTGTTGGCGGTGTTGGCGTTGTTGGCGTTGTCGTTCGCTTCGATGTCATTTGCACTTGGAGAAGTCATTGGTGGGTTTGATATTACGACTGTAACGTTTTTCGTTTCAATTTTAAAATTGAAATACTTCTCTCTCCCAATGTAATAGTACGTATTACAACCAGCAATGAAGGCGTACGCATTGAACCAGCTTGTTTTGTGCATTCCGAAGATTGCTCGCAGTGAGTGGAGCATTGAAGACGCGTGCAGTATCAAGGACGAGTTTGAGAAGGAGTTTGGCAAGTGTGTCGCGAGTGTGTGTGTGTGTAGAAGTGAGAAGTGGTCCAATTGCGCCAAGGTGTTTGTGGTGATGCGTTGCACAACTGAAAGGACCAAGGACTTGAAAAACTACATGGAAGCTGGCAATATGCTTTTGATGCCCGATAGTCAGTGGCATTGCTACAAGGCGCGTCCGGTGCCGTATCTCACAAGCGAGGTCTATCTAGTCCAAGCAGACTTCACTCCGCCGCTGATTGCTCGGCAAAACGCTGTGTGTAAGTAAGGGTAAGGGCTCCGCCCTTAAACCGGGGTCTAAGGGGGCGTTGCCCCCTTAACTTAGACCGACACGCTGAGTTGGAGGCTGGGTTGATGCTGGGTTGAAATGCTGAGTTTGAGGCTGGGTTGATGCTGAGTTGAAATGCTGAGTTGAAATGCTGAGTTGATGCTGGGTTGAAATGCTGAGTTGATGCTGGGTTGATGCCGAATTGAGATCTAAGGGGTTTACCCCTTATGGGTGTGCCGTTTTTTCTTTTTTGGGTAAGGACCCCTTAAAAAATTGAAATGATGGCGGTGCTGTTATTGCTGGTACAATCGCCTCGAGTCACCAAAGCAACGCGCGATGTTCTCCGTCAGTGCTGCGTGGATCAACCCGAAGCCCAGTGTTGAAGGTCGCTCCATCTTGTCGGACTCGCTGCGCCCGCGCGGGGTTGTGATTCTTCAAGGCGAACTTCCTCCTCCTCCATTTGCGCTGACCCGGATGCCTGCACAGAAGTCTGTGTTTGTCACGATGCCGGGGAAGCCGCCGGCTCCTCAGTCGCAAGTAAGCCCCGATTTATCGCCGCCCTCGTCGCCGCCACACAGCGACAGCGAGGAGTCGGACGATGACTGGCGCTATGAGTGCTGAGTAAGTAAGGGGGCAAGGCCCCCTTAGACCCCGGTTCAGTAAGGGAGGCTGGCGGCTGAGTTGAAATGAGTAAGGGCTCCCGCCCTTAAACCGGGGTCTAAGGCGGCTGGCGGCTGACTGGTTGTGTTGGGGCTTTCCATGTGTGCCGTTTTTTCTTATAATTAGCGTGTTCTTTGGAGCCGCTAAGGGGGCATCGCCCCCTTAGACCCCGGTTTAAGGGCGGCCCTCAAAAAATTGAAATGGTTCTCTCACCGTTAGTGTAAGTACGATATCAACTCAAAGCAATCTTCGTGATCAATGTCTGCGCCCATCGCTGCCATCGCGCTCAACGAGTTCAGCATCTGCATCCCGCGGGCGCCGGAGGTTCAGTGGCAGTGGGTCAAGCAAGTGTTTGTGGGTCCCGATGGCAAGTTCCCGAACGACCAAGTCACTCGTGTGGACGTGCGGCGTTACAAGGATGGGTCGGGGTTCTGCAAGATCTTCGTGCATATGCTGGTGACGTCTCCGGAGGCGATTAAGGTGCGGGACTACATGATGGCGGGGAACTGCTGGACCATGGAGTCGCAAGGGTGGCACTGCTACCAGTCTCGTCTGCCCAAGCCCGAGCGCCCGATCAAGGCGCTTGAGCCGGCCGGTGAGGTTGAGTATGCGGAGCCCTACGCGGATGGCACTGAGGCTGTGCTGCCACCGCCGTCGCCGCCACCCTCGCCGCCGTCGCCGCAATCGACTGCGCCGTGTGGCCCACGGCCGCCGCCCCTGATCATCAACGCCGACTAAGTGCGTTGTAGGGGTGCTGGGTGCTGGACTCTGGTTGTGAAGTGATGCTATGAGTTGTGCTTGTCAAAGAAAAAACCGCATGCTGCATGCGTTTTTTCTTTAGTTTTGGGCTCTAAACCCCTTAGACCCGATAAGTAAGAAAAAACGCATGCAGCATGCGTTTTTTCTTTAGTTTTGGGCTCTAATCACTCACACACACACAAGGGTAAACCCTTTAGACCCCAACTCGGCACCGCCCAGCATCAACCCAGCGTGTCGGTTTAGACCCAGTCAACCACAACTGTCATCTCGATTGGCGACGGCGGCGGTGGCGGCGGCGGCGGGAACAGCCAATCCGAGTTGGCTGGCGACCACTCCTTAACAACTGGAACGTCGTGGAACCTCGTCTGCTGGGCAACCTGAATTGCCTGCATCCAAAGCCCAATTGGCGCACCAAGAGTGAAGAGCGTCGTCATTGCTGTATGTGATTATCGTGCTATAAACAAAAACGTCAAAAGCATTTCAATTTTATAAGGGCTCCGCCCTTAAACCTGGGTCTAAGGGGGCAATGCCCCCTTAGCCGCTTTACAAAGCGGCGCCCATAAGGGGTAAACCCCTTAAGGGGTATGGCCCCCTTAAAAACATAACTCCACTGATTTACGACTCCATTTAAGGGGGCATATTCCCCCTTAGACCCTGGGAATGGGGCATTTCTGAGTGGAAATAGGGTTAAAACCCCTATAAAATTGATTTTTTAACTATAACTCCACTGATTTACGAGTGGAAATATGGTTAAAAACCCTATAAAATTGATTTTTTAACTATAACTCCACTAATTTACGAGTGCATTTAAGGGGGCTATGCCCCCCTTAGACCCCATAAAATTGATTTTTTAACTATAACTCCACTGATTTACGAGTGGAAATAGGGTTAAAACCCCATAAAATTGATTTTTTAACTATAACTCCACTCATTTCTGAGTGGAAATATGGTTAAAAGCCCATAAAATTGATTTTTTAACTATAACTCCACTGATTTACGAGTGCATTTAAGGGGGCTATGCCCCCCTTAGACCCCATAAAATTGATTTTTTAACTATAACTCCACTGATTTACGAGTGGAAATATGGTTAAAACCCCATAAAATTGATTTTTTAACTATGGGGGGCATAGCCCCCTTAGACTCCGGTAAGGGGGCATACCCCATAAAATTGATTTTTTTCTTAAAAAACGTGCGCGCCTGTTTATATATATATGGGTATATGGGTAGGGACAGTGCCCAGAAAAAAAATTGAAATGATCCGTTAGGTTCTAATCTAGATACGATCAACTGCTAAGCCACTCACTCCTCCTCTGCGAACTATGTCGAACACCGATCGCGTGGTGAAGCTCTTGGCTGCGAAGTATGCTTTCGACCCGGCTGAAGGTGCTGCGTTCTTGGCTGCTGCAGCGGCAACCAAGTCGCCTCCCAAGGCTACGCCCAAGACGCCTCCCAAGGTTACGCCCAAGTCGGCGGACTTCTTGGAGGGTCTGGCTGCGGCGGAGGCGCTTGACGCCGCCAAGGCTGCTGCCAAGGCTGCCAAGAAGGAGGCCAAGGCCGCCAAGGCTGCAGCCAAGGCTGCCAAGGAGCCGAGGCCCAAGCGTGCGCCGACTGGCTACCTTCTGTTCTGCGCTGACCTTCGTCCGGAGGTCAAGGCGGCCTTGGAGGAGCAACTGGCGCCGGGAGAGAAGCTGAAGCCGTCTGTCACTGTGACGGAGTTGGCTGCGCAGTGGAAAGCGTTGACCGAGGAAGAGCGTGCTGAGTGGAACGCGAAGGCCGCACTCATCAAGGAGTTGATGGTTGTGCGGACGTCGGGCGATGGTTCGGAGAGCGAGTAAGGGCTCCCGCTAAGGGCTCCCGCCCTTAGACCGACATGCTGGCTGGTGGCTGAGTTGAGGCTGAGTTGAAATGCTGGGCTGTGTGCGTACATGCGTGCCGTTTTTTCTTACTCATAAAGGCCTTATTGGGGTCTAAGGGGTTTACCCCTTATAAAATTGAAAAAACCTTGGTTCTTGGTAGTGCTGGTACGGCTCTAGATTGCCACTCACATGATCGCTCACCCGCTCGACGAAGCGATTGCGTTTGAGAATGCGTTTGAGACGGCGTCGGAGTATGTGGATCGGATGATGACGACGGAGGGCACCATGTCCATGGCAGCAGCATTCTACTACGAAGCGTTCTACGCGGATTGGGCTAAGGAACTTGACTCTGCTGCTTTCTACCATTACCCGGCGGAGATGAGTGCGGAAGAGTTTGGTTTCGTTGTGTTTAGTGCGTCGGTGCGGTGGTGGTTGTGGAACGAGCCGCGTGACGAAAGGGAAGATGAGTGGTTGTGGGACGGGATGGAGCCGACAGAGCGTGCCAAGTGGGTCGATGCTGCGGACCGCCTAAGTAAGGGCTCCCGCCCTTAAACCG
>RFQR01000049.1 GCA_009924895.1 bacterium
ATTGCCAAAGCCGGATGGGCGGATTGCGCCAAGCAGCTTGGAGGATCCAGGGGAATTCCGCAATGGGTCACCAGACATGCAGGCAAAAGAGCAGCAGGGTTTGTTGTGGACAAATCTAACGCCCAGGATGAGCAGTATGTACAATTGGAAAATAAAGTACCTTGGATTGATAAATGCCTGAACTCAGGTCAGATCCAGCGAGCTCTTGACATACAAAGAGAAAAAATGACAAAAGCCATTGAAATAACTCTTCGCAACGCATAACCATGCCTGATTTAAAAATTAAAGTCGGGGTAGATAAGTCTGGACTTACCACCGGGCTGGCCGCCATGGAAAACTCTGTAAAGGGGTTTGCCAACAAAGTTGGCGGCATATTGGCTGGCGCATTTGCGTTTGATAAAATCATACAAGGATTTTCAAATGCCATAGACAAGGGCGACCAGCTCCAAGACCTTGCAAATCGGTTTGGGGTTGCCGCTAGTAGCCTGCAAGAAATAGGCAACGCAGCCAGCACTTCAGGAGCTGGATTAGAGGATGTGGCTAGCGCAATGAATAAGCTGGCGAAGAACGCTGGCGCAGCGATTGGCGGCAATGAGCAAATGGCGGAGGCTTTTAATAAAATTGGTTTAAGCGTAGAGCAACTCCAAGGAATGACCCCGCAGGATCTATTTATGGCCTTATCCAAGGCAATAGCCTCTGGGACGCTTGGCATGCAGGATTTTACAATTGCACAAGAGCTGGCCGGAAAGGGTGCGGCCGTGCTCATGGAGACTCTCCGCATGGGCCCGGAGGCGATCGCCGCCAACGGGCAAGCAATGGGAGTATTTTCAAATGAAACTATTGCCAAACTTGCCGCGGCATCAGATGCGCTAAAAGCATTTCAAAATGTTGTCACAATAGTTTTTGGAACAGCGGTTGCAAAGATTATGGACGCCGTTGAGGCATACGCACGTTTCGCCGCAATCCGTCCTCTAATAAAATTTTTTGATGAAACTAGTGCATCGACAACAGGCGCGAACACAACTCTTCGGAATCGAGATGGTTCAGATAATTCGCCAACTTCTGACAGTAGCAAAACAGCGGGAAAATATAAGAGTGCATGGGAACAAACGCAAAAGACATACGAGCGTGCTGACGAAATCATTCATCAAAACTACCTAAACTCATTGTCTGACGAAGACAAACTGATTGAATTATTAAAAGAAGAAGCAACTTTAAGAGAGAAAATATCTAAAATGGCAGAGGGCGCTGATCGAGCAGCCGCAACTGTGGAGATTGAAACTCTCAATGGGCAGATTGATAATCTGCGTCGCACAGTTTTCAAGCAATATGAAATGGAGATGGAGAAAAAGGAAAAGAAAGGGCTTCGCTTGCAAGATCTCTTGGCAAAAGAAAGCGGCCGACAGGCTGAGACAGCACTTTTGCAATCTCGCGCCCAGGAGGCAGCAAAGGCGTTTGAGCAGATGCCCAGCACAGACACCGCCACGGCGTTGGCAGAAGCACGGGGTGCATTAAAGGATGCACTGGTTCAACAGATCAAGGATCAACCTGGAGTGCAACCCAAAGGATTTGCTGAAAGCGAGGCACAAAGAAAGTTAGCCGCTGGAGGCTTGGCTGCGGATCTGTCTGGATTTGCTCAAAAGTCTGAGCAGTTCCGTCCCCTAGAAAAATTGCCTGACATGGCCAATCACCTTGTGGCTGCAAGCAAAACATTGGATCAAATCCTAGAAGAAATCAGAAAGGGGGACGGAAGCGTTTTCCGTTAATCTATTATGGCAAGAGGAAGCAGTGGCGGATCTGAAGGAGGGGCAGCCTTTGCATCTGTGGAGATGTTGCAAAGCGGGGGACAGGTAGACAACTCTGGAAAGTACACCGTCAGTCGGAAATACTACGTTACAAGCGAAACTGATTTAATCACCACGCCAGCGTCAATCTCAGTTGGCGGGAAGACAATGTTGCCATCGTCTCTCTCGTATCAAAAAATATCTGGCGGAGTCTGGGAAAAAACAATTGAATTTACTGCGCCACTTAAATCAACCGACACAGGTGTTGTAAAAAGCCTTTCTATTACTGATGAGGGAAGAGTGCAGTTAGAGGTATCGGCCGAGCTTGCAGAAATTGAACTACACCCAGAAATTGAGGAGCTAAAGAAGAAATACAACGGCAAGGTCAAAAACAATAAGGTGATATTTGAAGAAACATACACGGAGCCGGGAACTGGTACATCTGGCGGCAGCCCAAAGAAAAATCCTTTTTTTGGTGTCAGGTACTTTTATCAACCTTCTGCAACTTTGCGTCATACTTACACGCTGGAAAAAATGCCGCTAGATCTTTGGTCTGGCGTTTTTAAGATTGTGCCAACTGAAAAACTTCCCGGAGGCTTTCCGCCGTTGGCCGATTATTTAAACAAAGAGGGAACAAATTTAAAGTATTTTTGGCAGATCCAGATGCCAGAGGTCGCAGTTGTCGGAGGCCGTGTCGAAATAACGGATACGTATAAACTGCTTGCACCTAGAACGCAGGAAGCTGCTGAGGATTTTAACAAGATAGAGGCCGGGTAAATGGTTCAAGAACTAGAGGCCAAGCCGGGAGACAAGATCTGGCCGAAGTGGCTGGCCTTGATGGATTGGATACGCAGGCAAAGGCATCAGAGTCCTAACGCCAAGATCAATTATACTCCTTCTGGCGCCCAGGTTATCTGCACGCCTAATGAATTTTTCCAAAATATATTTTTTGAAGTTTCCCTGCGTGGCGATAAAGTTGTTGTAGGGGATGGAACAATCAACGGAAAAGTCCCAGAAGTAAACGGCGTTCCCATTACTGGATCCATTAACCCGCCCCTGGCTCCTCCTGAAATCAAGCTCATTGAGCCAGATGAAAAAGGAATCGTTTTGATCTGCATCAAAACAACGCACAAAAAGAACGGTGATCTAGAGTCAGCTACGATTGAAGCAAAATTACAATCATCTTTACCAGGGGCACTGCGAGCAGACTTTTCCTCTGGCGTGAATGGATTCATTCCAATCGCCCTTGTCCGTCACGATTTGCAGACAAGAAAACCGATCAGCGTTTATCAGCATTCTGTCCATAATCTTCAGTGCCGTGCCTACGATTCTGGTGCCGGAACACGGATCGTTTACTGGGCAGCATGAGACTTACCGCAAGACAGTGGAACGAAGCGATGCGAGACATCACGTCCCGCTATCCATTAAGCGTTAAAATTGAGAATTCCAACCCCCCTCTGCACGCATGGTCGATTGAAACTCTGTGGGATAAAACACGAAAAAAGTGGACAGCCATGATCACGCCCGGATCCGTAAACTGCAAGATTGCAAGCATCCCTATGCCGTTTGAAAGAGCGCCGCAAAGTTTCCAGGATTACATTAAGACAGCAAACCCGGACAAAAACTACACTCCCGCGACACTGGTAAAAGTTCCGCTGGATTATGAGCCTGTGGTCGATCTTGCCTGGCGAGAGATAGGTGGGAGCGCATCGCCTGAAAGTACAACGGCCGACGGAAACGATGGCATCAAGAACGTCTATGAGACGGTTCCGTCCTACTTTAAGAAACGGGGCGTGGTGGATGGTGGATCGCAAAATCCAGATCCTGCCACCCAACGCCGGCTGTACGCTTGCGACCTTGTGCTTTCTATGCCACGGCCTTACCTGGTGAACGAGATCAGCGCTTTCCCTGGCGGCGCGCTTGGCGGATCAATCATCAGCGTGGACGCAAAACCGACGACTCCGCCAGACATATCGGAACCGCCCACGGTATATGCCACATCAAAGTACGTAGTTCCTGCGATTCAAAACTCCTTTTCAGATATTTTTTTTCAGCGCTTTTTGGATGAGCCTAAGGACGATCTGCATTTGTCAACTGTCTATGCATTGAGCCAGCCAATTTCAAGCGGCCTAGCGTCAGGCCAGATCGACTCATCGTATGAACTAGATACCCGTTACTACTGTCACTATAATTTGGCGCACGCCACGCAGCGGGTGGTGCCGAGGACTGTGACTCCGCCCTTAAGGCTTGTGACTGGACTAGGTGCAGGGCTAGGCGATGCCATGTATAACCTGATTCTTTCTGCGGCCAATGATTTTGCCCAGTCGGTTGTGGATCTATTTAACCAGCGATCACTGCGCGGAATGTTTTGGGTCGTATGAGCCTGCAGAAATCACTTCGCCTATACTTGCGTAGGCTGGAAAAGCTGGCCGTCGCTCAAATCGATGAACAGCTTAACGCACAGGAGGAGTTTGAGTTTTCAATCCCAGGTTCGCAGCAGTTTGATCCTACGTTTTTCCCTGGCTTTTTGAACGATCCTAAAGACGTTTCCGCCGATTGACATGCCTTCCGCCAAGTAACCATGGCCACACTTCTTTACGGCAACATTTCCAAAAAAACGGCCAGCTACACAATTGAGCCTGCCGCCATCACGCTGCCCAAGGTTATTCAGGGCGATACGTTCACGCTTGCCGTAAGACTTACCGAAACGGCTAACAATACCACCACCGTCACCGCTCCTTCTATCTACTCCGCTCGTCTCAGCTATGGGCCGGTGGATGTGGCTCCTACGGCCGGCACGTTTAAAGTAATGGTAAACGCCGTCACATCCAGTGCCATCACCCTTGGATCCACCGCTGCAAGTGTGGCCGCCATTCTCAACAGCATATCAGCCGCTACAGGCTGGAGCGTCACGGAAGATCAAGGATCCTACATAGTCGGCAGGACGGCCAACTGGACAGCCACAAGCGGTATTACAATTGTTGAAAACAATCTCACCCCGGAGAGCTTTGTCCGGGTAACCAGCTATTCCGCAAACAATACATTTTATCAAGAGCTGCGGCCCATGCAGTCACCGCTGGCTTATACAAGTTCCTTTGGGCTGATCGTTCCTCCCGCGCCTACTATCACCCGCGTAGTCACCGGCTACAGCGACAGCACTACTGGCGTCTACGTGAACGAAGTTCAGCGGCTCTACATCCCGCCGGCTTTCGACACCACCTATCAGATCTATCGCGGCACAGCTCGCACCGCATTGCTGAACAAGGACGATGGAGCTGTCGAGATTCAGGACGCACTCACAAAGGGTTGCGTCACCGTTGGGGCAGGGGAGATATTTCTTGTCACCAACCCGCAGGACTACACCGCCGACATTGAGTTTGCTGGTTCCATGAGGGGATCTACCCAAAGCCTGCTTTCAGTTTCTGTTCCTATTTCTCCGCAAGGCGACGTCACGTTCAATTTGGATCTAAACACCCAAGGCATGCTGGCCGCCTTGCGTGGCGACTTTGAAATCACGCACCCGCTGACTTGCGAGGTGGGCATCAATTATGGCACGACTGCCACGCCAAACGTTCAGTACGTAACCGTGTTCCAACAAAACATGACCGTGCAGGCCGACGGTGCTTGGACCGGGCTGGCGGCCGCCCAACGCATTAACTGGCTCAACCCTCCGCAGCCGGTCAACTATATCCCTTTTACCACAGATCAAGTCATTACCGGCATCCAGTCCTACACCGCAGTCGTCACCGGATCCGGCCCGTGGACCGTGGCTCACAACCTAGGCACCGAGGCCATCCACGTAACCGTGCGGCAGAATGTTTCCAGCGGATACCTCCTTTCTAATAGCGATTACAGCGTGCAAACATCCACCAGCCAAAGCGTGATTGTGACCATCCTTGCCGGAGGCGTCCCCACCGCCGGCTTGGCCGTCATGATCTCCAGCGCCGGGCCGACCAGTGCATTTCAAGCGCACACCCACACGATCGCGCAGGTTGTATCCTTACA
>RFQR01000050.1 GCA_009924895.1 bacterium
ATCCTTCGATATTTTAATAGGCAGCCGTTTCTGTTGAACTCAACCGAAGAGCTCCCTATAGAGGCGGACTCCCCTACAGATATACATATTACAGCAAAACAGGCATTTGCGCGTCGTAGAACCCGACGCGCACAAAAGGCATGTGGGGGAAAAACAAGGAAATCTCATATTGCTGTATAAACAGGGGTCCAAACGATGATTGAAATCATTTTTGTATGTATATTCGTATGTATATTGATTCTATTTCTTTTTTATAAACATCGACGGTCCGAGCTTGAAATAATACAACTTGAGCACGAGCAGTTGTCAGACACATTTTCAGATATACTCGGGGAACTCAATCCCATTGTAGTTCGTGGGATTTCTCCACCGAAGGGGCTTACCCATGAATCTCTTCAGAAAATTCCCCGCCTGGCAAACTTCTCTGTAGGGGGTCAACCTATGAGTTATATTCTTGAACATCCAGACGTGGCCCTTTCAGCGGGTGGTATCCCGACAATCGCGCAAGCGGGTCGAGCAGAACTGGCAAAGGAACTTTCGATACATATTTGGGCAGATCATGTATGGCTACCACAGTTCTCTGCATCCACATGGCTAGGTGGACTTGTAGGATGTATGCGCACCGAGGCAGTTATAGGGGGGCTGGGAATGTTTCGAACAACCGCCAAATATACATGTTTAATGCCTACGGAGGGAATCTACACGTTAAGTATAATTGCAAAACACTCCGAATCTTTTCTGCCCACTGCATGGCAATATAAGTATGTAAGTTCTCTCACACTGAATGATACGCCTCTTGTAGCGGATCTCAAGTTTTTGGACATTGTCGTCCGTCCTGGAACAATGGTATGCCTCCCTCCCCACTGTATTATAAGCATGGAACCGACTACAAAGACATTTGTTGCATTTGCAATCGTAGAATATCATGAACCGATTACTCTTATTGCGAAGTCCTTTTCACAAAATTGAGTAGACACATGCCACGCAAAAAGGTATATCTGAAGTGGATGCTTCGAACGGCGAGTGATACATCTTCTATTTCATCCGATGATATATCTATATCAGACGTAATGGACGATGTTCGAACGCAAATGAACGAGATTGAACGGGCGTCTCAGACTATAACAGAACAACTCTCGCAACTATATTCCAGGGCAAAAGAGGAATCGACCGATTGGTTCACAGAGCCTTTGATTCCAAAGCCCGCCCTCTCCGCATGGTTACAAGAACGCGGACTACCCTCTCGCATCTCTATAGATGAATTCTTGAATGCATGTTATAGTTCTGCAAAGTTCATGGACCTCGACTCCCGTGTTATAACATTTCATAAAGTGGATGCGAATGCTATATGGAATGGGCAGCGACGTATGACGGTCTTTGATATAATATCCACGATACCCACGCTGTTTGAATGAATATTGACATCTGTAAAATTACGTCTCTTCTGATTCTTTTTTATAAGTATCGGATGAGTCTTTTGTTAGAAGACCCACCAGACACTCTATCACAACTAAATACGCAACAACGCGCGGCATTTGATGCGATTGTGGCTGGAAAATCCATCTTTCTGACAGGCCCTGGAGGAACCGGTAAATCCTTTCTTCTTCAGAATCTGTATGCACATTATAAGGGTTATACAAAAGGTAAACGACTCTCTATAACAGCCCTCACAGGATGTGCTGCAGTATTGATTGGCTCTTTCGCGAAAACACTTCATTCATGGGCCGGGATTGGTCTTGGGCGCGGCGATGTAGAGCTATTGGCAAAGACTGTCGCGACAGATAAACGAAAAGGGCCCAGGTGGCGAAAAACAGATTGTCTTGTGATTGATGAGGTAAGTATGATGACTCCCGCACTTCTTGAACTATTAGATCGCGTTGGGCGTGTTGCACGTAAATCACCGGACAAGCCCTTTGGAGGTCTACAGGTCGTCTTTGTAGGGGATTTCTACCAGCTTCCGCCGGTCTCAAAAGAGGGCCCTGCGAGTTTTGCGTTTGAATCTCCGATATGGTCGGAGGTGGTGCAAGAAACAATCTTTCTGACGGAAATCATACGACAGAAAGATCCAATATTTCAGAAGATTTTGAATGAGGCGCGGAGTGGGGAACTCACGGCGGATTCATATGAAACGCTGGAAACAAGAAAAACGATGGAATGGAAGCGGCAGGAAATCAAACCGACTCTCCTCTTTACGACAAATACGAATGTAAATCATATAAATGAATCGCAGTTGGCAAAACTAGCAGGCGAGGAACGCGTCTATGAAGCAAAAACAGAGACTCCTACACATATGATTCCGGATGTAGCGAAAATGCTTGTTGAAAAGTTGGATCGTGATGCCCCCTATGAAGTGCGTTTTCGGGTAAAAGAGCGTGCACAAGTGATGCTTGTCAAGCAACTGTATGAAGAAAAAGTCGATGAGAAGAACAATACAAAAGTCATAAAATCCCCCATTCATGGACTTGTAAATGGTTCACGCGGGATTGTAACGGGATTTGCAGCGGATGGGAATCCTATTGTAAAATTCTTGCATGGACGCACGATTGTAGTGAAACCGGAAACATGGTGTTCAGAGGATGACAATGAGGCGGCGGTCAAGCGCATACAGATTCCTTTGCGCCTTGCATATGCATTAACGATCCATAAAGCGCAAGGTGCGTCCCTTGATTCTGTTCTGATTGATGTGGGACCTAGCACGTTTGAATGTGGTCAAGCATATGTGGCACTTTCACGCGTAAGGAGTTTGGAATCACTCTTCATCTTTGAAATAGCAAAGAAGGCCTTTCGAGCGCATCCAACGGTGAAAGCCTTCTATGCGCAAATATCCGATAAAATTGAGGCACCGAGACCTCCTGAATAGCATATACCATGACAGATCCAGTCTTTCACATCAAAGGTGATTTTATCGTCTTGAACTATGAGGGTATCCTTATAAAGTATATTAAGAAAGATAGCATCGAAACCATCTCGACTACATCAAACTGTCTTCGGATTTCATTTGGAAAAGACGATACGATAGAGTCGGTTATATTCAGCTCATTGGAATCGAAAGATGCCTTCTTGAATACTCTGTTAGATGCGTTGTCTGAAAAGAGCCTTTCGACAAAGCATGTTCTTGCGAAAGTGAATCATGATTTGGCATCATGTATACGCACGATCATAGACAAGTTAAAGGAACTAAAGGAGGAGATTCAGACGAATACGATGGTAGAGATTACCAAGGTGATAAGGTCCGTGAAAAAGTTGGAAGAGAAAGTGGAGTCGTTAGAATATGATGGGATGCCCGATTTAATCCCTATCGATACGTTGTCCGATATATCCGATTCTGTATCGGAAATTTCCTGTGTATCGGAAGTGTCGGAGGATATTGAAAAGAAGAATCTCGAGGTAGAAGATATTCTTCTGACTTCGTTCACAATCTTGTTTGTTATTCCACTCGTCTTATCGTTAATGTATGGGCTGTATATAACTACTATGAAGGAACTGTAGGGGGGAGAAAATTGGATACGGTTTACCCGCAGGGTTTTTTTAACGAATGTCCAAGAACTCTTTCTCATCTTCAAATACAGCCTGTATTCCCGGAATGGATACGTCGAATACTATAGTGCAATCCACCCAGGCGACACAGAAGATATCACGTAGCGGAAAAACTCCTGGAAGCTCTCCTGTTCTAAAGTCTCGCAAGAACTCTGCTGTTGAGCCAGATATGGCAGCATTCGTATTGGAGGGGAATGTGCTTCCAGAACCAATGTTACAAGAGAACAAGGATCGATTCACGCTCTTTCCTTTGCAACATCTCGATTTGTGGAAGAAATACAAGGACCACTGTGCCGTCATGTGGTTTGCGGAGGAGGTGGATCTCAGTAAGGATATGGCGCATTGGGAGAAGTTGACAGACAATGAGCGTTACTTTATAAAGAACATTATTGGCTTCTTTGCGGGGTCGGATGGGATTGTTATGGAGAATCTGGCTACACGGTTCACTCGCGAAGTGCAATGGCCCGAGGCCAAGTTCTTCTACGCGATTCAGAATCAAATGGAGGCGATTCACAGCGAGACATACTCTCTGTTGATTGATACCTATATCACGGACCCGAAAGAGAAATACGAGCTTCTGCATGCGATTGAGACGATACCGTGTGTGAAAAAGAAGGCGGATTGGGCTCTTCAATGGATTGATTCGAAAGAGGCCGACTTTGCCACGCGTCTATTGGCATTTGCGGCGGTAGAGGGCATCTTCTTTAGCGGGGCCTTTTGCGCCATCTTCTGGTTGAAGCAGCGAGGTGTGATGCCTGGCTTGACGTTGTCCAATGAATTCATCGCACGTGACGAGGGACTTCACACGGATTTCGCCTGTGCCCTGTATGGAAAGCTTGTGAACCGTTTGACGAAACAAAAGGCGCATAAGATTTTACGAGAGGCCGTGAAGATTGAGAAGCAATTCATTACCAAGTCGCTACCATGTGAGCTGATTGGTATGAATGCGAAACTCATGGGGCAATATATTGAGTTTGTGGCAGATCGTCTCAGTCTTCAGTTAGGCTATCCCAAGATTTACTCTGCGACGAACCCGTTCGATTTCATGGAGCGTATATCGTTGGAGAACAAGGACAACTTCTTTGAGAAGCGGGTGAGCACATATGCAAAGGCCGGGGTAGGAAAAAAGGCGGAGGAAATGTCGTTTGATATGGGAGCGGCGTTTTAGAGTTGCGGTTTTACGATTTGCTTATAGCCCTTCATTTTCTTTTGGGATTTTTGAATGAGGTTCTTTTGTTTCTTACATGCGCTGCGTTCCGACGGTTTCAGTGAAAAACAGGATAAACTTTTGCCTGTCTCTAAATCTTTATGACCATAATAATATGCGTATGCGTCTGCCCATTCTGCAGCATTCATTTTAACTTTGAATAGGTCCCTTGGAATATATGCATGATCATGCTCTAGCATGAAATATACATATTTGGAACCTAGAAGAACTGGATACGGGACATCGTTATTCCCTATGATGGAGTAATATGCGTCAAACTCATCTTCCATTGTGAACTCGTATATTTCATGGCCTATGAACATATACTTCTTTCCACTCAGATGTAATAAAATGCTATTCCCAATCGCCGTTCCGCAATGGACTTCGTGAACAGTGAGCTTTTTGACCAACGTGGTGTCTTTATAGATTTCCACTTTCTTACCAGACACCTCTACACGAAAGGGTCGGGCGCCATTGAAATGTGTATGATAGACATGTGTCCCTTTTGGGGCCTTGCGAGTTGTATGTTTACCAGCACTTGCTTTTACCCATTTATAGACGCCCATGGCATCTTTCTTTGATACATAGTTCCCGTCTTTTCCCTTTTTTGTAAGATCCTTACAGTCTTTTGCGTGAAAGGGGGGTGATTTCCGGGTTTGGTACTTGGCCGTTTTGATTTCTAAGCAGGACATTCCTATTTCTCTAAAGAGCATTCATATATTTCTTCCAAACTTTCATGGCTTCGCGCATTCCTGGAGTTTGATTTTTATGATATTTTGCTCTCAAATACATACGCATGGCCACGCGTTTTTTATAGGCCGCATCTTGTCCAGAAATTTTCCGAATAGACGCACGAGCATTTTTAGCCGTAGCATATTTAATTCCACTGACTCTTGGCTTCCATGGTGGATTATTATAGAGACGAA
>RFQR01000006.1 GCA_009924895.1 bacterium
ACCCACTGTGACTGTAGTAACACCAATCCGCGAGGTAGTAAATGCACGAAGGCCTGACGGAAGAAAACTCTACGAAAAATGTGCCAGAATGACATCCGCAACTGTATTCTTTATTCTTACATATATTCTTCTCGTAGCAACCATATATAGCGGCGATCCAAGTGCAACTATCGCTTGGATTGCATTTGTCATGTGGATTGTTGTTATTTTTTTAAGTTCCTCTGTATATGCAAACGAGGGAGAATGTGGACCTACAGGAGTTGCCGCAGCTGTAATGTATATGTTCGTTCCATTCATTATAGGTGTAGTTAGCTCAATAGAAAAGGACTTGGGTGTTTATGCTGCAATTATGGGGGGTATCATAACTATTATAACATCGGGTGTTTTTTATACTCAGTGATTAGAATGAGAGGAAATATGCAACCCCTTCTGCTTGTTGCGCTTGTAGTTGGAGTTGGCCTATATGTATGGAATGATAGTTATACAGGAAGGGAACGTTTTGGAGCAGCAGAGTATGATATAAATGGAAACGTGATTAAACCGCCTACACCTGTGCAACCTGATAATGGCAATCTAACCGATTGGACAAATCAAGTACTTTCGCGCGATGCTGAGTATGCCCTCGTAAATCAAAAATTAGTGGAAGCGCAAAATGGCAACAGTATGTACGCGTGGTTAATTCCAGTATTCGCGAACGGCAACATCCTACATAATGGTCCAGCCTTTGTATCCGAACTGGCAGCACGAATACGACAAATTGAGAAAGACCTGAGAGCTCAACAAATACAAGCTGGAGATGCACAATTGGCAGAAGCGGCTGCAAAAGCAGCGGCACAAGCGGCTGCAAAAGCGGCTGCTTCTGTACCTAAATACACATCGCAACCAATGTATCAAGTATGTCCGATGGTGACGGCCGCATCAGCCTTCTTTTTCCTCACGATGATACTCCTCACAATGTATATGTATAGTGCCAAGACGTATGGTAATAATACAAAAATATACTTTATATCTGCATTTCTTTCGTGGCTTCTTGTTGCGGTTTTAAGTGTCGTTTCGTTTTTTATACAGAATAGGTGTGGATATATACGATTTATTGGACCTATTGCATATACAGCTATTCCAATCTTAATGTATATATGGAACAAAATATGGTCTAAAAAGGGGTGGTATATACATTCATTAATAGGATTCGTATTAGGAATTGCACCTAGCGCATATATATATGCCGCGCGAGTCTAAGAAAAGGCTTAAACTCCGGACTGCGGTGTCGGTATAGAAAGGCATGCCAAGTGCAAAAAGTAAAAAGGCAGTAACAGAAATTGTAGAAACACGTGTGGAACCACCCGAGCCAAAAAAAAAGGCATCCAAAAAACCGGTGAAAGTTGTCGCGGTTGTTACCTCCGACGGTATTGATGGTTCTTTTAGCCCTGAACCTCGACGCCCCCTTATTGCACATCTTCAAATACGGACAAACGAAGTCCTTTTTAATGATCAAGTGCTTCGGTATGATCCGAATCCCCCTTCGACTGTAGACCCCACCCCTTACGATGCATCGGATGGAGATGTATTTACAGCCGGCCAACAGATCCTAGAATCGAGTTCACCTATTCGAGATCTTCCCGTCGTAACAGTTGCCCCGGTTTCCGAACCCCCCGCGATAAAATCGTTAGCCTGTTTTACGCGGGCAAACCTCATGGTCCAGTTCAAGGAATCCTCGGAGCAACGAAAACTTCCTGAGAAAACAGATATAGCCTGTTTTTGGTGTGCGCACACATTTGACCACCAGCCATGTGTGATTCCAGAGCGTGAAGTCGATATGGTCTATATGGTCTATGGAAACTTCTGCTGTCCTGAATGCGCCGTGTCATATCTTCTTACAGAGGGTCTGGACCCTCATGTGCGTTGGGAGCGCATGGCCCTTCTTCATCGTATTTACGATAGTCAAGGGATAGGCCGTATATTTCCCGCCCCTGCGCGTGAAAGCCTCATACTGTTTGGTGGCCCTATGACGATTGATACATTTCGCGCCACCATGCGTGAAAGAAGAGTTCGCGTGGATATACATATGCCGCCTATGGTCAGTATTCTTGGATCTATTGATACGAAACCGATTGATTTTTTCGAGACAAATCAAAGGCAGGGAGCCCCTTCCTTGCCACAGCGGTCTGTGGAAGAAGGTCTTCGATTAAAAAGAAATAAACCACTCAAAGAGCGTGAATCAACGTTAGATTCTGTTATGAGTATAAAAATCGGTGGAGCCAGGAAATAAGCTATGGAACTTGGTTGGTCTAAAATTGAGGACCCAAAGCATTGTAGTTACAATCATAGAAATGATAGAAACTACTGTGCGTCATTTATTACATGATTTGGAAAAGACGATTCATGAACGTCTAGAAGCGGTGGATTCACTTCTTCAACGGCATGCGGAGAGCTCGAGGGACCCTACCACGCTACACGCGGATCAAGCACTCTTAGCGCGTATAGAAAACTTGGAAAAGGAGATACAAGACCTTCGTTCTCAAAAGCGTGTTTCACCTGATATACCCGATTTAATACCACTTCATCCTCTCAACGGAATCGAGATTGTCCCTAAAAAAGAGGTTGTTGTATCCGATCCAAATCCGGAGCGAATCAGCGTAGCGGATCGTTTACTTTTGAATACGACTGCACGGAGGGCCCTTGAAGAGGAGGAAGAGGTCGAGGAAGAGGTCGAGGATATGTATAACGAGCGGGATATATTCGTTGAAGAATCAGAGGAGGAGGAAGAGGAATCAGAATACGAAAAAGAGGAAACTGAAGTAGAGGAAAAACAGGAAGAACAGGAAGAGACTGTTGACGAATCGAAGGAAGCGGAGGAAGATCGGGAAGAGGAGGAAGAGTTAGAAGAGTTTGAATATAAAGGTTCCACATACTACCGTGATGCAGAGAAGAATGTGTATATGTCAGACGAAACAGGGAGTTTACATCTTATTGGAATATGGAGCGATGTGAAGGCAAAAATCATTGTAAAGAAAGCTGTCGCGTAAAAAAGATGCATGTAGCGTGAATTATCAAAATTAATAGCACTGTCCAAAGGGGCAGGACGAATATATTTTATAATGCAAGTAAATAAATTATTAAACGGTAGTAGAATGAACTTCTTCTGCGCACCGGTATTAGCCACATCAGCCCTTTTTACAGCTATTGTTCTCCTTGATATACTCCGACATGACTTTGAATATGTGCCACGACATGGATTTTTAGGGTTTTTATGTGTATTTCTGATGGCCGTTCTATGCGAATATGGTGCTACATATGTTGCATGGGCCCTTCTTTTACTCCCATTTCTTCTTTTAATTATATCGACCATTATTGAAACATCTTTTCTTGCAAAACGCGTATCAGAGCCCTATACACTGGCCAGCTATACGGAAAAAAGCTGCAGCACCTGCTGATATTCAAAAAACACCTAAGGCTTTCACACACCTTCTATATAGAATGTCTTCCCTTTTTTGCCTATTATCTATTTATAGTCGGCTAACATCTTGTATGGATAGTTTACATTTGATGTGTAAGAAACTATATAGCGGTATAAGAACCGCCTTTCAACCTACTACCTATGTCTTTTTTGAAGATATCTATTACCCATATTTGGAGAGTCTTGTGAATACGCGGGCATCCACATCTGCCAAGCCCCTGTGGAAATATGTGGTTGATACGCATACTTTTACGTCATGGACGGCTGCGCATACGCGCCTGCCACTCTCATATCTCTCCATAGAGATTGTGCAGGAAAATAAAGTCCTATATGATCTCACGGATTTTCTCGATACAATGCGCGTCTACGGGAATTCTGGAACACCATCTCTACATCACATTGTGCATGCATGGGTTCTTTCCTCGGGTATTTGCCTGCATCCAAAGCGCAATCTGATATTGCGCGCTATGAACACGGATGCAGAAACGGAATTGGTGCCTTTGTATTATGAGAATCCCCTTGAGGCATATGAAGATGAGTTGGACGAACCAAAGGACCAGGCAAAGTTAGACTAAAGGGCTTAAAATTGAGAAACTATTCCATATATAACCCCGCACATACGATGTCGGCGGATTTTGATTCTCCCCTGCCTTCTGGCACGTGGACATTGTATTTCCATGCGCCAAGGGAAAAGCGTTGGACGTTAGATACATTCCAACCTATTGTTAAGGTAACTTGTATTCGAGATATCTTGACAGTGTTTAATGAACTGGGTGATAAACTGAAGCGAGGGATGTTCTTCTTTATGCGCGATCCGATTCCTCCTCTTTGGGAGAACTATCAAAATATCCGGGGAGGAAGTTATTCTTTACGCGGAGGTCCAGAAGAAGGTGTAGAATATTATAAATCATATACGTTGGGTGCAATGCTTAATTTAGTAACAATAGTTGAAAAAGATCAAATCGTTGGAGTAAGTATAAGTCCTAAAATCATAAATGGGCCGAATGGTACGCAGCGCGTGGGATTCTATGTTATAAAAGTCTGGAACAAGGATTCCGAAACATATAATGTTCCTAGCGGAATCCATCTTCTTCACCCAAAGTTAGTTGCATCCGATGTGTTATATACACCCCATGTGGACAAGAAAATGTGAGCTTTGCATCTATCAGTATTATCTCTTTGACTTTGACCAGAGATAATATATAAATACAACCACTACAATGAGTATAATAAAATGTATAACTCCCTTTAGAATATACAATACTAGAAGGATAATAAGAATCCATAAAAGTATATTCTGAAGGGTGGGACTCATTCTATTTTTATATACCTAAATAAAATATCAAACATTAACCACCGTGCTATCAGCAGTAAGAACGAGGAACCGCCCCACGTTGCTTGACAATGTGCAAACAATATATGGTATTTGCTGCATCACATACAGCTCTGTCACGAAGTCTATATAAGCATTCATACGCTGCCGTGTGGGCAGAGCATTAAAATCTCGTTGTGTATGTCCCATTCTATCTGTAGGATATCTCAGTGTGAATATATTCCAGCTCGGCTCTTTCTTTCTCTTAAACTCTTCCAAACTTTGGGAAGAGTCTGTCATGAGAAAGACATCCAGCGTATTTTTCTTTGCTTTCTTTTGAAAATCCCTTAGCGCCTCTATATATGTATCGACCGGAACTAACTTTCTTTCTAGCGCCATATCTCCTGCCCGAATATGCACACCTACATCGAATGTGGAAGGGAGGGCGGATGTATCCAGGATGCCCTCCATTTCACTACGAATACCCGGTGTCCAATTTAAGATCTCTTTCACAGAATCATCGATGCTTGCATCATTCACAAATGCCCGCAGCTGGGCAGTACGTTTTTTCAGATTTGTCGCAGTAGGAATCTGAACATCGGTGAATTGTACATCTGCCATTTTGACAAATGTATTTTGAATCAACGGATAGCGAATAGAGACCGCATTAATACTATCATTCACATATAAGGGGGCTTTTTGACTTCGTGCATACAGAAGCGCATAGACGTAGCTGTTGAACTGACTACAGAAGCCTGCGTCCGTTGTTTCCAAAAGGAAGGAGTTTTTTTCAACCGGCTTTCCTACAGGTTTTACACCATTATATTTGATCCAGGATGTCATACTAAAAAGAATATACAAGTATTCAAGGCCGGAAACTCCGCATTTATTTCTTGTGTATATATAAAATGATTTTTGATTTTAAACTTACATTTCCAAAATGGTTAGCACGAGTATTCGGCGCGCCGAAAACTCGTAAAAATAGGGGGGCGAATCAACGATCGGGGACGAATACACGGCCATTGATGAATATCGTTCGTAACATGTATGGGCTTAAGACGAATAAGAATGGGCTTAAGACAAATAGGAATGCGACGAAGAGGAATGGGACGAATAGGAATGGGACGAATGAGAATGGGACGAATGGGGGGACGAATAATGATCCAGGTATTTTGGTTAATAATGATTCAGCTAAAAGGGGAAACAATCTATATAATAAAATATATGCACCTAAAAAGACAAGTGGACAGCGGTTTTTGAATGCCTACGAAAAGAGACAAAGAAATGCGGAACAAAGAAATGCGGAACAAAGAAATGCGGAACAAAGAGAAAGAAATGCGCGGCGTAGGGCAGACCCCAATAATATGGATCCAAAACATTAAACAACCGCGGCCTGCTTATTCTTCATAGGAGCCAAAACAAGCTTCACTTCTCCCAAGTTTGCAACCGTATACCGCAGAATCAAAGGAATATCATTCTTCAAATACAACTCAATAGAGGGACAGAGGCTCGTGCACTTTGTAAAAAGAACCAGATGCTTCAGTTGAAAAATACCCTGGACAATTTCCGAGACACTATTCCCGAATTTATGGACTTTCATATTGGAGTTATCCTTCTCCGATATGATGGTCTCCTGTTCTGCAAAATCGCCCATACATTTGAAAATAAGGTCGGATCCTGAAGATGTAATTTCCACATCGAGCTTCTCACCGAGCGCATTCATATCTCTACAAATCTTCTGCAGGTCCACACTCGGCATATGGATAATACTTGTGAAGTTCAGATTAGGAATCTGAATATCCTCCACATCCGTGTCAAACAGCTTCAAAAAATAGTTTGTCACCGTCGACTTCTCCGAGTTCTCCATACGAATACCCAGCTTGTTCGGATTGGACGCAGGCAAATAGAGTGTCAGATTATCATTATTCCCCATCGTCTTAATAAGCTTGAAAAGATAAATCATATTCACACCAAGCACATGTTTGGCAGGGCAGAAATACGTCTCGAACCGGTCTGCATGGAGACGGAGATATACAAGAACTGTATGAGTCTCATCTACAGCCATGACCTTAATACCCTGGGAATCAAACTCCAGATTCGCCTCTGTCAAAATCTCCTTCAAAGCCTCTATCAATGTGCGAACAGCGCCAGCCTGCACAGTGCGAATCTCAAACAAGTTGCCATTGGCATTCACATTGGGGCGGGACATTCTATAGTTCCATTCTGAAAAGCTCTTTATGCCTATACCGCGTATAATTGCCGGTGTGTTGCGTATTCCTACGAACGTTTGCTGCGTTTGCTGCGGCGTCGACCCTGCTTCCGGCGGGCCATTCGGCTCTTATTGTTTCGAACAAGTCGGACACCCTGCGCAATCGCCGCCGTTACAAAATATGGACCCGTCTGTGATACACCGACCATTACACTTGGATAAAACCCCCCTTTTAGATTCTTACGGGTCGCCATACCGTTTGCTTAAAAGGGTGTTAGATTTCTATTATACAGAATGATTGATACGCTTGTGATTAGTTCCACGGATGCATGCACCGATTTGTGTGTATTAGGACGTAAATTTAATACAGATAAGAGCCCCTATAATGTGGTTGCACACCGGCACCCCTATACTGCCGTATATTCCATGCTATTTGCTTCCTTGAAAAATAGGCCTATTCGCTTTGCAGAGATTGGTGTAGCTAGAGGCGGAAGTGCGCAACTCTGGGACGCATACTTTAGCCACCCTGAAACTCAGATTGAGATGTTCGACCGTGATGCCAATTTTCTGCAACATACCAATGAAATAACAAGCAAGAAAGTGCAATGCAACTTGATGGATGTCCAAAAGGATGGGGATATTGCAAGGGCGTTACAAGAGCGTGGGAATGAGTATGATATCATTCTTGATGACAGCACACATGGTGTGGAAGATCAAGTTCGAATCGTAAAAGAGGCATTTCCCCTGTTAAAGCCTGGGGGTGTCCTTATTGTGGAAGACATCTTCCGATCGACGAATATAGAAGAATATGAAACGCGCTTAAAAGATATACTTCCACTGTGTTCTGCATCCTATTTTGTTCTTTGTGAACATATGGCCCGATGGTCCCCCGGATGGGACAATGATAAGTTACTCGTACTCGTGAAAGAATGAGTGCCCGACTAGCGTTACATAAAATTGGAACCAGGGTAAGCCCCCACCCTTGGCATAGGAATGGACGCCGCTGCATATAAGAAACACACCCATCGGGAACACATCTTGGAACTCCCAGATACGTATGTCGGTTCTACCGATACGCACTTGGAGCGTAGATGGGTGTTTGATGGAAAGATGACATACCGCGAAATAGCCTTCAACCCAGGTTTCTACAAGCTCTTTGATGAAATCATCGTGAATGCCCGCGACGCACTTGTTCGCAGCGCAGAACCCGGTAGAACTCCTATCAAACATATCGACGTTACTCTTACCGGCGATTCACCTGTAATTTCCGTAGAGAATGATGGCGACGGTATTCCAGTGGAGATGCATCCTACGGAAAAAGTCTGGGCACCCGAGCTCATCTTTGGGCATCTTCTCACAAGCGGAAACTACAAAAAGGAGGAAGAGAAGATTGTCGGTGGTAAAAACGGTTATGGAGCGAAACTCACGAATATCTTTAGCAAGCGCTTCACTGTAGAGACGCGCTCGCCAAAGCATGGTCAAAAGTATTCGCAGACGTGGACAACCAATATGTCCGTCGCTGGAAAGCCGTCTGTCAAAACCGATGGGGCGGCGAAAGGCTTCGTTCGCATTACATATGAACCCGATCTGTCCCGTTTCCCTGGCCTGAACTTGGCCGACATGGTATCCGTTCTTCATACGCGTGTTGTGGAACTTGCAGCCATGGCTGGAAAAGAGGTGAAAGTGACCTATAACGGAGTGGCTATCACATCCAATACTTTTGAAAAGTTCGTCAAGCTCTTTGTGAAAGATGACACTGTCGTGGCATATGAACGATGCGGCGAGCGCTGGGAAGTGGCGGCAGTGATGGCGCGACAACTCTTTGAAGAGGATTCTGTGCCCGATGAAAAACATGTGTCTTTCGTAAATGGTATTCATACAAAAAAGGGGGGGAAGCATGTTGAGAAAGTCGTTGGCACTGTTATTGGAGACTTCTGTGAACATGCTGCCAAAAAAAAAGTGGTAGTAAAACCGGGTCAACTCAAGGACACTGTCATCTTCTTCGTGAATGCTACGATTGTAAATCCCGCCTTTGATTCCCAGACGAAAGAAACACTTACAACTCCCGCGACCAAGTTCGGTTCCACATTCAAGTCCGAGAAAATGGTCGCACAACTTGTAAGACTTGGACTCTTAGATGAGGCCATGTCGATTCTGGACGCAAAGGCCAATAAGGATGTGAAGAAAACGGATGGGTCCAAGAAGCGCGTGCTGCGCGGAATGCCGAAACTCGTGGACGCGCTCTGGGCCGGCACTGCAAAATCCACTGAGTGCACGCTGATTCTCACTGAAGGGGATTCAGCTGCTACGTCCGCCATCACAGGTCTGTCGGTCGTGGGGCGTGAGAAATGGGGTGTCTTTCCTCTCAAAGGTAAGATGCTAAACGTGCGCGACGTGAGCGCCGACAAGTTCGCCAAGAATGAGGAGTTGACCGCCATCAAGAAGATTCTGGGCCTCGAGCAGTCCAAGGTCTATAAGGACTTGAAATCACTCCGATATGGTCGCGTGATGGTGATGGCGGACCAGGATTTGGACGGGTCTCATATCAAGGGGCTTCTCATGAATCTGTTTCATGCTGAGTGGCCCGCTCTCATGCAGTCCGGATTCATCTGCTCTTTGGCGACTCCTTTGTTGAAGGCCACACGCCGCTCCGAGACCAAGAGTTTCTATTCTGCGGCCGAGTTTGAGGCCTGGAAAGCGGGTGGGTCCACGACGGGTTGGACTCTGAAATACTACAAAGGGTTGGGCACGAGCACGGACGATGAAGCCAAGGAGTGGTTTGAGAAGCTCCATGAAATCAAATACACATGGGATGCCGAGACGGATGAGTCCATGTCGATGGCCTTCTCCAAGAAGAGGGCGGATGATAGAAAGAAGTGGTTGGCAAACTATGATCCCCAGAGAATGCTTGTTGTGGGATCGGCAGGACGTGTGGAGTATTCCCGCTTCATTCACGACGAACTCATTCACTTCAGCAATGCCGACAATATACGATCTCTCGCTTCTATTATGGATGGTCTGAAACCATCCCAGCGGAAAATCGTGTTTGGTTGTTTGAAACGCGGGTTGAAGGCTGAGGTGCGTGTGGCACAGCTCGCAGGCTATGTTTCAGAGCATGCCGCCTATCACCACGGGGAAGCCTCTTTGACTGCAGCCATTACTTCCATGGCCCAACAGTTCGTGGGGGCGAATAATATCAACTTGCTCGCACCTGTGGGGCAGTTCGGTTCCAGGCTTCAGGGTGGCAAAGATGCGGCCTCTGCGAGGTATATTCACACCCACCTCGAAGGGATTGTTGACACTATTCTTCGGAAAGAGGACACTACGATTCTGAAGCAGATTAATGACGACGGCCTACTCGTGGAGCCTGAGACCTATTTCCCCGTCGTGCCCCTATTGGTCATCAATGGCTGTATTGGGATTGGGACTGGATTTAGCACGGATATCCCCCCTCATAATCCGGAAGAAGTGGTGGGTTTGCTGCGGGATCGCCTCGAGGGTCGTCGGCAGACGCTCGAGAATCTTGCCATGCGTCCTTGGTGGCTCGGATTCAAAGGGGCCGTGCAACTGGTTTCCGATGGTGTATGGCAAACAAGGGGGCTCTATACACTTGATGATGAAAAACGGATTGTTACAATTACAGAACTTCCTGTAGGAACTTGGACAGCCGATTATAAGGCATTCTTAGATGAGATGTGTGTGACAGGTTCTATCACAGGGACGAAAATGGGTTCTGAGAATGGGAAGGCGGATGCCTCCAAAACAGAGGATGGAAAACCTATTCTCAAGAACTTTGACGATTTATATACACATATAGATGTAAAGTTCGTGCTCGAGCTGGACCCTGATTACTATGATGATATACGCGCAAATCCCGCGGAGTTTGAAAAGCGATTTAAGTTGACAAGCACGTGGCGCACAAGCAATATGGTAGCGTTTGATACGGATTTGAAGATTGTCAAATACGGCTGTGTGGGAGATATATTGGAGGCGTATTATGGACCGCGTTTAACCGCCTATGAGCGCAGAAGAGCGGCAGAGATTGCGCGATTAGAACGGGACGCCATTGAAGCAGATGCAAAAGCTCGTTTCTTGCAGGCTGTGTTGGATGGGACTATTGATATGAGGCGGGCGTCCGATGAGGATATTGTGGCGGCCATGATTGCTCACGAGCTACCTGCCTTGTCGAGTGAGAATGTGACAAGCATCGAGTCGTATGAATATCTCTTACGACTCCGTATGGACCGTGTGAAGGCGTCGGCAGTAGAAGATCATAAAAAGGCTGTTGTGACGGCGAAGGCTGCGTTAGTAGAACTGGAGGGAACCACTGCGAACGCTATGTGGCTCGCAGATTTGAATGACTTTGAGAGTGCGTGGAAAAAGATGCGCGCGGAGCGGGAGACTGCGCTAGAAGGAAAGGGGAAGGCTGTGAAGCCAAAAAATATGAAAAAGTAAGTATGGTCTAACATGTGCACAATCTTATATTAAGAATACTTATGGAAGTGTTCTTAATATAACCCTGTCGTGACAAGTGCTGCGAATCTACCGCCGGGTCTTTCGATGCTTCTTTTTACGATTTACGCGCTTTGTTTTTCTATATCCACCCCCCTGCCCTTGGTGCAAGATGTTCTCCAAAAAGGGGTCCTCTCAATTTATCTTTTTGGCCTTTTAGGGTTCCATTTTCACCAGTTAGATACCCTGCAATCCTACCTAATACATCAGGATTCAACACGCCGGATGTTTTCGTGTTTAATTTTCCTAGCTCACCAAGATTCATCCATTTATCATACGCAGCTTCTTTCTTCTGTTCCTTCAACTTCTGCTCTAATACCTTTAGTATCTGTTCCTTATTTTTGAAATTTGGAATGGCGCTTAGCTTGTCTATATCCTTTTCTTTAATCAGGGCACCCCTACTAGACAGCTCTTCAACTATATTTAGGTGGCCCTTCTCACTCGCTGCCATCAAGGAAGTGAAGCCATTATCAGTCCTTGCAGCATTTACATTGGCCCCACGATCACACAGCTCACGGACTATTGCCAGGTGGCCATTCTGACTCGCCATTATCAGGGAAGTGAAGCCATTATTCCTTGCAGCATTTACATTGGCCCCACGATCACACAGCTCACGGACTATTGCCAGGCGGCCCATATAACTCGCCGCCATCAGGGAAGTGTAGCCAGTATCAGTCATAGCAGCATTCACTTTGGCCCCACGATCACACAGCTCACGGACTATTGCCAGGTGGCCCCTCTGCTCGCCGCCATCAGGGAAGTGTAGCCAGTATCATTCATAGCAGCATTCACGTTGGCCCCACGATCACACATCTCACGGACTATCTCCAGGTGGCCGTTCCCACACGCTTCAAATAAAACCTCGTTAAGCCTCGTTTGCTCTGCATTAGAAAGTCAAGGCATCTTTTTATATTATATCTATAGACATTTTACCGCAGGGTCTTTCGATGCTTCTTTTCAGCATGTAAAAACTTTAATCAACCGATTCATTTTCGCAGTCTTCACTTTCTTCTTCTTCTTCACTTTGAATGAACGCACCCTAGTATCTAATGTATTCAATGCTGAACGGATAGCATCTTTTGATCCTCCTACTTGCAAGCCCGCCTGTGTTCCCACATGTACAAGAATCAAAGAAAGGTCATCGCCATCATACTCCTTCGGCGTGTTTGCAGAAGCCTTTACATGAGCTGTTATAACGGCCTTCGCTGTCGCAGATAAATCATACGAGTTTGCTATAAGCGCTTTATAAATATCTGCGGCCACCAAAGGCAGCGCCTTTAACACAGTAGTGTCCGTTTCCACCATTCCATCCGACATAATCGCCAATAGGCCATTTGCTGGGCGCTCCATTACGAGAATATCTGGGTGGGCTGTGACTTTCATTTTGGTCCAATCCGACTCAAAAGGTGGATTTTTTAAATCGGGGAATTTGATTGTGAAATCTCCAAATGCCCGAGACACCATGAGACCCTCTACGCGAGGCACGCCCATATCATCGATTTCCACCTTGCCACCGGCGCGTTGAATTCGCGCAGACTCTTCGGCAAGAGTGGGTTCATGTTTCCCCATTTCCCCACCCGGAAGAATCAATCCCGTTATAGGATTCATAAGGAAACAAGGAGAATCTCCGATATAGGCTACAATGACGTGAGTCGGAGTAATAAGGGCTACGGTTGCGGTAGATCCAGAATCTCCCGTCTTTGTAATATTTCTTGCAAGGTCCTTGTCGTGTTCAATAAAGATTGATTTCAAGATTGTTTTTAACTTTTCAATATTTGCCAAAACGCCCGGAGATTCTTTTAAAGCCGCTTGAATCCGTTGTGGAAGAACTTCTACGGTATATCGCGCAACTCCGGAACCCGAGTGACCATCAAACACTGCGAATAAATCACACTGTTCCATGAGATTCTTGAAGCACATCCGGTCTTCGGTAGAAGGAGGGTATCTCCCCCGACCGTTGAACTGTGCTGTTCCGTATAACATCCTATATAGGGCAGCGAGCTACGGAGAATGTGTACAGCCGCAGCTAAAGGCCTACCGGTCTGATATTGCAGCTAAAGGCCTAAGCCTTTACATGAAATATAAGACCTACCGGTCTGATATTGCAGCTAAAGGCCTAAGCCTTTACATGAAATATAAGACCTATCGGTCTTATATTGCAGCTAAAGGCCTAAGCCTTTACATGAATGGATTCAGCGGCAATGATTTTGTCCCGGCACGACTCAAATGTTGAGGTTGCGCAAGTGGAACTGGCATGTGGCTGATATCATTGAGGTAATAGTAATAGTGATCTACGGCCGAAAGAATATGGGGCACAGACCAATCCACCACTTTCTTATTTAAATCATCCACCTGCGCTTTTATATCATTCGGCATATTCCGGGCATATTGGTAATATATTGCGCGCATAATGATTTTCAATTCATCCGTAGATTGATCATCAATCACATACCCCTTCGATTGACTCCGGTCAAAGACGCCCTTTCGAATAAGTTGTTGCAGGCGTTTCACGTTCTCTACGGAAAAGAAGGATGTGCTTATGGGCGTCACTTCCCAGTTTCCCCGGAGCATATCCGTCTGGAAATCGGCTTCCACCCCCGTTTCCGGTGAAAATCCGGGAAGACCGGCATTCCGATCTGAAAAGTCAGTTGCTCCAAACGCCACGCGTCCATTTTGCCCGGCAGGGGCGTTGGTTGTCATAGGTAACACAAAGTCCGGCGGGGGAGTTCTAGTATCTGCCATCTTCTCTATTACCGCGGGATATGAAAACCAGAAGAATCTACCGGCAAGGAGTTCTGTTAAATTCTTTTCTAACTCCGGGATATACAAATGACCTCTGTGACCAGCAATACCAAGGTGAATAGCGGCGATGTTGGGTATTTTATCAATGTGGGGAGCTTGTTAGGGCAGGTATACGGCTTGACCACTGTGAATGGCGGACCCTCCCTGTCCACGGCTACCTGGTCATACTGGCTCAGCAGCCCCCAGACTGTCTCCTCTTTGAAGACGGCTGGTCAGGCTATTCTGAAGGACATGGGCAAGACCGTGGTCTCTTCTTTGCGCACTTTCCGCAAGGTGCAGCTTGTGACTACGAATCTGGTTGGTGCTAACTCCACTCTCAGCACCTTTGGTGTGGGTGGTCGCGCGGCCTCTGTGGGCGACGACTACTACACCGGCTACATTGAGCTGGGCTTCGAGGCCAACGGCAACCCCGCCCCTGTCGCCCACTTCGGCCGATAAAAGGGCCGTTGAAGGAACTGACCCCATATCATTCTACAAACCACTATTCTTAGATGCGTTACGTCGCTAAGAATATCGGTCCTATCGATAGAGATGGATTATTTGTTCTGGGCATATGTGTTCTTTTCCTGCATTCTTACATCCGGTGCAACTTATTATTATTACTCCATTAAGCAACAGATTTCTTCCGGCGTCGTCTTTATAGGCTTCATTTTCATTTCCGTATTCTTCGGTCTTCGTTGGTTTTCGACATCAGGTCTGCAACTCAAACCTCCCACTGGTGCATGGCCACCCCTTATAAACTACTGCCCCGACTTTTTGACACTCTATACGGTAAATAATGAATCCGTATGTATTGATACAGTCGGTGTAGCAGAAACAGGAGGAATGTCCAAATGGTCGGATCCAACTCAGCAAGATGAAAAATATCTGTTTCACCTCTTTACAAACTTAACAGGCTCCAGTAGGGTCAAGGCCCTCTGTCAACAGGCGAAAGATAAAAAGGTCACGTGGGAAGGTGTCTGGGATGGTAGCGTATGCTCGGAAACAGTTCCCCCCCTCCCTCGCGCAACCCCCTAAAGGATATATGTCATCACGTATAGTGAGGATGATACAGCAAAATACTGTATGCCTTCATCCATTCATTGAGAAACAACTTCATGAATGGTTGATAACACGCAAACAACCCGCCGTTCTTCTTCTTGGCGCCCCTGGTATTGGAAAAACAACTATTGCACACAGAGTCTTTCGCGCGGCGGGTCTAAAAACCGTCGAGTTTAATGCAAGCCATACGCGTTCTGGAACTTCCTTTCGAAAGACTATAGTGCCCCTATTACGGGAAGGGGGTATTGTTCAAATGATAGAATCCGGTAAAAAGGGGGGGATTGGTGTTTTATTAGACGAGATTGATGGACTCAGTAATGGTGAACGAGGAGGGCTCAATGAGTTACACGCATATTTAAAGTCAAAAGAAGTCAAGGAAGGTCGCCCCCTTATTCTCATTAGTAACTCTCTTGATACACGCACACTGCAACAAATTGCCAAAGTATGTTTAACTTTCAAAATAGAACCTGTTGCAAAAAATACATTGCGTGAATGGCTCGGTAAGGACCCTCCTGACTCTTATAACGGGGATCTCCGTTCTCTCCAACGACAAATACAGGGTCTCGAGCTTTCTGAACAATCCTATAATATCCCAGAGGGAGTTATGCCCGTCGCGTGGTGGACATTGTGGGGGGATTGGGATCCTCTCCTCGAGTTTGATATAGAAAATAACGAAGGAAATCTTGCAAGCCTTATCAGCCTCGAAAATATTCCTGAACGCATTGAAGCATCAAAAGGGAATACGCCCGACGCATGGAATATGTATTTGAGCCTTTTTCACGCATATAAAGTGTCCGACCAGGGCGATTTCTGGGCCTTTTTTTATCAGTGCTGGACGATTTTACCCCTATCTCTGAAACTGAAACTAAAAATAATAAGCCTTCGTTTGGCACAAGAGGCTATTCTCCCTGAAGGTATTCCCCCCATCACCACCGATGATTTCCGCTATACTCCTGTTTTAACAAAACAATCCGCCATGTTTAATGCATGGAAACTCTTATGCGAAGTAGCAGAAACACACAAAATCCCAGTTCGCCTTGCACCCATGTATGCATTCGCAGAGATTCAAAATGGCTCTCTGCGACCTGATAAAATACGGCGCTATGAGTCCATCAGCCTCGAACACCTCGAAAAGAAAATAAAGGGTCTCTAGCCTCCGCGCACCTAATATACTTTAGGTTTTGTGAACGATGCCACATCTGTATCTATATCATCTTCATTATACCATTTTATTTTTTTATCATTATCCGGATCCAAGACTAACATCTTTTTCACGGAAACATATTTTGCATCCGCTTCTAACACTTTTGCAGGAGATGTCCCCTTTTTAATAAGAACAATGAAACGTTCCAGCTCAGGACTAATATCCTTCACTTCATACCCTGTATCCGTGCTGCTGGATGATTCATAGCATGGGTATAATACACGCGACCCTTCTTCCGTTGTGCCACCATAAAAGTATCCTGCGTGAAGACCAAACTGAATAATGTCCTCCTTTTTTCTTGCTTGTGCAACTGCCCCACCCCTATCGGCTGTTGCGGGAATAGATGTCGTATACTTTCCTTTCTCATTCCGCTTCGGCTGCTTTGGATTATACTGTAAATAATAACAATACTCTAATGCCGCCTGTTTTGTATCAAAGATCCTATAACGGATTATTTTATGTTCGCGTTTCTCTGTATTTTGTATATTTGAAGGGTCAGCAAAGGTTGGCTTAGAACGAACTGTCCTTCCATTTTCTATCTGCAGATTTCTAGAACGATATTTCTGAATAGCATCGAAGTTGCCACCGGATTCAATCCATATAAGGTATTCATTTATCAGTTCCGTATCACAGAATATATGAGGCGCATCTATTCCAGAACGTTTATCATTCCCGCAAAGACGTCCAGCTAGGCCTTGTGCTGTAACATTTGTATCTTTATTCTTGACTATAGGGTCATGCACAATCCCTACAAATGTATCAATAAGTCGCTTTCCCGCCCTCCAGAATTCTTTAATAAGAAGAAATGTATGTTGCTTAGGCTCGATTGTCATATGATAGTCAATATCACCCACGCGTTCGGATGCAGAATGAAGCATAGATGTCCATCCCTCCTTTGCACATATTTTCTGAAATGTATTTTCAAACGTATTATTACGCGCTTTCGCGGGGAGGCGAATAACATGCCATAAAGGTTTTGTAAATGTATGTTTCACGAAAGAAACCATTAAATGAATGTCTTCTTCTTTTGTAAAGTCAAAAGATGTATGAAGGCGATTATCTTGCACCATACGTTTGAATCCAACATATCTATCCGAAGGATTTAGAATAACAACCGAATGATTCTCTACCCCCCATTTTTGTGTATCACGTAAAGTGGCGCCAGGAGTAGCACTCACTTCTAAAATCTTAATATTACGTTCACGTAGAACTTTTAAATCTAATAGACCAATATCCTTCAACATTTTAGATATTTGCTGATCTTTTCCAACAGCCACATGACATTCATCCATTATAATAAGTGAGTTGCGCGCATTAATAAGATTTGTATAAAATCCATCTTCGCGACCAGGCGTATTCAGTTTTCCACGATGATATACGCGCGATTGAAATGCTTCTAACATATCCTTTTTAGTCTGCTTTTGCCAATCTGTGTCACTCATACCTGTTATGATAAAGATGTTGCGTGGATCAATAATCTTATCATCGGATGGATGCACGCAGGCTCTATATGCAACTTCTAAGAAAGTGCCAGTCTTTCCTACCTGGGGTAGAGCAATAAGACTCACCGCAACTACATTTTTTTCAAATAGTTCACGGATTATCATTTCCGCAGCTTCAGATTGATTTGGATATACCATTTCAGCATCATGACCCCTTAATGATTTTATGGCATGCTGCTTCGCCAAATACGCATGATGCATAAACTCTCTTTGATGAAATAGCTGATTTTCTCGTGCAGCCATTCTATTGAAACTTAGCATATTTAGTTTAAACCTCAATTTTAAATGCGCAGGCTGCTAGTTAGTATTTGGCATTTCATCTGAATGTAAAAGCCGAATAAAATGCAATGGGTCCGTTCGACCCATTCTATAGGCTCTTCCTAATATTTGCTTCTCCTCCTCGTGTGTCATTGCATGGAGAAGAACCACGTGCGTCGCTGCTGTTATATTCAACCCCGATCCCGCATAATGCGAGTTCAGCAGAAGACAGCGCAACTCCCCCTTTTGAAACAAGCGAAGCGTTGAAGCAATCGCATCCTTATTTCCCTTCAGCTGTTTCACTGTCACTCCCATACTCTCAATATTTGACTCTAGTTGCGTAAAAGGATTGTCATACCGACTAAATACTAAAAAACGGCCCGCTGGATTCTCTTGAAATAGGCGCATCAATGCTTCAGGCTTCTTCTCGAGCTCATTCTCTGGATTCACTGCATCGCTCGAATCTACTATCACCGTTTCCTTATTTGCTACCACTTTCGCCAACTCCTTTACTTTCATATTTGCGCGACACATGGGGCATGTAGGCTTACGTGTATAGCAGTTCAGAATACACTCGCCACAAAAAATACGGGAACAACAGGGCGTGATTGTTGCCTCTTTCGGCTCGTCAAAACATATAGGACACATCTCTTCCTTGAACCCTTGAATGCGATCCTCAATACTTTTAATCGCATTCTCCTTCTCCTTTATTTTGACCAATAAAGAATTCAATGCCGTCTCCTTTGATTGCGCGGTCGAATACTCCAACCCCGCTTTAAAATCATACGTTACTTTCAATCGTGTCAACTCCTTTTGCAAGTTTTTGGTAACAGCTTCAATCAAACTTGTCGTGTCTTCCACTTTCACTCCCAACGCATTCATCGCCCCTACAATATCCCCTCCATGAAGCAGCTGTTGTATTTCAGCTGGAACAACATCCGATACAATGCGCTGTGTAAATGGAATTCTACATAGAATATTTGTTCTATACAGCGGAGGTAATGATATAGATTCCTGAATAAAAGCATCACTACATCGAAGAACAATATTTCCACGCAACAAATGCGCTGGATTCATAGTTTTGCGAAAAAAGTTTAAAGACGTCATATTAAAGCGCATATAATCATACGGACGCGTTGAACGATATATTTCATCAAAATGCGGTTTTAAATACGAATAACGAGCATTCTCCCTAAAAATATTGTGAAATAGAACTGTTTTTTGCACATAGATTGTCTCATTTGGAAACATAAGATTGGGCCAAGAAGCTGTTATAAACCATGTAAAACGTGCCTCAGGTGTTGGATGACCATTTACTAAATGAATTGTATCTGCTTCATCAATAAATACCCGCTTCCAACGCACTTCATTCGTTTCTTGCCATCTACCAAACTCTTTATAAAGAGTATTACTTATAAGCACGACATCGGCGGCCATTATATCGGCTTTAAACGTCTCCGCCTGTAGACACGTTTTTTTGTCCAAGAACGCCGCCTTCAAGTTCGTCTGCTTTTTTATATACTCCGCCCACTGCCTATACAATGTATGGGGGACAATAATAAGACATCCTGCTTCACTCAGATCTGTAAATATATTTTGCGTCGTGCTAAATACATGATTGCTACTATTTTTACCAAGCGTAATAGATTGTCGGAGGGGTTGTATAGTTGGTATACGCGCAATATGCCCAAGGACCATTAGAGACTTGCCAACTCCCACAGAATCTCCAAGAACACCATACGAAGAATAAAATGTTTCACCTGAACAATCGAAGCCTCCAAGAAGCTCTCGTTCCTTTTTTTCCATTGCATGAAGCATCGCCTGTTGATGCGACCGAAGTGCCACTTTGAATGTCCCTTCAGGAACATCACACCGCGATGCATCCGACTCCAACGATTGTAAATACACATCGGCCATTACATTCAATATACGCACCCCTTGTGTAGACATATACGCACTCATTCTGTTACAACGTATCTGTAAAACCCTTAAACCGATATTAACAGACTTACGCGTTCTTAAAAAACTCACGGATTGAAATATCTTTTATAAAATCTTTCAGTTTCATACTGGTCTTTTTAACATACGGATTCTCCCCCTCTCGCATTTTTCGTTTATCATATGTATTTTCCGAATGACTCATAACTAACATCACTTTTAGCGGATTTAATTGAATCATTGGATATTTATACTCTTCTAAAAACGAACGCTCCTCGGCATGCGTGACTGTTTCATCATACGTATGCGCAGTTGCATAAGAACGTCGCCAAGCCATTGTCCCATTTGTAGCATGATTTTTATTATAGGGGCCCAGTTTGTATATCGTTTCAATATCCGAATAATATAAATATACTTCGGATGTTCCTGCCAGTTCAATTGTCGGATGTTGCCGAAACGCAGTCACTACACTTGATACTCTATCAGGCGGATAATAATCGTCATCGTCCATCGCTATAAGAATATCACCACACGATTCCCTATTGAGACGATTCCGTTTAGCCCCTATTGTTTGCTTTTCCGCGGTATATATATATTTCAAATTCGGTATAGAAAGATTTTCAAATACATCTCCCACGGGATCCGATCCATCATCTAAAATAATCCATTCCATTCGATGCGCAGGATATTTTTGCGCTTTATACATCTTGATAAGCTGTGGAATGAACTTCCTACGATTATATGTAGGTGTAATCACCGAAATAAACGGATATGTCGCCGCTTCTTGTGGTGATTTTGCAGGTGGCTGTGCCATTACTACTTTACAGATGCGCCAAACGTTAAAGCTCTTTTGCCCAATATGTTAGAAACTCCATAATATAAAGATACAATACTCAATAATACAATTTCAACAATACTTATTCTATGCAACGTATCTTGGCTTTTTTTCTGTTCTGGAGTCACGGCAGTAAGATTTACAATTTTATATCCAAACAGTTGCTGTGAAAGTGTTAAATCCGCACCCCCTTTTTGGGGAGGCACTGTTAGCGCCTTCGCCGCATCCTTTTGAACAGCCGTTAGCGCATTCGCCGCATCCTTTTGAACAGCCGTTAGCGCATTCGCCGTACCCGTTAGCGCTTTTGCCGCATCCGTTTGAACACTCGTTAGCACCTTTGCCGCATCCGTTTGAATACTTGACATGCCTGCAACACCCTTTAGAAGGGTATTTGAATCCTTTTGGACACTTGTTAACATATTCACGACATCGGATGTGGCAGCGGTTTTATCTACAACACTTTTTATAGCGGAAGGGGCTGTAGCCACTGTAGGAACAATACGTAGATCTATAGAATAGAGGGGAATGAGTCCAGAAACCCAGTGGGGTTTATAATATATTCCATAAAAGAGGGAGAGTGGGAAAAAGGCGGCCCCATATATAAAATAAAAGAGTTTAATCCCCCAGAAATAATCTTCCGCAAATGCGTTGGACAGTATAATTCCACCAAACAGGGCTCCGAAGCTAACACTTATAATCAATAGTCCTCGCATCATAATACGCAGAATACGGCCACGAAATCGCGCCCAGTTAAATTCTTTATTCATATCATTTTCATCTTTATCATCCAGTTCTGCAAGCCTCTCACCTAACTCTTCAATACTCGTATTTTGAAGAAATGCGCCCTTCACATCATGTAAAAGCTTCTCATACTCTTTTTTTAGATTTGTATTCTCCACATTTTTCAAATGCTTTTCAATCCTATGCTGCAGAGATTTTAATTCAGATGTGCGCTGTTTTTGTATAGCACCCTCCTGTTCCTTTATAGTATTTGCCAATCGGTTTTCAATATCCCCCAACTTTGCAGCAGTGGCGGCAGCTCCCAAGTTTGCCGTCTGCAAGTTCGTCGTTTCATTTGCAATTTCCTCTAGTTTATCTATATACGTCCGAGGAAGTTTCGCCGCAACTCCCTTGTCCAACGCTGCATTTATACGGTCTATTGTGGATTGTGTCATATTTCGCACATTTACCATATTTGTAACTTCATCCATAACATTTTTATAGGCCGCCGGGTCTGGAACAGGTGATGTAACACCTAAGGAAGATAGCACCGTTGCCATACTACCGTGATGTTCCAAATTATAAAGCATATTTGAGCCCACCCATGCCTGATACCACTTCAAACCAGTTAATATTTTCCACGTAAATATCTATATCATATGTATATGTGGTATTTACAGGAAGGGGAAACACATCCAAGTCAACTTGGAAGTTACGAATACGACTTGCATTTATGGATCCTGAAGCTTGTGTAGGAGATTGAGCTAGTTGAAAAGAATACAGGGGGAGTCCGTCTTGTCCAATCCCCCTCGCATATCTATATGTCGAAATGCGTGTAAAATAATCGACGGGCTTTAGTTCCTGCATTTCATTCCCATCACATAATATGCGAATATTACGAATAATATCTTGCTGAGAGTTCGGAATGAAAAGACCTGACGTAGAAGATTGTTGAAGAACATTCAGAATATTTGGTGTAGGCGAAAAGGGTGCATACGGATATGTATACCAGTTCGTAAAGTTTGCAAAATCATTGCGTGCAGCTGCATCAGACCTACGTTGAATAAATAGAATACGGCTGAGAGGATTATGTGTTTGCAAATCAATAACTTGTCGCGTATATTGTCCTGGAAATGGATATATAGTAACTTGTGGAATCATATAGCTGAGGGGGCGCGTGGCAAAGATTTGCTGCTCCTCTTTTGGAAGATAAATGAATGTTCCCTGCAGTATAGGGTTTATAAACCAACTGTTCAATGCCGGGACAGCGGCATTGATATCTGTGAGAAAATATCGTATTTGAGCTAAACTAGTATTGGATACTGAATAGTTGGGTGTATTATTGCGTATTTGTTCCGATGTAGCATTCATTATAAAGTTTGGATTCACACGATATCCAGATGCATCGTTTACCGTGTATAGTTGTGAAATGGGGTTTAGTGTAAGGCGTATTTCACATTCATGAAGCTGCAGACCTATCAGAGGAAGGGCCTGCGAAGGAGCCTCCGTAAACCAGAAAGAAAGAGGAATATGAATATTACGCCCCATGATGGAAGGGCGATTTACCTGAGTTGCTGTAGTAGGATTTGTAATGACACTCGGATATCCTAGATGCATAGAACCACCGGCATATGCGCCCGATGCAGGCTCTGTAAGCTCAGGTGTATCCCCCACAAGATATTTCCATTTAAGAAAAGCATCTTGATCTACATCAAGCAATGCACGACTTAATAAATAGGAGCCGTCAAACTCTTGAATCTTTTGACCCCCTACAAAAAATGCTGCGTTTTGAATAATGGATGCGCCTATATAGCGAACCCATTGAAACTCCCACTGAGATATACGGCCCGGTGGGGGTTGAGGCGTGATATATTTGCTATAAATATCGGGTATCGTAAATGTAAAAATCATATCGGATAATAAATCACCATATCGAGGTATTTTTGCCCGGAGTTGTATCGGCTGATCGAACGAAAGTTCATTCGGCCCCTCTAAGGGAATTGTGATACTTTCCATTGCAAAATGAGAATATCGCTTAAATGCCTTATAAAAATACGTCATTTGGGGATTGCCACTTAAAAGCACGTTTTGCGCACCATATGCAACTAATGCTAATAATCCTCCACCGGCCATAGTCTCTTCTGAATCCTTACTGGAATAGAAGAGATTATGCTTAAGCGGTTTGGAACATTTGCGGGGTACTGGCAAATGCCATACTTATGTGCTATTTGCCCACCAATCATCACCCATATAGGGGGGCGCATCCAACTGCTTTATTTTTACAGTAGACGAAGGTCCTGCCGCCATAATGGCTTGAATCTCATTCATAGAAAGGGCATACCGGGCATATGTAAGATTTGAAACATATCCTTTAAAAGAACCTTCTATTTGGAAATCCTCTCCATTCAACGAGGGTATTCCTGATCCACGAAGACTATTTGAGTTAATTGTTGAAAAAAGGACAATATTCTGAAAGTTTTGATATGGCAGCGTATCCTTAAAAGATATACGATTCGCCAGATTTCCATTGATAAAAATATCAAGGCCCCCCTTGTAACTATTTAACACTAAATGAAACCACTTTTGCACAGGAATATTCTTAACATCCGCATATGTAAATGGATTCTTATATGTATTCATGATTACGCGTAAGGTGTTTGTATCAGAATGGAAAAATACGCCCGGACCCATTAAAGGCCAAGGCATCGTATATCCCTTATGAAAGACATGTTTGAATGTAGAAGAGCCTGAAAATGTGGCGGGATCCGCGTAAATAAATACTGAATATCCGAACTCAATCCCGGTGCGTTCATTCATAGAGAATCCAATCGGCTTTGCGTCACTATATTTGGAAGCATCTTGTTGAATTGTGATGGTTGCATCACTCGAGTTCGCAGTATAATCGACAACGGTATAAAAACGATTTCGCGCATCAAGTGTCGTTTTGTATAACATTTCAAAAACAATGGTGATAAGTAACACCAATCCTACCATCATAAGACTACTCACCACCTGGCCGGAAGAACTTATAGGATTGGGCGGCCCGCTTAAGAGTTTTGGTTGATCAGATATGCTCTGCATCTTCTAGTTAGACCTCTGAAGATTAAAAATGGGTGTTCTACCTTGAATACTATCAGGGGTGACTGACCATATTCATTTGCAATGAGGGTTGGTCTAAGAGGAACCTTTAAAAAGTGAAATAAACCAGGAAAAAATGTCAGTGCTACTGAGTCCATTTGGTCCAGACAAATAGGCCCTATAAATTTCATCTGGATTCATCGCATAGTTTGCAACTGCCGTATATCCTGTATATCCATCAAATCCGCCAAAATCAGTAATATTTGCACGAACCCCCGTAGGGTCCACTCTAAAATAAGAAGATGCCATACATGAGCGGCGAAGCTTGCCATCTAAATATACATCTATTGTGCGACCATTGAGAACAACCGTAATCAGTGTCCAGCGCTGAAGGTCCACTTCGGGAAGATCGCATGTAGGAGGACTTGTTAAAAGGGAATCATTCATCGCTAAAGGCGTGAAGAGTGTTTTCACAACTCCAACAGAGAGATTTCCAATATTTCCAGAGGCATTGGGAGGAACAGCGGAAGCAGTTGGTGTCGCGCTGGGGCGCGGGGCGCTGGCATTCGTCATTCCAGATCCAGATCCAGATCCAGATCCAGCTCCAGACTGAAATCCGTCGGTAGCTTCAATCAACTTATATCCCTTCCCAGATCCAAAGCCCGATTGAAACCCTTCTGCACTCGGATTCTGCGTATGCGTCCTTACCATCAATGTATTATTAAATGCACCCAAGCCAACTAAAAGACTTGAAAAATAGTCACCCTGCAGTTCGAAAATGTGCTTTCGTGTATTTAGATTCTTATTATAACTGTTCACATATATCCATATATTTACAGAATACTCCCCACCCTCATAGGGAGTAGGGATTTTTGGAAGATTATCAGGCGCCGAATCAGCAGCACGTTTTTGTGTAAGAATAGGTATAAGTTTATCACTCGAAGATGTATATAAATAGCGATACATATAATATATAACAATGAACCCTATTACAAGAAAAATCATAGTTATGATTGAAAATCCACTTGAGCTTTTTACAGGCTGTGCTGTAGCCATAGATGCGGCCATAGATGCTCCTAGATTTGATGTGGAAGGCCCCGATGCAGATTTATTAAATCCTACCATAGAGGATACTGACGTTCCCATATTTCTCTACCGTGAAGTATCAAATTTAATATTCATGGCACTGTGGTTCACTATTTTATGCAGGGCAACTACATAAAATAGTAAACGGCATAGATACGTCCCAAAAAGACTCAGGCATAGGGTGTGGACCATTGATATAAGGGGGATGCGGCACGAATAGGAGGGGGGTCGAAGCATCCTCCTGGGCATACACTTATGCCACTCAATGTAGAACCGATGGATGTAGATTCGGCGGAAGGATTTAGTCCAACCCTATTAATCATTTCGGAGGGGGGGGCCGTCGTAGACAGCCCGAGTGTTGAACCGGAATTCAAATAAGGCCTTCCTCGTGTATCGGAGAACGTCTTATATATGATACGAATCTCGCCGCTACTTATACGATTCGTATATAGATTCGCCATAGCAATTTGCCCTATAAGTTCATCAGACCCGGAGGTAACACCTTTGTAGTTTGTATTTGATTTATTCGATATTGGCATATACATTGTTTTTTGTGACAAGACAAGAATATCATTGTAATATATATCAAACCGCCGGCCCTCGCGACCCACGGTTACCATTGTCCACTTTTGAATAGGAATCGGGGGGACTTGCAATGTTTCAATATATTTTTGAGAGTTTGTAGAGCCAGCTGATACGGGGGGGCCTTCCGTTTGCACAATCAGTTGCGACATAGCCTTCCCTTGACGACTTGCATCCGGGGCATTTAATACTTCAAATCCTACAACGCCTGCAATATTAAATATGGATTTATATCCTGAATGATTGCAAATAGAACAGTTATTCGTTGCAGGGTCGCATGGGCAGGGAACAAACGTTCCATCTTCACAGGATGCCTGATTTGGATTTGTCCCGCATTTTGCATATGCACCTGTTCGATTCATAGGGCTCAAATATACAAAGGCAGAAAAACTTCCATCTGTATCCGTGTAAAACGTGGACGCTGTATCAGCATCAATCATTGATGTTTCAGAACCGAGCGAAAAAGGGCCTATGGCGCTTACTTGAATTTTTGGAACATAGCTAGGACTGAAATACATTACTAGAACTATAACAAATAGAATTGCGAGGAGAATATAGCCCATACGTATCGATGTAAACCATGCAAATATGGATATATTATGTGATGTCATGCTAGGAACAATTGCTTTACCCAAATCCATCTACTTATAATGCACTCTTTGAAAAAAATGAATCACTTGCTATAGGATCCCCATTCGAAGCTATTTCGCGTACAGTTAATACTCTAGGCCAGAAAGTAAGGTTTGCTAAAAATGCGCTTGGCATCACATTGGATGTCGGTGGATAAAACATGGATGCATCTGATACGGGCATTGGAGGATTATGTAGTGTCATTGTTTTTTCGAGTGCACCATTGATATAGACTTCCACAAACTTTTGCGTAAAAATCACTGTGAGCCGAATAACTTCTTTCATAGGAATATTTTCAATAGGTGCCATTGTTTGTAGTTGTGCCTTGGCTGCCGTACCATCTTCGCTAGTAATAACAGTAACATTCAAATCATTTTTCATGGAATCAAGCCATAGAATAATATTTGTATCAGGAAAATATGTAAAAATATTATTGTTAGAAACAGGGGTAGGAACAGTGCCAGAACCTGTGCCAGGACCAGTGCCAGAAGCAGGACTAGTGCCAGTGCCAGAACCAGTGCCAGTGCCAGAACCAGAACCTGTGCCAGAACCAGGACTAGGTGTAGGACAGGCATTCGTCGTGCTGGGTTGAGATGTATCGACAGAAGTGGGTAATCCAAAGTCCTGTGATACAGGACTCGTTGTGATTCCTACACCAGGACTTGCGGGTGTGACGACACTCGTTTTCCCCCTATATAAGAGTATACGAGGCGCTGGAGATACATAAAAGGAACCACTCAGATACAAGTCCATTCCAATTGTATACGAATATGCAGGGATATCCTTAAAATTCGCACTTTTATCAGATGGTGCGGGTGAAGCCGTAAAATCAGTTTGAATGTCGGAGACAGTTGGTATAGGAATAAAACCACTATCACTTGGATTGAAAGAAAATACCGGTGTTATTGTAAAATGAACAAACACCAGTGCTAAAAAGAGTATGAATACAATCAATGCCATATAAAAAACGCTTTGCAATATGTTTCCATACGTAGTTGTAGTCTGCGGCGCCTGCATGACTGGCCTCTTATTCAAGACACTTTGGAGAAGAACAGAGGGTTGCGTGGATTTATTCCATGTTGGTAAATGAGATGCATACATTTCCTTGCTACCACAAGCAACGAAATTCATGCATCTAAAATTCATATTCTATCTTCACATCACGCCTTCCGCGTCTTTCTTTTTTTCATATCCCCATGTTCAGGATGAAATTGAATACGATCATAATATGCCTGTGTATCTTTCATTTTGCACCCACGTAGTTTTTCGCGCAAATAACATACAAACGAAATACGAGTAAACAGTTGGTCTCCACCCAATGTGCCCGTATCTGATGAGTTGTTGTGTATTTTTGGAAGCGCCCTATTATATTTTTTATCAGCATCTGTTTCTATCATTTCGGTATTACAGTGCCATTCGTGCACATCCATTGCAAGAAAATCTCCCGTTCGCACATTAAATCCGATTTTATATCTCGGTAGAATTGTTGCTCCACCTGTATAACGACCCCGCTCAATTACAGACAGATTTCCATACCCCTCTTTAAAATCCCCTGCATCTACATGTAGGGCTGTGCGAAAGTTTCTATTCACCGTAATCGATGAAAACGCCGTTTTAGTAATGCGATAGCGCGATTTCTCAGAGGCAGCGGAAAGTTGTTTTGCATGTTTGTCCGGAATCAGGCGTTTAAATACGGAATCAATCGCCTCAATATAAGGTAATCCATGTTTATATTGCTCGAAATACTTTTGTGTATAAGAAGTCAGGCGACATGGAAGGCCCATAAAAGGTGTTTCTTCGAAATATCCTAAGACGGAACTGAACACATTATTATTCACGCGCATTTTGGAAAGTTTCCCGTTTTGTTTATACCTCGCAGACCAACCATTCACTTCCACAGGCTTCCGCTTTTTCCAATAGTTGGAATCATGTTGAATAGGCCCTGCAGCTGCTCCGCGATTTCGCGAGGATGCCGCCGTTTGATAATATGCTTCCCACCCGATTTTTATCAAATCATTCGGCAATACGTGTTTGCGAAAACGTGCGAGTAACTTCTTTTCGCCACTGGATGGATCGATACCGTATACATCTACATCCTCGTCCAGAATCTCATTCGCATCCTTTTCTGTAAAATAGGTGCCCTCTCGCCCCTTTATTTCATCCTCCGTAAGCTGTGGCTTCAATGTTAGTTCGCGAACTTTCAGCTTTAACTCCTTTGCGTGACCTTCAGGTATCTGCAACCCTTCATAGATTTCTGGCTTATAATGCTTTGCTTTTCGACTTACTCCTCTTTTTGAGTGTGCCACCATCCTACTCCATCGTTAGAGATTTATAACGTATGCCCACACCCTTCAGAGATCTAAGTAGTTGCCGGTAACACACTGACTATTTTCTATCCAAATGATATATTAGAAACCCCTTTTGAGATTCTATAAACTCTTTATTTAAATTATAAAAACTTCTTCTATTCCAACTAAATCCGTAGTTAATATCCAGTAACTTATTCAGTATATCTATATCATTTGTAAGTAATGTTTCAATAGACCATTGTAACTTTGTTATAGGAGTCGTATTTATAATTTCAAACCCATGGTATAGTATTAAATAAAATTGATAAATGATATAGTCAAAATGATCCCAGATAATCGCATCATACGTAATCATATTTAAAAAAGGGTGTATATCGGCTCGTCTATACACTGGTAAATCGCTCCACCAAAAATAAAGAGTAAAGTTTTTTGTTACATCTTCAAGGTATTTCATTTTTTCCGGAAATAATGAAGCACAATTCTTTGTTATTCGTTTCGTTAGACAGTTCCCGTTTGTATCACCCGCATAAATTGTTTTAGTATCAAATATCTGTTTTATTTTATTGTTCATATTTTCACTTGTAAAGTTAGTGGGTATAATATCTATTTCACTGTCGCAACAAACTATATACTCATATTTCGAATCGGCTAGATGTTTGAGTCCAAAAAATTTCTTATATGTAATTATTGATTTTGTTTCAAAAGGTTCACATACAATAGGTTTTATTTCGTTTTTCATAGTAAATCTATCATACTCCGTATTATTTGAAAATACTAGACATATATCAATATGAATATCATGCTCTTTTAGTTTATTGATTAGATTATACATATAATGATAGTTAGGCGGGTGAATAGGAATTAGAATGGCAATATTGTCAATATGCATGTACATATACATAAGAAAAATAATATGTCAAGGAGTCGATTTAGAGTTTCTCACCTTGCGTCGTCCACCATAAAAGACCCCCTGCTATCGCCACGACACCCGCCCCCAGCACCGCCCCCTTCATCATAGACCGTGAATCAATCTCTTCAAAATCAACATTTGTAATAAAAGGGCTCTTTTCCCTTGCCCCAATACGTGTATAAAAGTTGATAGATTCTATCTCGGTGATTGTGGGTTTACCCAATAATGTATTTACCTCATTATGAAGCCGAACTGTCCAGCGAAACAAATCATCGCGGCGATCCAGGTGAGGCGATATAGGCAACTTTTGTAAATGTTGTTTATAATGCTCACGGCATATGGGACAGGGTATCAACTCTGTCATACTTTCATAAAACTCTTTTGCCGCCCGCTTTTGCGCATATGTCGGGTTGCTGGGATATGAAAGTGCAACTACATGAATCGTATGCCAAAATATAGGTCCCCAGACATTCGGAGGGAATCGCATATTTTCTGCTATATATGCGATGTATCTTTAAAGTGTGCCTAAACGCGTGGAAAGTATACCTAATAGCAGTGTTTCATACACATGAAACAATACAAAATATTTACACCCACAACCGTGACATGCACAAACTGTTCCCAAATAGGCCATGTATCCAAAATTTGCCACCAGCCTATTACAAGTTATGGAGTTATTCTATTTCGTCTACGGGGAGGGTGGAATCAGGCGAATGCACTTCTTCAAGGAAACACCACCGGAATCGAAGGCCTTCAACAAAATATTGAATATCTCTTAATTCAGCGTAAAGATACCATTGCGTTTATTGAAATTATGCGAGGGAAATATCGCACAAATGACAATGAATATATAAAACAACATCTTTCGCATACAACGGCGGAAGAGCGTATCAAACTTCTTACTCAAAGTTTTGATACATTATGGGAAAGCCTCTGGGGGCCTCCCCAAGAGGGTTCCCATAACTATAAAAATGAAAAGGAAATTGCGCGTCAAAAGTTGGAAACCATACAGCCGATTCTTGCAGATTTAATAAAAGACTGTGGAGGGCCGTGGGAAACACCCGAATGGGGATTTCCAAAAGGGCGACGCGAAAATGGGGAATCCGAATATAACTGTGCAATGAGGGAACTTTGGGAAGAGACAAACATATACGAAAAGGAAATATATCCTATTCGCAATATGGAGCCTATACGAGAAATATTTTACGGGACCAATAGTATTCAATATTGTCATAAATATTATATTGCATATGCGCCTGCAGGGCTTGGAGAAGAACCGATTGAACAGGCTGCATTGACGAATAAGCATATTAAACAAGAAGTGAGTGCGATACGATGGTTACCATTTGACGAAGCGGTTGAATATATTCGCCCTGAAAATCCAGAAAAACGGGAAGTGTTGCTCCGGGTTCATACTCTTTTAACAAAATATTGTCCCCTTGCGGTAACAAATATAGATTTGAAAAAATCAATATAGGATAGATGTCTGTTGAAACACACACAGAAGATATTCTTCGGAAATGGCATACTCTTCCAATAGAAGAACGAGACAAACTTTTTGAAAAAGCCGGCGATATGGGCCTGTATCCTAGGGTCATGCGGGAAACAGATGCATGGGAAGAATATGCCGGCCTTTATCCTGATACAGATGATCCGCGATTTATAGAAAAGTTGATGCGTAAACAGGAGTTTGCCGAAAATAGGCAAGAAAGTATTGCAGAACAGAAAAAAAAGAATGTAAATCCGTGCGATCCTGAAAAGGAGTTTGAGTTAACACCGGTGCAGCGTTTTATAGGCCGGTATTTATCTCCTCAATGCCCATATCAATCTGCATTACTTTATCACGGAGTAGGTGTTGGTAAAACGTGTGCAGCCATTACTGTCGCTGAAAACTTTTTAGCGACGTATCCTCGTAAACAAGTAATTATTATATCGCCTAGAAATATTCAGCCCGGATTTCGGAGAACTATATTTGACGACGAAGCTCTGCAAATAGGAGAGGGGGATACTCCTAATACGGCAAAAGGGTGTACGGGAAATGGGTATTTGAAACGCACGGGAAGCGAGTTGGAACGCGACCGCGACGTAGTTATTCGGCGTATATCTCAATCCATACAGACACGGTATCTGTTCATGGGGTATATCCAGTTTCATAGAATGATTGATGATCTTATAAAACGAGTCCCAAAAGGGCTTGATGAAGAAGCGGCAATTATGCAGCGGGATCGTATCCTTCGACGTGAGTTTGGCGGGCGTTTGGTGATTATTGATGAGGCGCACAATTTGCGTGATACTCCTGGTGAATCGATGGACGATGATACAGATAATCCTGGGGGGGATATGGAGCTGACAGAGTCTCAGGCGGGTAAGAGATTAACACCGAGTCTCATAAAAGTGCTACATGCATCGGAAGGGATGAAACTTCTCTTAATGACAGGAACTCCCATGTATAACTCGTATAAGGAAATCATTTTTTTATTAAACCTCTTACTCATGAATGATAAGAAAGTGACTCTCTCCGAAAGGGATATTTTTACTCCGTTGACAGGGGCCTTTATAAAAGGGGAGCCTGGGCGAAAAAGTGGAAAGGAGATTCTGGGCGCTGCGGCGAATGCCTATGTTAGTTTCATGCGCGGTGAGAATCCTCTCTCCTTTCCTGTGCGCCTACAACCCATGAACACTCCTATATTGGATGCCTGGCCTGAGAATAGTCCCGACGCGAAGCCTATACCTGTAGAGCAACGCGAACGTATGACGCGACTTCCCATCATTCCAGTTTCGTTTGAAGGGGGGTCTATGAATGAATATTTGAAAATTTCCGAAGAAGCCATTGAAGCCGGTGGCCTAGGTGTAGGGAGTATTGATGAAATGGTGCAATCCGGTAACTGGCTTTTTCCAACCGAGGGGGGAGTTCAGATTCGGGACGGGGGATTCGACGGGTGTTTTGAGGATGTAGGAGGAGTATCCCAGTTTCGTTCGCGCGGAAATAGTAGTTGGCTATTGCGCGAGAATCTTGGCACGGCATCTCCTAAAGCAAAGTTCACGCTGCAGCGCACACAAACCGCCAAAGGGGTGATTTTCATTTATAGTCGGTTTATTAAATCAGGGGCGCTTACATTAGCACTCGCGCTAGAAGCAAATGGCTATACTCCTTGGGGAGATCGGAAACCACTTCTTATGAATGGTATTCAGGATGATCAGGGGCGTCAATGCGCTCTATGCCCGAAGCGTGAAAAGAATCATGGAGGTGCGGGGCATAAATTCATTCCGGCAAAATATATTCTGATTACGGGGCGTGCAAATCTGTCTCCCAACAATGCAAAAGCAATTCAAGCCGCGCGGGCAAAAACGAATATGGATGGGCGCGAAGTTAAAATCATCATTGGCTCGCAAGTAGCATCCGAAGGCATTGATTTCCGATTTGTGCGCGAAATATACGTATTTGACAGTTGGTTTCACCTGAATAAAATGGAGCAAGTGCTGGGTCGTGGGATTCGTACATGTTCACATTCACTTATGGATGAGGATGAACGGAACTGCACGATTCACTTACTCGTAAACTCATTCGGCGGAGAGCAGGATACCGAAACAGCGGATATGTATATGTATCGGAATGCAATGTCAAAAGCCATGCAAGTGGGGCGCGTGACACGTGTATTAAAGGAATATGCCCTCGATTGTAATCTGAATCGGGATGCCATTCTTGTCACCGGATTAGCGACACAAAGACATGTAGACGCACAGGGGACGGTTCGCGAAGAAGTAAATATTAATGATACACCCTTTACAAATGTGTGCGATTGGATTGAAACGTGCGAGTATGAATGTGCAAAACCGGTGGATGCCGATACACCCCTTGATATGAGCAGTTATGATGATTATAGTGTAAAATGGCGAGAAAGTGAATTGCGGTCGGCTATACGAAAGATGTTTCAACAACGAGAACAACCCGTATTTTCATTGGAACACATACACGATATAATGAAGAAGATGTCTATTCCTACGAGGGCCGTTTCAGGATTGCTTGCAGATATTGTAGGAAATCCATCGTTTCGAGTCCAAATGCCTGTACACAAGTCGGGTAAAATGATTGATGGATATATTGTGTATCGGAATGGATATTACATGTTCCAGCCAGATTATTTGAATGATATACGGGTTCCTTTGGCGCTTCGGGTAGCAGATGTACCTGTAAAACGAGATATGTTTGATCCCACAACTATAAAAGTAAAACCTCTTTCGGAGGCGGCTGCAAAGGCACCTGAACCAACTACGGCAGAAACCCCGTTGGTAGTCGCCCCTATCCAAGAGGGCACTCTTCCTAGTTTTTGGCGAAACATTAAAGAATGGGCTATTGCCATTTCCGAGTCCAAAGCCCCCTTGGAAGATATTCCCGAATCCTTGCAAAAAGCGATTTCAGAACGGTATGCAGGGGATGCAGAGTTCCGCGAAAATGATCAACTCATCATGATTAACTGGCTATATGAATACATTCATAAGTCTACGGAGTTTACAGAAGAAAATCGCCGTAATTATTTGATAGCTTTATCGGAATCTCTTTTGGGAATGGTCTGGGATGAAAGTCTTCGACCCAATGAACAACTCCAACTCCTTTCAACGGACGACGCTATTGCAAATGCAATAGCAAAATCCGGTGGCCAAGTTCTTGTAAAGGGGGGGACTACGAGTTATCGTGTTATAGATATTTCTACAGGTGGTATGAAATACTATTGCGGAAAAGTGCCCTGTTCAGAGGCCGTGAGCCGAATCTTTGATACGAATGAGGCAGACCCCTTTCATACTCTAAAGGCAGATTCGAGCACTACTGCGCCAATCTATGGGTTTATAGTTCCAAAAGGGAAGGAGGGTCGGCTTGTATTTAAAACAAATGAACGGCCTGTCCCCCCTGGAACAAAACCTGAAAAGGGGGGTGAATGCTCCATAGTAAGCACCATATCATTTCATATTCGCATGCTAAAAGATATTGCAAAGTTGATGGAAGCGGATGGATATCCTACATTTATCTTGAAAGATGAATATTTGGATGAAAAGGCTATCAAACGACGCCAAGAAAATGAGGCCAAGGAGGCCGCAAAAGCAGCCGGCAAAAAGTTTGAAAAGGAAATGATACTACCCCCTGTCCGAGCGACACAATATGCAAAAAAGGGGAAACATTTGTTCAAAACGCGCACATTTGAAAATGCCGTTCGAGCCTGTGCCTTGAAAAATATCATTTTACGTATGATTGATTTCTTACAAGTAAAAACGGGGGGAAGGCGATACTTTTATCGCCCAGTTGCTGCTTTGAAATCGGACCATAAAGGGAGTAAGTAAGTGCGCAAGGGTAAAATTGAGTATATTCTAAGTTGATAGGAGTGTATAGGATGGAATACAATGCAGTGTTTGAAGAACAGATTGCCTTAACGCCCAAAGATATGCGGATGAAGATTGATTCGATTGAAACAGTTCTTCAAAATAAACTGCAGGCAAAACTGGAGGGGCGTTGTTCACGGGATGGTTTTGTTCAACCCGGCACAATAAAAGTTCTTTCGAGGTCCATGGGACATTTGGAAAAGGGGCTCTTCACGGGAAGTATACTCTTTCACATTCAAGCGGAAGGAAGTGTCTTAAATCCCCCCGACGGAACCGTTTTAGAAGGTGAAGTTATACGAAAAAATAAAATGGGGATTTACGTCTCATATAAAGATGCTATTCGTGTGATTATTCCTCGCGATCTACATATCGGTGATGAAGCGTTTGAGGCCGTCGAGATTGGTCAAACGGTGGAAGTAGAAATCAAAAAGTCCCGCTTTCAGGTGAATGACCCATATATTCTGAGCGTGGGTATGTTCCGGTCTGTCATCGGAGCTGCCCCCGCTCCCGCAAAGAATGTGGTCAAACCGATACCTGTGAAGACGGTTCCTAGCCCCGAGGATACAGAGGAAGACTCGGATGAAAATGAGTTGGCAGATGCATTTGCCGCGGAAGAGGATGATACAGCAGAGAAAGAAGTAGAATAGAATGAGTGCTGCCGCCGCTGCATTATCAAATGCAGAATATGATGAACGTAGAAAAGCATTAGAGTATATTCGAACACTATCTAAATCAGAACTGGAGGAAATTTATAAAATCCTGAAAAATGCAAAAGCCGAGTTTAGCGAAAATAGCAATGGAGTTTTTTTTGATCTTTGTAAACTTCCGGCGGACGTCTTTGCTGAACTTCAAAAGTTTATTGAGTTCTGCAATAAGATGCGCGACGACTTTGCTTTACGAGAGGAAGAGGAACGAAAGGCGCAAGAAGCCCTTGATAGGGACAGCTGACCCTACTAAAGCTCTCCCGCTATTCCATATAGGAATGGAAGTGTTACGCAGAATTCAAACATGGGCTACACAGAATCCCCATCGGACGCTCAAAGTGTTTCCGATAGAGATTTCCGTGGTATCGGATACACAGGAAGGGCATGAGGCGCCTGCGACCCTCCCTGGAGGCTGGTCACCTACACCTCTCGAGCCACCTGGACCCGTGAGTCTATATCTGTGGAAGACGAATCCCGAATTCCGGGCGGCCACACCGCCTGTTCGTAGAACCATTCTGCGTGATATGATTTTAAAGATTACGGAGAGGGCGGATGCGGAGCTTCGTGGTATTAAATGGCAGCGCAAAAAGATTTTAGAGCAGGTTGCGGCACAGCAGACGTCTGCTGTCTCGCCACCTATGGATACACATGAGCTCGATATTGGAATGTGTGCCTTGTTTGGATATCAAAAAGTGTCTGTGGATGAGGCGAATAAGAAGGTGCGATTTTTTCCCGCGGATCCACGGACGTGGTCTACGGAACTTCCCGTCTGGGGAGGCACGGCTGGGTCTCGTGCCGTTCTTCATGCCAGGGGAGAGTCTTCTGTAGGTGTTGGAATTGCCGCATGGGTTGGTGACAGGGAACGCGAAGGATGGAAGATTGATTGGCCCGAGGCGGAAGGGACCCTGGAAGAGATTAAAAGTAAAATGGCCCAGCGCGGGACGGGTTTAGGGCCACGATTAGATAAACCGAAAAAGGCAGATTGGGCGGCCGCGTTAGGACGTGCGGAGGCTATTGCGGCGTTGGGAAAAGTATATATCTAAAATAGAGATGCCTATATCACCTAATCAATTACAAAAAGGCCATACATATACTTTAGTTGGAATAAGGGGAAAGAAAGTAACGAATGTAGAAAAAGACTGTACATATAAGGGTCTTTCACCTGAAACTACAACATTTCGTAGGTTTACAGATAATAGTGGTAAAACGTTTGCATATGAAGAATACCATTATGATAAGCGACAGGAGATTGACTATGGTTATAAATTTTATATGAACAATGATACAGATATTCCAACGGTGGGTGAGACGATAAGGGCAAGTAGTGTGCCCAAACCTCGAACTCATTCACGCTCTCGATCAAAGACACGACGCAGTAAGTCAAAGACTGGTGGAGGAACGTTGCGATTGAAAAAAGAAAAGAGAACCCACTAATTTAATACGCGAACATCATTCCGCCCCGCCCACCATACACACGAAATATGTTATACGTTTCTGCCCACACATAAACTAGGTATCTCGGCACATTATATGTGGTGGTATATCCAGCCAAGGAAGATTTTTTTGTTTTTTTTAAGGTCGGTAATGCTATTCGATTTTACCATTACCGGCAGCCCTAATCTGCGGATTTTTAATAAAGCGGTACATATAGAAAATGCCTGGTTCTAATAACTCCTCGAAGAACCTGGATGAACAACTTTTAAAAGCAATTGCAAGTGATGAATATGGTAAGGAGAACAATAATGAGATTCAAGAGCTTATAGATGAGGGGGCCGACGTGAATGCTGAGGATAAGGATGGCTTCACCGCTCTGATGATAGCGACTCACGAGGGCAAATTGGAGGTCTTCTATAAGCTGTATAGACTAGGTGCCAAAGTGGATGCTAAGAGTAAGGATGGCATCACCGCTTTGATGGTAGCGAGTGCGACGGGCAATGAGGTTATCGTGAAGTATCTGTGTGACAATGAGCGTGATCCCGATGTGAATGCTAAGAGTAAGGATGGCTACACTGCTCTGATGTTTGCCTGTGAGAGTGAGAAGGGCGACCTAGAAATAGTCCGTGAGCTGTTAAAAGCGGGAGCAGACCCAAGATTAAAAAATAAGAAAGGAATAAGCGCATATTTCTTAGCAAAAAAACCAGCCATTATAGAACTATTATCAGAAAGAATACATGAATTATTCAATAAATTTCCAAATAATAATGGGAATGAGAAGAATAATGGGAATAATAATGGGAATGAGAATCTATTAGAAAAGGTGTACCCCCCACAAATTGTGACTAGGTCACCCGAACTAGCTAATAAACGTAAAAGCTTTCTAGCCAGATTATTCGGTAAGAAAAGTGGAGGAACGTTGCGATTGAAAAAAGGAAAGAGAACATTGAAAACAAGAAAGAGAACCCGCTAATTTAATACACGAACATCATTCCGCCCCGCCCACCATACACACGAAATATGTTATACGTTTCTGCCCACACAAAAACTTGGAATACAACTTGCACAAAGGGCAGGTGGTGCGCGTAGAACTCGAACTCATTCACGCTCTCAATCAAAGACTCGCAAGCCTCGCTCTCATTCAAGAACTCGCCGTTCCAAAAATAGTATCTAACCAATATTCTCCAAAGTTATAGTTTGGATATCTGTGATGTAATATATATAGAACCAGATATAATACGTTACAATCGATGTCAGTCTTAAGGTAAGAATACTCCTCGAGTGTTCTTACCTTTAGCACTTGCTAGTAAAATTGGCTAGGACACCCAAAGCTAAAACGATACAAGGTATTAGAACTCGGTCCTATGGAACTCTTTTCAGCGGAGGCCGAAAATATTAAGAAAAAAGTGGAAGAATGGATTACACATCCCGAATATGAGCTGGAGGCAACATTTGGCGCAACAGGAGAGGTGGATTCCACCACCTTTCTGGCGGTGGCTCAGCGGCTTCGTGCCAAAGGGTATGCGTCCCTTCCCCAAGAAGATCGCCTTACAGTTATCACCCCGGAACACGTGCGCTTCACTATAACAAGTCTTGGAGTTATTCAGGCCTATTGTAAGGATGATACGATGACCGGTAAGCCTTATACTGTCATGATTAAAGACCGTGCCACCGCCGACGCGCAGATTGATTTGGAAGATTATGATACGCGCATTAAAGTTCGTCGAGAGCGTGATATGGCGCAAACAGATGCATCCGTGAAAAAGCTATTAGAAACATGGGCTCAACAACGCAAGGCGTTTCGTATGATTCGGCGCTGGTCGTTTCATTCCGATGGTATTCGTATTGACATGTCTATTGTGAGGGCGACTGCGAAGCTGCGGAGTGGGGAGTTCCGATGGCAGCGCGCCTTTCGCGATCAGGATGTCATGATGAACGCCCCCAACTATGAGATTGAAGTCGAGTTGGAGCATCTTCCGGGTGATACGGCGGATATTGCGATGAAGCGGCTCATTCGCGGTATTGGCGAAGTGCTTCGCGGAATTCAAAAGAATACCGTTCTCATTCGCAAAGAAACGCGGAAGAAAGTTCTTGCAGCCTACCGCGAGTTGACTGGTTCCGATCTCTTCCGTGGCCCCGCCTTGCGCACACTTCGAAAGGAGAACTTTGTCAAAGAGCGAACTGCTAAGACGCCGAATATACGCGATGGCTATAATGTGACGGACAAGGCGGATGGACTTCGTTGCATGGGTTTCGTAGACGCAAAAGGAGACTTGTATCTCATTGACATGGGAATGAATGTGTATAGAACAGGTCTTCGCAATCTTGCACTGCGCCTGTCTCTTGTAGATGGTGAATGGGTAACGCAGACAAAGGATGACCCGCCCAAACCTATGCAGCAGTTTCTAGTCTTTGATATTCTATATATGACGGATAAACGGAATGTGAGTCAGTTTCCATTTGAAGCTGGCGCAACGCTTCTAGTAGAGGGAGAACCGCCTCCTATTGCACCTCCTCCAGAAGACAGCCGACATTACCAGCTCAAATCCTGGATTACCACATGGAATAAGGACGAGGGGCCGAAAGTTATGACTCCTGGGTTGACGCCTACAACAAAACTCCAGGTTGCCGCAAAAGAATACTTCTTTGCAAAGGCGGGGAATGATAGTATCTTTCGTATGGCGGCGCGAGTATTGGCGGCCGCAAGACCCTATTATACAGACGGTCTCATCTTTACTCCCAATGCGCTACCTCTTCCTGAACGCCCTGCCGCCACCTTTTGGGAACAGTTCAAATGGAAGCCGGCCGAAGATAATACAATTGACTTTCTGGTGGTGACAGAGAAACAAACAGGTTCTAAAACACAGGATAAGGTGATTGCAGGAATCAAACCAGGTCCGTCTGCTGAAACAGTGAACTATAAGACACTTCGTTTATACGTGGGTTCTAATACGGAAAATGCGCGTGATATTATTCTGAATCGGCGTGATATGCCCAAACGCGACCGCACGCCGTATGGGGCAAAAGGAAAGAAAGAATATAAGCCTGTTATATTTACACCCAAAGAGTTTCCAGATCCTATGGCGGCCATATGTCGTCTTCCTATTCAAACCGACCCTGATACGGGAGAGCAATATATTATGACAGAAGACACGGAAGAACCTATACAAGATAAAACGATTGTGGAAATGGCATATGACCCGGCGCAACCTCCTGGATGGCGCTGGAAGCCCCTACGAGTGCGTATGGATAAAACGGAGCGTCTACAGCGGGGGACGCTGAGTCGAACTCTCAATTCAGAGGGAGTGGCAGAGGATGCGTGGAATAGTATTCACGACCCAGTCACGGCATCCATGATTAAAACGGGTGCGGATCAGCCAACGGACGAGGAGATGGCGGCTATTCGTCGTGATTCGTCGGGTTCTGCGCGTAAATACTTTGACCGCGAAGAGCCTGTTATCGACGAGGCCTTGGTAGAGGGTATGAAGAAGTTTCATGGGCGTTATATTCGCGGAGAGATTCTCTATAGGGCGGGGCTGTCCGGTGGAAAAACGCTGATGGATGTAGCGTGCGGAGTTGCAGGGGATCTTCATAACTGGATGCGCGCAGGAGTTGATTTCGTTCTGGGGATTGATTATGCTGCGAAAAATATAATGGACTCGCACGACAGTGCCTATACACGCTATATGAATCTGGCGATTGAAAGGGGGGGATTGGATTCCATTCCACCCATGGTGTTTGCGATTGCAGATTCCACAAAACCATTGGTGGATGGAACTGCGGGAAATAATGAACAAGAGAAAGATATTCTGCGTTCCGTCTTTGGAAAAGTGAAGCCAGCCGGCTCTGTTCCAGCGTATGTAGAGGAAGTGGGTGCGTCAAAACTGAAGATGGGGGCAGATTGTATTACATGTATGTTTGCCATCCACTATTTCTTTGAAACGCCTGATAAACTAAATGGGTTCTTGGAAAATCTGTCGCAGACGTTAAAAGTGGGCGGATATTTCATTGGATGCTGTTTTGATGGGCAAAAAGTGTTTGATATATTACGCGAAGTTCCAAAGGGGAAGTCTAAAACAGGGATGGAGGGAGATACCGTTTTATGGGAGATTACAAAACAATATGATGCAGAAGATATCCCAGAGGGTTCTGAAGCTATTGGTCTAGGTGTAGATGTGAATTTCATTTCGATTGGTATGCCACATCGCGAATATCTTGTGCCCTTTCGCCTGTTAGAAGATAAGATGCGACTGATCGGTTGCGATCTTCTTACAACTGACGAATTGAAGAAACTCGGATTGGTGAACTCGACAGCGACGTTTGATGTGTCATGGGATATGGCAAAAAAGAATGGCACTACGTATAAAATGAATACGGCAGTGAAAGAGTTTTCCTTCTTAAATCGGTGGTTCATCTTCAAGCGAAAGCGCCAGGAGACGGTGGTAATAACGGAAGTAGCACAAAAGGAGGTGACTCCTATACAATCAAATCTAGGAAGAATGGGTGCGGCGAGGGCCAGGGCAAGTGCCGTGGCAAAGGCGGCAAATACAATACAGGGGCAGGCGCCAGAAAAGTCACAGGGGCAGACGCCAGAAACAAATGATATGCCCGCTTCAAGGACGGTTGGTGTCGCCCCAGGCCCTGCCACACCCCCCGCAAAGAGCTATACGATAGGCGAAGTCTTCCAGTTCTATTCCGATGCTCCTACTGCAAAAGATATTCTTGGAATAGAGGATAAAGGTGCCGCTCGCTGGCTATCGCCTTCTGCTCCCTTTCCTATCAAAGATGGCGACGTGCAATATCCATCCATGGAACATTATATGGGGGGTATGCGCGTAAAACTTGCCACAAATAAGCCTGAACTTGCAGAGAGTATGTTTAGTCGAGAAGGAACTATACATCAACGCTTTCTGAATGATCGCCTTGGTATGACAAACGGTGGAACAAAACAGCTGACCGAAGAACAGGACCATGATATAATGAATGCAGAACTCGCCGCCGTGAAAGCGGCAATGGGGGTTCTCTCCCTGAAACGACACCGCGCTACAGTGGATGAAGCTACGTGGGCCACTGTAAAAGACAAAGTGATAGAGGATGCATTAAAACAACGGTGGACATTGGACAAGCGCTTTCGCAAAATCGTTGAGACTGCGCGTAACCAAGGAAAGTATCTCTTATATTATAGCCCTGGGGCTACGACAAACTTGGGTGGAAGACGTGATAAAGACACGGGCCACATCGATGGGGAAAATAGGATTGGAAAGGCGATTATGAAACTTGCGGGGTATCCTGAATAAGGTCCATCTTCAAAAGTCCAATAGGAATATGAAGAGCTGGCTCCTCTTCATCTCGTAGAACAGGCACCCATCCAATCAGGGCAAATCCCTTCTCGCTAATCTCTTTGTCAAATGTAGTATTTTCGTATGGATATGCATCACCATATGCTACGGGAATAAAATCATCTAGTTCTCCTATAAAATCCATAATACTTTTTTTAGCTTCCTCATACGATATATAGACTTTTTTACTCGCCTCAGGAATCTCAGGTATTGCATAGATGAACTCATCCGATGAAGAATCTTTAATAGCAATCATATACACATGGCTTGTCATTTCTAATATACCATATATTCAGCTATAAAAAATTAAACGCACCTAAACTATACGTAAGGTATTAGAAAAAGAATGCCACATCCTTGGCAAGAGTTGTCTATTGTGAATAAACATCCGCGCGATGATTTTATCCAGTTTGATGAACCTACGCATGTATATACAGTCAATGGGAGTTCCAAAGGAGTGATTTCGTGCACGAAGTTTCTTCATGAGTTCTTTCCTCACTTTGATGCAAAGGCGGTGATTGCAAAAATGATGGCTTCGCCAAAATGGCCTCAAAATAAATATTATGGAAAGACGGCAGAACAAATTCAAAAAGAGTGGAATGACAATGGTGCTGCTGCAAGTGGAGCCGGCACAGCCATGCATTTGGCCATTGAACAGTTTCTTCACGGACATCCTGAGTTGATTGAACCGGGTGTTCTTCAAACTCCTGAGTGGCAGTATTTCACGAATTTCTGGAAAGATGCAAAAGAGGATTTAGTCCCCTATAGAAGTGAGTGGGAAGTATGGAGCGAGGAATATAAACTTGCGGGTTCGATTGACATGGTGTTTTATCGTAAATCAGACGACTCCTATGTGATATATGACTGGAAACGCTCCAAAGAAATAAAGAAAGAGAATAGTTTTGGAAATGGGTTTGGCCCCGTGAGTCATTTACCGGATTGCAACTATTGGCATTATACGTTGCAACTGAATGTGTATCGCTGGTTTTTAGAGACCTACTATGGTCTGAAAATCAGTGATATGTATATTATGATCTTTCACCCGGACAATGACGACTATAAGCGCTATAAACTAAATCGACTAGAGGAAGAAGTTCTGGAGATGCTGGCTGCCCGCTTAAGGGCTGTGCGGGAAGGGCGAGGGGTTGTAACATATGACAGGCGCGGGTCTAAGGCTTTCTAAACCGCAGAAGAGAATCGGCTTTTTCATATATTTGTTTCAATCCTCGTGGCATATCGTCTCGAGTCAAAAACTGAGGTAGTTCGGGTGATAATAAAAGAAGGGCCGGTCCTTCTTCTGTGATTATAAATACGGGAACGCCAGGCGCGCTTGGTCGAATCGGTTTAAATGCCCTGTATTTTGGCGGATCTGAACGTATATCGATTTGTATGACGGGCATCGATATTTCATGTAGTATTCTGGCCAGGGTTTTATCATCCAGTTCTTTTGTATCAGGCCCTATTCCAAGCCCAGCAGATGTCATACCTATGGGCGCCAATAAAGTATCAAATGTCCCTCTTTTTAACCGAAGAGCTCCTGTTTTGGGATCCGGCTCCCCTCCCTGTAGAAAGTTCTCAAGCGTTGGAGGAAGTTTTGTAGACTCGTCTTGGGGGGCGAGAGGCGTGGCCGTCGCTATACGGGACATTTCTTCATAGAACTTCGGCACCTCCTCTTTTGTCGTTGCCCAATCCAGTCGTAACAGTTCATACCATGCAGCAGACTTCTCTGGATAAATGCGCTGATTCCCTTCAATCGTAACGGGCTTATCCAGGGTCGCTAATCGGCTCACATCTTGTTCCAACAGTTGCCGCCGTTTTTCCGCATAGCGCAATAGTTCTTCTATCAAACGAGCTAAAAGAATCTCTGGCGCTGATACGGCCTTTTCCTGCCCCCCCACGTGTGTTTCTTTTGGCACATGTAGAAGACATTTTCCCTTCTCTTCACGCCAAGCACATCGACCCCCGCACGCCTCTTTATTCTTGAAGTGACAGTCTACACGTAATAGGGATGTTTCATGTGACCGCTTTTTATCCTCCTCTGTAAAATCGGTTGTAATCCAGCTCTGAACTGTTTTCCATAAATGTATGGATAATGCCTTTCTCTTTTCATGCATGGGTAGTTTATGAGAGAAAATAATGCTTTTCAGCAGTTCTCTAAAGTCGCCACCATCCTCTTTGGCCGCTAACCAGTTTGAAAATCGTATACGCAGATGCTCAAATACTTCCTGAAATTCTATTTCATCCATTCGAGCCTTTTCACCAGGAACTTCTATAGATTCCTCTTTAAAGGATATGTCGTGATTTATTTTCCATTCCATCATTCCTACCGTAACAGACTCTAGTTTATTCTCTGTCATCAGCTTCTCCACAACATCCGGCTTCGTGGGTCCTACAGGAACGTACAGCCCATTTCGCAGTTGAATCGCCTCAATCTCTCCACTTTGCTGCCCTTTGACAATTCTTCGCGGGACATAGCCCTTATAAAGAGCAAAGTGTGGTTCTATGAACATTTTGTAAAACTGGAGGACTTGTTGTAGGGATGCGGGTTTAAACGCCGGATCATCCCAGTCTAGGAATAGATTCCCTTTTATAAAAAGCCTACCGTCGTCTACCACAGGTAATGCAATATATCCCTCCTGTGTTTTAAACTTATATACAAGTGCTCCTAAATGATTATATGCATCTCGTATGATTCCGACCATGGAAACACTGAGCTCTTTTATGAAAATGCTGTTTGAAATACTTGCAGGAATCATTGCCATTGGATGTATTTTACTTTGGGATGTATATGCCGCACGACCATTTGAGCTGCATTGATTCATATATTCTTGCAGGCGTTGTGTAACAATATCGGGCCAGACAGATGCGTCAGTCATTTGAAATATAAGCGTAAAAATATCCATACCTCGTTGTTCGACGGAACGATTATCTACATAAAAGATTGGTTCCCAAATTCCTGACCAATGATGCATGAGAAACGCCACATTATTTTGCGCCATAAGTTCTGCATTATACCCATAGGGTGGGCAGCGAACAGAGACTTTTCCAGATTTCAATATATCTAGCACAATAAATGTTGTTCCTACACCAAACGCTTTTCGTGTAATCAGATTTGATTGTGAAAGTGCTAATGCAAAATGTCTGAATTCCTTTTTCGTTTTATCGGATTTCAGCCATTCCTCAAAAGAATAATAACTCATATACGCACGCACAATGGCCTCCCTATTGGATTCATCCACATCTACTTGAAGTTCATCAGATGCCCATTTCATGATAGCTGAATCTTTGGGTCGTCGCAGGGTCGAGTTTGCAGGATCATAGAACTCCAACACCATATTTCCGTAGTTAAGACCTAAAAATATGCGCGGGGTTATTTTACTAAGTAGAAATGATTTCATTTGGTCTGCATTATTCAACATATAATAGGGCGCAACTGCGGCTAAAAAACTGTCATTCTGGAATCTGGCACGATTTTCTACTCCAATCCGTAAAAATCCTGTCCCACCCTCCTTTATTTTTTGAGGATTAAATGTGCGACTCACGAGTTGCGTAGAATCCTGGTTAAAATATGTATCAAATATGGGTGGAAGTAATCCTACTTGGGCTTCTCCTCTCGCCTTTCCCACAAGTAAACTAACATCGAGGGGCATTTTTTCCGCACCTACAATGTATTTTTTTGTCACGCCTGCGAGTGTTACATAATAATCCAAAATAGGTATACCTGCATCATCTCTGGATGTCGCGATTTGTTCCTCCTCCTCGTCACTATCCTCGAGGGTAACACTTTTTGTTTTTGTTTTGGGTTTCTCTCCCCATTCCCTATATCTATCAAACGCGGGATCCGTAAACTGAATAGGAGATTCTTCCATAAAACAACATGGGAGATAGAATCCTTCTGGATGCGTTTTGGCTTTTAAAAATTTTATATAGAGATGTCGTCGACCTGTATTCGGTTTCATCTCTCTTTCTAAGATCGTTTCACCCGCTTTAGGGTAACGGCGTGATTGAATCACTTTTCCTTTACAAAAAGGACATTCTCCAGGTCGTTTGGGAGCCCCCTTTGGTCGACGCATAACAGATGATTCCAGATCCGATTCTCGAATCATAATTTCATCTTTTGTGCAGAAATAGCGGCAACAGATATAATAGTTTTGATTTTGTGCTGTTGTTCCGTATCGAAGGACTGTATAATAATCATTTTCTATCACGCCCTCTGGCTTTGATTCTTCTCCAGGCTCTATAGGAAATATTTGAAAATATACGGGATCATTCGCGTATTCTTCTTGCATTCGCTGGAACTGGGCTTCTGAAAGAACCGCTGGTTGACGACCATGCGTTGGTTGGCATTGACTCACATAGCGCTTTAAAGAGGGATGTGATTTCGTATAATCAAATAGGCGACGGTCGGCCTCATGCAACTTATTTAGGAAAAAGTTTGCAATACCCGTTTCAGGTGTAGAGGATTCATCCTCTGATTCAACGGGAGCCGTCACTTTTACTGGTTGTATATGCGCCCCTTGTAAATCTTCTTTAGGAGTGGCAGTAGCTTTTGCAATTTCTCGTTTCAGTTCCTCTACAGGGGCGGCTAGAGGATCTGCGCGAACAGGGGCAGGAGTATTGTCCTGTATAAGTTCCTCTGAATAGGGTGTTCCTTGTTGGGTAGCCACTTGTTGAGCAGCCTTCGCTTCCTCTTCTGTCATTTGGTCGTCCTGTTCATATGCAAAAAAATCAAGATAATCGGGTAACTCTTCAGGGACATTTTCATCTGCATTTGCGGGTGCATCTGCTGGGACTTCTGGTGCATTTGCGGGTGCATTTGCTGGGACTTCTGGTGTTTCTGCTGGGACTTCTGGGACTTCTGGTGTTTCTGGTGCATCTGGTGCATCTGGTGCATCTGCAACACTTTCCTCATCCTCTGATTCTACTCCCTCCGCGCGTTGCAGCTCTTTCACAACACTTGCTCCCACCTTCAGTTCCTCTGCATCAATACCAATCATCAATGACATAGCTGTAATAATCCGCTGTAGATTTTCAAGGGAGTTTACATTATACAAATGGAATGTGTAAAAGGGGTGTTGGGCAAAAATGGCAATATCAATCCCAGAGTTATTTTCATGCATATATTCGCTAGATGCTGGATTCACAATAGCGACTGCACCCTGTGCCTGAAACTTTTTCGCCACTTGTTTCCGTGCTTCTGCCATATCAATTTGGAATTCATCTGCAACAAGATCTACCAAGTTCGTCGCAATCCCTTCCCCACGAAGAACTTTACGATGAATCACCTGTGTTATAAATGTTTGTATCCGATCCTCTGTGGCGAAGTTACTAACAACTTTAAAACGTAACATAAGAATCGGCTTTTCTCCAGGGAGGGGCGCAATTTCCTGAAAGAAAGATGTAAAAATGGGAAGGCGATCTCGTAACATTTTTGTAGTAATAGGAGGATTCTCCTTTTTCAAACGAATACCTAATACAAATGTCGCCTTCTTAATATCAGGAATCGTATCAATATGCGATATTCCTTTTAGACTTTCTACAATCGTTTCGCCGAGAGATGGTAGATCGGTGCGTGGGTCCAGCTTTTTAAACCCCCTAGGAGGCTCTATAATATAATCTGCCGTGCCCTCATCAAATAAACGCAATGTCCCATAAATAGGAGCTACATTCGTAAGTCCATTCCGTATCAATATTTTGGCAAATACATAATCTTTCTCAGGCGTAGGGTTTCGTTCTTGTGACCATGCAATCAATAGTTTCGGATCCTGAATATCAGGTATTTTCCCATCTGCCATATATATTTTAGTAATCCCAGCTCCCTCCACAGGTAGAAGGCGCATAAATGGACGGCGCTCATTCACTGCCGCCTCATAAAAGGGCGTCTCTATTCCTGCAATATTCTTCTTTTTTGCCCACGTAAGTTGTAAATATTTAACACCTGCAAGTGTTAGTTCAATACTCAAGGGAGTATCTTCATCTAATATAGACTGTAAGCGCATCAACAGTTGTTGTCGGCGTGAAAAAAGAATCGCCAGTCGTTCCGCCCGCGCCTTTTGTTCCGCAGTAGGCTCTTCCGTTCCCACTGGAAGATACGGAAAAAACGGATATAAGCGACCATTCCAATCTTTTTCACTGGGTGGTTTTGGCCCTGGAATCTGTTTCAATAAACTCCTATATAAATATAGATGAAACTCAGGTATCACTTTTCCTCCACAATACGCACCCTTTAAAAAAGCGTCTTCAATCGTCACCCGCTCCCTGTTCACAATACTTATAAGTCGTCGCTCTCCATTTGATTCAACAAATCTAGGGTCCGTTTTGGCACCTGTCACAAGTTCAAAAGGTAGGGCATTATAAAAGAGTTCTTTCGTGCTTAGAATACTGGGTTGATTCCATGTATAATCCACACTCACAGTCCCTTTGTTTTTATAGGGATTGCCTCCTGGTGTAGGTCCATGTGCACACAAATAAGTAAACTCGGGTATTGCATTCGGATCTTTTTCCAAATGTATATACAGCGCCGTCTTAATATCCTGTAGAGTCATGAAGGGGAACATGTTTTTCAACACGATTTCTTTGGGCTCTACCGTGGGCTCTGTATGAAGCATAACAGTGAGCTCGCCGGACGGCATAGAGTCTCTAAAGCTTCCAAGTGTAGATGGATATAATACTTTTCTGATGAAATCAGGAATATCTTGTAGACCTGTGGCCATCTCTAACGTCACATACCAAAGTTTATTCCGTAGAATACGGAATGAACCGTGATGTGTCAATACACTATCCTTTTGAAAAATCAGTACCATCTTTTGTGGCATCATATGTAGGTTGATCCGTGATTTTCATACCACAATAGGATACGGGGTGGGCGCGAAAATCACGATGTTTGTAAATGCCAATATGCTCCGCTTCTTGTAAAAGCCATGCAAAGTTATTCCAAAAATCTGGACCATGCCCCACTGTTTTCGTAATCATGTGGCCCATTTCATGTATCGCTACGAACGTTACAATATCCTCGTTCACGAGCGATTCATTCGACCCTTCACGCTCTCGAAGACAGAAATAGACAGATTCGCCTTTGTTTACACTGTAACTTGTAAACTCGGCCTCAGGAGTCGCTTCATATATCCTGGACGCCTGTGCTTCAAAGTTATTCACCAACTGCTTTACTTGAGGCTTGTCGGGGAAAGAACTTTCCACGTGTAACTTCAACTTGTTCATTTTGATACGAACTTTTGCCATCATATCTGCAGCTTCTTGCTTATCAAGCATATCACGCACAGAATATATCTGTCCGTCGATGTTACTTTTTACTTTTACAATTGGATATTTAGATGCGCCGAGACCTACATAGCTAAGAGCATATGTAAGAGAACCGGCTAAATCTCCCATCTATTGTGGGGAGAAGAATTGTTAGACGAACGTCGTACGTTTATAAGTATTATATGTGGTATTTATTTGATGTTAGGGAGTGATAGTTATACGTTGGGAAGACCATGTTTAACAGTTTGTCCATAATGCCTTGGCTTCGTGGCATGCGTAGTAGTAGACACGACACTGTGTCTGTCTGCCTGTGTTGAGTTGAGCTGAGTCTGAGCCTTGACTTGTGGCTCGTGGCTCGGAGGTAAATTAAGCGTTTGGGCTTATGTTTTTCGACCTAGCTTATTTTCGTCTACCGACCACCATGTCTCTTTAACTCGGACTCAATCGACTTTCTCTTTCATTTTCGACGCTGAGTAACGCGTAGAACTTCTTGGGTTCACGGGAGACCTTCCTAGGTTTGGTAATCTAAATTCCTTAAACCTCCTCGTAGAACCGACTGAGGTTTGTGGTAAAGAATGTAAAGAAAGTAAAGAAAGGGGGTTATGTAATGTAAGAGGGGGAGTTAGGTTACGCGTAGAACTTTGGGTCACGGGAGACCTTCCTACGGTTGGTGATCTAAAATCCTTAAACCTCCTCGTAAAATCGGCTGAGGTTTCTGGGAAAGAATGAGAAAGGGATCTCTGTAGTGTAGGAGAGCGAGATAGTTTACGCGTAGAACTTCTTGGGTTCACGGGAGACCCTACTAAGGTTGGTGGCGCTGAATTAAAGGGGTTATTTAATCCCTGAAGCCGTTCGGCATTAGCCCTATAAGAGCTATTTTCCCCTATACGGTAACCCCGCCGCCGCATAATATCCCTCAACGCCTCCTCCCTTGCATCAAGTATTTGCTGTTTCTGATTGTTACGCGTAAGCCTTTCTGCATTACGTCTTATTTTATACTGTTCTAGTGCAGTTCGAATCTTCCCTATAATGCCTTTTTTAGGTTTTATAATACCTTCTATTATCTTTGAAAGCGTATTAACAAGTTTTTTTTCCTGGTTTGTGTAGGGAGTGGAAAATGTCATAGAATCGTTCCAGGAGCCATTTGGATTACCTTGTGCGTAATATGCCGCTTTCAGCTTTTCCGTCCTATCATCAAAAAATTTTTTTAAAAGGCTTCTTGCAGTCGCGGCCTCGTTATTACGCAGTTGTTCTTGACTTGCTTTGTGTGCTTGAAGGGCGTCTAAGCCCGCCTTATGACGAGCGGAATGGGATCCCACCGTTTTTTTCGCCTCTTTTTCTGCTTCTTTTAGTGCCTCGCGCATTGCGCGCGCCGCTTTTGCATTAAATCTACTAACTTTACTGAATGGGTTATAACCCTCTCGTAAGGCAGTGAGTCTAGATTTAATACCATTATACCACTTCCTAGTCTTAAGTGCGTTTCGGCTAGGTTTATTAAACTGAATCGCCTTTGCTCGTCGTGATCCAGTCTTGGAGGTCTTTGTCTTTGTCTTTGTCTTTGTCTTTGGACTTGCTCTGGCAGCTGCCCTATATGTTTCTCCTGTACTACCCATATTTCCTGTAATCTTTCGACCTAATCCTAAGACTTTTGTGAAACCATTCTTGAGAGTTTTAAAAAATCCCATGTATCTATTTATATATCACAGTATTTTTCTAGTATCCATTGCCACAGATAAGCACCCTCAAGGAGGATTCTTATTTGGAGTATACATGTTAGCATATCAAGATATCTTCGGCATATTCCTAGATTTACGCAATCTCTAGAGAACGACGATTCACATCAGGTTCAATCGTAGGAACGTTAAAGACAGTCACAGGCACTTGAGGATTGGGAGGCTCGGACCGGAGTTGGTAGTTGGCGTTCCGGAGACTTTGACCCACCGTATTCACACCAATCAGAGCCCCAGCGGAAAGGAAGTTCTTCCCCTTCAATGACCCAGTTCCCATAGGATTCTGCTGGGCCCAGACGGAGTTCGCGTCCTTTGGTAGCAGCTCGGAAGGGGTCAACTGGTCGCGAGGATAACAACCTGCGGGCTGCTCTGCGCTCCCAAAGTTCGCAGGACCCGACGAAGGAGTAGGAACCACTTCAGGTGCAGTCTTTACGATTTGTTCGCGCACAGAGCCTGCAACGGCCCTGGATCCAGGAGATGCAGATGTATTGGATGCAGCAGAAAGAGTTGCTTGAAATCCATCACGCTGTGCAAACATCCCAGGGTTTGCATATGCCAACGTCAATACGACGCCCGCTAAAATAACTAGTGCCCCCAATGCATTCATACTTCCAGAGGTACCTACCATACTTGTTTCTGTATTAGCACGAGCCTATATTTTTGTCGTTTCCATTTCTCCATCCGAAGTTAGTTCGGATTCTGACCCATCCATTTCAAAATTTCCATATCGTTTCCAATAACGGTCTGCAAGTTCTTCTGCGCGAAGGCGGGACAAAGATGCCCTGAGCCGGGCCTGACGAATATGTTTACGAGCCCGCTCTCGTTTGGCTCTTTCCTCTGAAGAACTTGCCCCATATGGAATACTATCTTCTAGGACTTCTGTAATAGGGTGTTCCGGAAGTTCTATTTTTAAATCATTTGAATCACCCAGTTCATCCAAAAATCCGGGAGGAATTCGAAATGAAACTTGTTCCACTTCCACTAACGTGAAATATACTTCATAGCGGGTAGGGTAAAAGAGAATGCGAGCCGGAATCCAGGTAGCTCGGAAGGTTTCTTCCGTGCCGAGATATGGCGGTATATCTACTTCCTCCGTAATCCATTGATATACGACTCTTTTATAGAACATGGCTAGATCCAATGACTTGGAAAAATACTTAGATGCCTGTTGTAAAAACTCTTTGAAAAATTGTTCCGTCGTATCTCCTTGCATGACGATAAGTTTTGTCGGGTCTTTCGTAGTTACTTCAATCCTCGGGGCACATTTAAATGTGAATGTATAGCACTTTTTTGCAGAATCGAACTGGGGTGGAAGCACTTCGAAGCTCATGTGCGTAGACCTTTGTAATAAGTTTTAATATTTATATCGTAGAAAATGACGAAGCCCGGGACAAATACAAACACAATTTTTAAGAAAGTGTTTGATTATATAAAACAGGATGAAATACGTCATAAAATACAAGAAGAACTCGTGGACCCTCTCATAGAACATATCATGAAGCGTGTATTTCCATATATCATACTTACATGTGTATTTTTCATATTGCTTCTTATAGTTGTTCTCTTAACGCTCGGCATCATTGTGTTTCAAATGCGTAGAAGTAGTTTACCCGGAGTAGAATGAATCCACCTCCAAACGCTATAACACCTACTGGAAATCCTGTAGAGCATATTGGAAATTTGATTCGTCATTGGGTGTTTTATGATACAAAAATATCAGATCTCAACAAACAGATTGGTAGCGCAAGAAGCACGCGCAATACATATGAAACAGAGATACTTCAGAAACTTCGTGAAAACAATATCATACATCCGGTTATTCAAACGGCAGGGGGGCGCTTGATTGTATCCGATGATAAACATACAGCGCCATTGACATTCACCAATCTCGAATCACTCTTACATAAATATTATGCAAAAAAACCGGGGGCATACGATGAAACAAGTGATATTTTGAAATTTATAAAAGCAAATCGCGAGACAACTATTACACCGTGTTTAAAACGGCAAGGTGTTCCTCGCACACGTAATACAACATAAAGCATCTTTACAATATATGACTAGGGATATGGCATTTTGGGAAGATATTGAATGGAAAGCATGGTTACGAGAGTATGTCACTTGGAAGAATGAGCAGATTCCACGACATGCAGCTATTCGTCATTTTTGTAATGAACTTTGTATATTTCTTCATTTCCATGGCTATTTCTTACGTGTCAATCGCAATACACTGAAATCACATATAGCGACTGGATTATATAACAGTCGAACATCGTGTAATATAACACACTGGATATTCGGAGAACAAGATGCGGACTATCAGCATAAAGTATATTTTGCACACGTGATTGATTCTACGGAATGGAACAAATTCTGGAACACATCCGCAAAATGGTGCGATCTAGATGCGAATGTTCTATATGGTCTTGAACGTCAATATTGTATTGAACATTATGTTTGGACACAGCTAGATTTAGGTATATCAAAACATACACGAACGGTGAATGAATTATTAGGCTTAGATGATGATATAATATCAGAAAATGAAAATCATGACACGATATTCCAAGATATGAATGATTAACTGCTAGACCACTTTGAATTATTAAAGGGTCGCATAAATAAAGAATCCACTTCTTTTTCAAATTCGTGCACTTTAGTATCGAATTTCAAGGCGTCGGGTGTTTTAGGTATTTTGCCATTTTTCATTAACATTTCTTCATCATGGGCGGATTGAGATGGTTTCTTGCCATAGCAATTCACTCCATATAACATATCGGGATTATCAAAATATCCTCCATTGAGTCCAACCGTCCCACATGCGCCGTGATCATCCGCCGGGCCGTTTTGAATTTTATCATATGTTTCTTGTTGAGTTGGATATACGGCCATTTGCCCCTTCACCCAACCATAGTTGCACCAATCCGCGCCTTTACTCCAAGCATTTTTGACTTGTTCATATGTGGCTAGTTCTGCTCCAAGAGATTTACATAAAGGCTCCGCATCATAATAGGTGAACTTGTTGTGAGAGACATTATATACTTCATTACTACCTGTCGGAAGTACTTTCTCTACAATATTATTCATCTGTATTTCCTGCTTGGGAGTTATGGTTTGAGGAGGTATAGGTGCTTGTGTTATAGGGGGTGTCGTATCAACAACAGGTAAAGGTGGTTTAGATATACCAAGGGACATTTTAATAGATCTCGAAAGATATTCATATCCGTGTGATATTTGTTTATTAAAAATGGCAAAGACCACTAAAAATACTGTAAAAAATGCAATAAAAATCCAGAGGGGGGATATCCAAGAACTGGAGATTTTTCCACTATTGTTTGCAGCCATATTGAACATATTCGATCCACTCGCAGATCCACTCGCAGATCCACTTGCAGATCCACTTGCAGATCCACTCGCATTTTTAGAGTTTGAGTTTCCAAAAATATTAAACATGCTGTTATTTGCAGCATTATTTTTCGTATTCGCCCCACTTTCTTTTTTTGTGTTTACCATGTTTGTATTTGTTCGAGGCGGGGATGCATTTCCAAACGGTAATAAACTATTAAAAGATGAAGTCTTATTTGCAGCAGGTATTACAGAACTTATTGCAGAACTCGCTGCATTTACTGCAGTGGTTGCCGCGGAACTCGCTGCATTTACTGCAGTGGTTGCCGCAGAACTGGCTGCACTTGCAAGTGCATTTACTGCCCCTGTAGTTACTCCAAATGCGCTTGTTAAAGCTCCCGCAACGGGATTTTGTCCTATAGGATTCGAAGCAGTCGCGTTCATCTCTACCGTGTTGTGCATAATTTAAGAGTGAAGAATATCGGGTAGTTGTGATTTCATATGTTCCAAAAATGCAGCGACACTTACATCCCAGTGAATACCATCCGGGGCGAGATTTGGATATGCCATACCAAATCCCCATGCATCAGGAACATTTTTCAACTTTCCAGTCTTTCCATCATATTCCAACGAAGACACGCTTTTTCCATCCATCATTAAAGAAATACTGCGAGGTTGAAATCCCATTGCATATATAGTCCATGTAGCATTTTGAGAACTACGAATCACGTTTGATATGTCATGTGTTTGAACGAGTTTTACAGGTATTCTACCACTTACAATATCATCCGCTATGATTGCTGCTTCTGCTTTTATACCATCATAGTCTCCATTACGATCCCAATAAAATGGTTCTGCACTATTATAATACGCCACTATATCTGCACCCAAACTAGACAGATTCCGTATAACAAGGGTGCCGCTATGCATTGTTCCAAAGACGAGGACACGGTCTGTCGGCTTTACATAATGTTGAAGGCGCGTGGCATCCAGGGCAATCTCAAGCGGAATAGAAGGGATTCCGAGATCTAATGTTTTCGGGTCACTTCCAGGCGCAAGAATAAGACGTTTGGATGTTATATGGGTTGTTTTTCCTAAAGACTGTATATCGAGTGTCCATGTATGTGATTCCGAGTCATAGTTCGCTTGTAGAAGAGTTCCTTGGATGTGTTGTATTTTTTTGAAAAGAGGTAGGGCGAGCTTTCGAAGAAGATGCCCTATTTCGACGAGTTTTGTAGTATTTTCGTGCGGAGGCTCCAGTGCAAGGGAGGGACATGCCGTTTGTAACGCGCGAATTGTTTTGGACCAAGGCGTATTTGATTCAACTGCCGTCCAACGTCGGGATATATCGCCCCCGTCGAAATGGGGATCAATAATCGTTATATTGGATATGTCTATACCAGATTCATGGAGGAGGAGTAACATGCTAAGACCTGTTACTCCTGCGCCTACAATGCATACACTTGTCATTCTACTATACCGTGAAGTATCAAAATTAATAACACTACCGTTTAATAGCACTGCCGTTTAATAGCACTGCCATTTAATATTTTATTTACTTATACTGCAAGTAAATAAAATATTAAACAGTATTGAGGCAATTCCCAACGTTCAGCACATCACACCTGTTGGCATGTTTATGCGGAATCCTCGGGTCCGGTTTTATTCCCGCCACGTCCTGCAATGTATTGGCGCTGCTGAGGAGTGGTGCATACACACCCGCCTCCACAACTAAAACTGGCTCCACAGCACTCGGGCTTGCACTGATTATTTTTAAACATGAATAAGTTATCTGCGTCGGGTTTAAACTCAGCCCCCATCAAAGGTTCATTAGGTGCCGTATATCTCCAACTAGAACTGTTATTGCCGGTAGATAGTTTTATACCATCAAAGGCCCCAACAGGGCTATACTTCTCCTTTGCCCCGCCCGCGTTTTCCAAAAAATAGGAACTGAACCCTTCGTAGTTCTCGCCCTCGTTCTCGTTCTCGTTGTAGTTGTAGTTCTCGTTCTCGTTCTCGTTCTCGTTGTAGTAGTTCTCGTTCTCGTTGTTATTGGGCACAAACCCCTCCATGCCTCGAGGATAATAATATACCATCATCACATTTGCAATCAAAATAAGAAGTAATCCAGAAATTAACACAGCAGTCCTCATTACCGATTCTTCTCAGGGGTGATTTTTTCTACGAGACTCCTTTAATACCAAAAGTATTACGAACCCAATCTCGATCTTCTTGAAACACTTTGGACGCCTTTGGAACAACCGTATGTGTAAGTTTTGCTACCGCATCCAACTTTCGAAAGACTCCAAGCGATGAATATTCATCGATCGCCTTCTTAAGAGCTGCGCGCCGAGTAGACTTTGCAATACGAAACGAATATCCGTATTTAGCCAACTCACCCTTTCGGAGAGGCCCAAATAGTTTTGCACTTTTGCGAGTTTTCGCCTCTCCCGTATTTTTAACGCAACGTGATTCCACATACATATTCTTATTTGTTGGATGCACACGATATTCTTTTCCCATAGAGCGTTTTACTGTAAATCCCCTTTGCCGAACAGCCGTAGAATAATGCCGTGTATAGCCCTTTCGAAAAATTTGACCCGGAGGGCATTCATTCGAAAGACTTCGAATACTTGGAATCCCCTTCAGAATCTGCCGGGCGTGTTTACGAAGTGTCTTGGCTCCCATCTACTTTTCTATTAGGAATAATAACACTATTCACAGGGGTATGATTGGATATATGTGCATTAATCAAAGATGGATTTAAGGTATAAGGATATATTCGTAAATCCTGCTCCGCATAATACATTAAATCATCCTTTAATGATGGATCCGCGCGTAGTGCTGGAAATATGCCGTATTTTTCAAATGCAAAATATAGTAGCTTTATATCTTCATTGACATTCGTAGGTATCTCTCCATTCGCTTGAATAACATTTAGTAAACTAATATATATGTTATCCAGTGTATGAATGACATGTGTCATAACATTTTCTACATTTTGCCTATCATCATCTTTAACATATGTATGATTAATATCTACATATGATTTCTTAATATCCGCTATAAGACTTCGAAACTGTGCCACGACTGGATTTGGCGGAGTCTCTGCAACAGGATTCTCCATGTTTCTATCACCCCATTACGTAAAAAATAAAAGAATAAAATACGGGCTTCTATAAATGCCCATATCCGGCAACCAAGGACCCCGCGATACAGGACCCTCGATAGAAGAATCGATTCGTGATGCGGAAACTCGCACACTTGATTTTCCCGCCACCGAACGAGCAAACTATGTGCGTGCAATGGCACATCGTATCCAAGAACTTCAAGCATCAAACCGGACACTAGAAGATATCAAGTCCCTTCTACCCGAGTTTGTGCGCGAATATCCTCATTTATTTGAAACACTGACGGCGCCTGACTACGATCCTTCGACTCTTCAGGTAATGTTGACAATGCTGGAACGGATGGGCAATGGGAGTCTGAATCATCATCAAGCAACGGTAATTGTGGGGAAGCGTTTAGCACAGAAGTATATACGACCGGATGGATCTTCATAGGCTGTAGCATAGTAGATGGAATATGAAATCGTTGACACCACGCAAGACTTGTCTGGAAATCAATATGCATTTGATGCGCATACCACGCGGTAGGGTCGTTCGCATAGCATTCAGCAAGTGTAATAGCCCTTACTTGTTCTTTACGAGTGTAATCAACATGTTCCAGAATATATGTATACTCCTTTTCATCTAACCATACATTTTGAAGCGGGTATAGCCCCGCTGTATGTTTTTCTTGAAACTCTAACAACACTTTCAACACGTTGTTCGTCAATCCTACAAAATCATGGCCTAAAAAATAGCGTTCCGAGTTACATGGGCGAGACAAACTTGGCTTATATAATGTCCATTTCTTAAAACATCTCCCCAATATCGCTATAAGAGCCATGGTAGATTCGGAAAATATATCAAAGAACTTAAGCACAAAAGACCCCCCTATATGAAGACAACGTATACCAATCGTTGCCGAGCAAACTAATAGATTATATACGCGCTGTTCTTGAACATCATAATCAATACTAAAATCGAACCCACCATCGGCCGTATATAAATGCACTCCAGGCGCAGTGGCTTCTATAAACGAGTTTTGATTCAGTATCTCATACACATTTCCTGTTCCATCCGCACCATAGTGAAGTCTTACTTCACGATGTTGATGTAGAAAATGAGAAGCACGACGCCACCCTGGGACATGCGGATCTGTCGGCTTTAATGTCATAGCCGTCGCATTCTGTAATATTTTCTTATTGCGCAATACAGTGTCTGTAATGGCCTGGATAAACCCACCCGGTCCTTCTGCTACATGGGCCGTACGAATCTTAGGAGCCTGCTTGGGAAGAGATTCATAAAAACGAAGAACGTCTAACATTTCTATCATTTTGAAATATGAGCGACTGAGAGGTTTTAGAACCGCAATAGAGGGATGAAAATGCCCCGTTTCATGTGTATATACCATTTCATAGGGGTTTACCATTTTTTTCACAAGTTCCCATCGATGTTTTGATTCTAAAAAAGAAATCCGCTGTTTGGCGGTTTGAATGTCTGCCGGTTGCGCATCTTTCCATGGACCATATGAGATTTGCTCAGGAATAGGACATAGAATACGATCCTGCCACTGTGGAGATAACCAAGGTGGCTTTATCGGGTGTGCGTGACTCATACTCATAGAATGTAATAAAGCCTTATACCCTTACTCTTCTGCATCTACAATCGTAATCTCCATATCAGGTTCATCCATCAGAACGGCTCTTTGTGGCATAGCAATATTCATGCGCAGACGAGCGGTCGAGCACATGTCATCCGTGTCTTCATGTAACTCTTGATTAATCTGTTCCTGCGTAGGTCCCTCATCCTCGTCCTCAAATCCTTCCAATGGTGTCATACCCTCCTGGAGACGCATATACGCCGACTCATCGAATAGCACCTCAAAGAATCCTGTGCCTCCACGAATCGGTTGCCCCATCATAATATTCGCTGAAATACCTGTCACTGGATCAATTTCTCCAAAGAGGGCGGCGCGTAACAGAATCTTTTCCGTTTCCTCAAAGGATGCTTTCGCTAAAGGCCCAATATCCATTTTGTTAATACCATATCGGTCGACCGACATAAGGCGTCCTGCACGCGTCATTACATCACACAGGAGTCCCAGATGCCTAGAGTTTACACCCGCCTCTTCAAAGAGAGTCGTAATCTCCTGAATAAGTGTAGACCTCGTCGCCTCAATACCCAGATGTTCGTATACGTCGTGCACATGACTACTTGTAAGCTTCAACCCATCCACATAGGGGTGATTCATAACCGCAAGAAAGTTGGTGCCATCCGTATCTAACACATATTGCGTTACCTGCTTATAGACGCGCTCTTCTGTATTATATTCCAGCGTGTCCTTGTCCTGGCGAAAGTTAACAGCCTTGATTCCAGGAACGCCGCGAATCACAATCCCTGTTAGCAATCTATTTTGTAGCTTCTTGAGGGCCAGTAAATCGTCCATACCCGAGTTCATCTCAGGAGGAATGCGCACACGCATAATCAGGCGCTGCGAGTTATAATCACTATAGACCAAGTTAATCGCTGTCCCGAACTTCTGTCGGAGCACAAAGGCTATATCATCCATACTAATATTTTTCATGAACATGCGCTCCCTATCAAGCTCTAAGCGGAGCATGAGCCGGCTCCAAATGGCCTTTTGTTCCTCCCCCGCCTCTCCAAACTTGGGCACAGGTGCCGCATCAGGTTCCATTTCCGCCTCAAACGCTTTATAGAACTTAATGAGGTCACGATCCTCCTCAAGCACCGACGTGGAATCGTCCGGGTCATAATAGATTGCCGCTTTGACTGTAATATCTTTTAGAAGCGTAAGCTCCAAATCTTGCGCGACTTTTCTAGCCTTCTCTTTGGAATCACGAATCTCAGGCTTCAAGCTTATGGTGAGAGAAATCGCCTTGGGATTCTGCGTAACCTTGAGCAACTCCTTCAACCGTGGCACACCTCGTGTGACATTCGACTTGGCAGCTACACCAGCTAAATGAAACGTATTGAGCGTCATCTGTGTCGATGGCTCGCCAATACTCTGTGCCGCGATGATACCCACCTGCTCCCCAGGCTGCGCCCACCCCTGCCAGTTCTTCACAACAATCATCTCACAGACTGTATCAAATGCCTTGCGTGTGAGGCGCTCCTTCAGAACCACCTTGTGAGGGGCCAAATAGAAGCGAAGAAGGGCCGCCCAGAGTTTATGATACGACTGTGTCCTCTGAATCAGCTTTTCAATACCCTGTAGAACATAGAGGGGTGTCAAATCCGTCGCCGCCTTTTTATCCAGGCGAAAACTCGTTATGACATTTATTAAGACGCGGTCAATATTCACAGATGCAAACAGCCCTACATCCTGTCTCGACCGTTGCACTCCCTCCACGAGCATCTTGCGATCGTCTAAAACCTGCTCCGCAAAAGCTTTCAGAACCGCGGCATCCTCCCCACGAAGAGTGCCCTCTGCCAAGACACTTGTCATATCCGCGACAGTCATTCCATACTCCCGTAGAATCTCTTCGTCACTTAGTTTCCCAAGACCCAGGCTCGCAGACTCAATCTTGGTCGCATTGATTCCATCCTCCCCATATTTGAATTGTGCAATATTCATACGACTGTCTCGGACGGAACCATCGTATTGGACGGTTAAATCTTCCATGGCCTTGACGAGCTGTCGCTGGATATAGCCTGTGTCGGCGGTATCATAGACTTGAAGGCCATTCGCCAAACCAAATGTGAATGTTCCAGGCACTGTCAAATCATATAACTTAGGATACTTTTCTAGACCAACAGGTGTAATCTCCACAATTTCATCTAGAACTACATCCTTCTGGAATGGGAAGTTACGATGCTCAGAAGAAGCCTTTAGAGCCAGTAGTTTTGTATTCTTCGCATCATCCATGAGACGTATCTTATCTGCGAATCGTTTCGCCCATTGAGCCCTGATCGATAGGCGGTAGCTTGGTTGAATAACCTCCGTGCCAAGATTATTGCTTGTAAGTTGGGACTCAAACACCTTTGCAAAGATACCAAGACGACTCAATAGCATATTGATGCCCTCAATCAAATCCTTGGAAGCAGAACCGACTTCCACCGAGTTATCCGACACAGAACCATCTCCAGAGAAATAGCCATCAAGAAGTGCCACTATGAAATGTTCAGGCGCTGCAAAGGACTCCGCAGGAACACGCTTATTGGATGCTCCATGCCCAACCAAGAGGTCTAGGAACTTGGCTAAGACAGTGGAATAGCCACGCACGGTAGTAGTCACACCCCCTATTGCGTTGAGCTTTACATATTCGGTAGTCTTTACACGCTGACTCTCAAACCAGTCATGAACGAACTGACAGATTGCCGAATTGTTGTTCGTAATAGCTATATATCCACTCGTCACATCCACATTACCCTCCGCAAGGAACAGGCCCAGGAAACGGCCATTCTCTTCACTCATGGTGAACTCATCGGGAATGCGCGCGTGGTCACGGTTGGTAGTAAAGGGATAGACATATCCACGAAGTATATTATCCGTCTTAGAACGTGTGAGTGTTCGCACAAAGCGCCCTTTATTCTCGTAAGGAAGCGTGAAGGCCTTGCCATTGTTTTCATCCCACCAGCCGCCAGGAATGTGCTCGCGATCCAGCATTGCCTCCGCCACGGCCTCTTGAGCTACCAGGAAATCAGTTCCATAGAGATAGACATCCTTTGATAGATACTTGGCAAGAGAAATGGACTGACAAACGACTGGAGGTGCTACTAGTTGCATGGTGACTGGCATACAATGCCCAGGACGCACCTCAAGTGTATCCATCTTCTCAAATGTCTTTGTTTCGCTGCGCCAAATCAAGAGGGACTTGGATTCAGGGACAATCACGGAACGACCACCCAATGTCTTCACTTCATAGAGCTGTTTCCCAGGGTCATGGCGAGTGACTGCCGCTACAGAACCCCATGATACAGATCCCTCTGCTGTCACTGTAGGAATGAACGTATTCGATGATAGTTGTAGCATTTCAAGTTCGTTATCCTCAGGGAAATGCTCAATATCGCCCATCTTTGCACCCCTCATATGCGCATCAATCCAGTCCCCAATTGCTACACACTTTGTCAGACCCTCTTCCATCACCACAATCTTCGTATCACCTGTCACAGACTTTACAGCTGTATCAATCAGACCCTCACGACCTGACATGGCATGAAAGAAGAACTCCTGTGGCGTCAGACCCTGTATAAAGCTGCTCTCCACAAAGCCCCTCGCCTCAGCACCATCATCATACTTCTTGAAATGTGGCAAAGTCCTATCGGAGAACCCATACGGAATACGCTTTCCTTCAGGCGCCTGTTGTCCCACACAAGCCATCATCTGCGAAATATTAATGGTGCTACCCTTGGAACCCGCTCGCACCATTGCCACTAGACGGTTCTCGTCCGAAAGCGCTCCCAAGCCAATCTTGCCCGACTCCTCCGTCGCCTTATTCAGCTCTGTAAACACTTTATCTTCAAACTCCTGTTGATTTGTCTTTCCCGTATTGTTATCAAAGAGATCTAAATGAATCTGGAGGAGAATATTCTCAATCGCCGCCTTACGCTTCTTCACCACTTCCTCCATCTGTTTCCGAGTATCTTCATCGGCAATCAAATCCGAAATACCCACGGAGAACCCATTATACACCAGAAACTGCTCCACCGTATTTTGCATACTGTCAATAAAGTTCACAGTGTCTTTGGGGCCATGGTCGCGATATGTCACGTGCACAACACCCTTTGAAGGCTTTGAGAATATATCCTTATCAAAGATTCCCTGCTCCACCACACCTTCCCGAATTTTCACATAGTTTTCCTGGCTCTTATTATCCTTATAGAGACCATTCCCCATTTCCAGATTAATAGGCGGCATCAACTGCGTAAGAACTTGTTGACCCGTCCAACGAGACGACTTTCCCTCTACAACTTTCCCCCCCTTTGGCACCACACCTTCAAAACGCTTATTCCACATCATCATGTTCATAAACTCTCGACGATTGAAATCCACTTGTGGACGTGTCATTCGATAGGAACCCACCAACGAGTCTTGCACAATACCAATCAACGGCTTTGCGTGACGAGGTGTCACAATCTGATGAGGAACCGCCGCAATCTCTGCCAGCTCCGTAGAAGCCTCGTAGGACTGGGGGATATGCGCATTCATCTCATCGCCGTCAAAATCCGCATTATAGGGTGCTGTTACGGACACATTCAGGCGGAAAGTATTATACGGCAATACCTTGACCCGGTGGCCCATCATAGACATCCTGTGGAGAGTAGGTTGCCGGTTGAAGAGGATGATATCTCCGTCGTCCAAATGCCTATTCACCACATCACCCAGCTTCAGCACAATCTCTCTCGTATTCACATGCTTCAATGAAATCATGCGGCCATCGGGGCGCACGATAGTCTTTGCGCCAGGGTGTTTATCCGCCCCATTTTGGATTAGTTTATACATCTGCTCTCGATTATAGGGCGTTACCTTCTCAGGCACCGTCAGATTCAGGGCAATCTTCAGCGGAACGCCAATCTCCGCAATAGACAAGTTCGGATCCGGCGTAATCACAGAACGCGCTGAAAACTCCACACGCTTCCCCTGAATATTGTAGCGAATACGCCCCTCCTTTGAACCCAGGCGCTGCTGCACAGACTTCAAGGGGCGTCCTGAACGCTGGGCAGAAGGAGCCACGCCAGGAATCTGATTGTCCACAAGAGTCGCAATATGATATTGTAGAACCGTGTGCTCATCTTCAATCAAGTTCTTCGCGGCATTATTATTAATCTTATCATTCAGACGCTGGTTCGTCGAGATGATTTCAAAGAGCTTGTGTGTCAAATCATCTTCCGAGCGCTGATTGTTGTCTTGGATGACAGAGGGACGCACTTGAGGAGGAGGAATAGGAAGCACGGAACAAATCATCCAATCCGGGCGACACCAATATCGATTGAGGCCCATGAAATCCACATCCTCATCCGTCATACGACGAAAGAGGCGGAGCACATACTCCACCTCGAGAACCTGACTCACCATTTCGGGTTTCTCCTGACCGGGATTTGTCAAACTGCTTGTCCATTCGGCAGTGATACGTGCAATCCCATCACGTGTATAACGGTCCGGTTGCACCGCACCGCACCCGTCCTCCGTATCCTGACCGCAACGAGAAATGTTACTACACAGATTCAATACGGCTCTCCAACGTGCCTCCCCACGCCGCTTCGTAACGGCTTTATGAAGCTCCTTGTCGACAAGAAGCTTGGAACAACGGACACACACGCAGTTAAGAACATTTAAAATATAAGGAAAGAACTGAATGAAATAGACCGGGCGCGCCAACTTATAATGGCCAAAATGGCCGGGACACCCATGATTTGTCTGCCCACAACTACGGCATGTTTTTCCATTGTCCAGTATACCCATACGAGGATCAAAGAGTCCACCAATACGGGGTTCATTCCCATCATATGTTCCCGAGTTTGTGATTTCTACGACAGAACGCCTTTCAATCTCATCAGGGCTGAAAATCCCGAACTGGATACCCACCACTGGCTGAATATCCGAATCTGGACGATGAATTCCGGCGGGCATCTCTCTTCTGTGTTATAAGGGGGTTTCTAAGTGCCCTCGCGAAGCGGACCGCTGCGCTCAATTTTGTGTATTGCAGGCTTTAAGCCGTTCTCATACTTGCATCGACAATAGAATATCTTTTGATATATATTTTAATGCGGCAGAATCCGTTGATTTAGGGAGAATCTTCGGCGCCTTCCCATTTTCATATGCTTCCCGCCATCGAAGTGCGCACACGCACCATTTATCGCCTGCAACAAGGCCTGGAAACGAGGGAGGGTTTGGTGTAGTTAAATCATTCCCCCTTGATTTCGTAAACCGCAGAAATCGATTGTCCATTACGGCACATACAACATGTGTCCCCACATCGGTCGGGCCGGTTGAACAGTTTCCATCACGAAAAAATCCAGTCACTTTTCCTGGCTTTTTACAACAAGATAACTTTCGAGTTCCGAGTATATTTTTTGTTACACGTTTGCGCGTGTTTCCTGGCATCTAATGTGTATGATTCATTTTTCATATCTTCTATGAGGCCTTTGTTGCCGCATCCATCATATCCTTTACAAGTGATTCAAATGTATACTCGGGCTTCCACCCCAGCTTCGTGCGGATTTCCGTAGAGTCCCCTACCAATAGATCCACTTCCGCAGGCCTGAAAAATGCCGGATTCACTCTCACCAGCACCTTGCCCGTCAGCTCACAGATTCCTACCTCGTCCAGACCTTCTCCCACCCAGCGCAGAATCGTCCCCGTATGTCTAAAGGCCGCCTCCACAAACTCGCGCACCGAATGTGCAACGCCTGTTGCCACCACCCAGTCACGCGCCTCGTCCGCTTGTAGAATACGCCACATGGCCTCTACATAATCCTTTGCGTGCCCCCAATCACGACGAGCTTCCAGATTTCCTATAGCAATATGATCGGCCTTTGTATCCATGATGTCCTGAATCCCCTTTGTAATCTTCCGTGTTACGAAATCTTCCCCACGCCTCGGGGATTCATGATTGAAGAGAATCCCGTTCGTCGCGAATAATCCATACGATTCCCGATAGTTCTTCACAATCCAGAACCCGTATTGTTTTGCCACACCGTAAGGGGATCTCGGATAAAAGGGCGTCGTTTCTTTCTGCGGGACTTCCTGGACTTTTCCATAGAGCTCACTCGTCGAGGCCTGATAGAAACGAATACGATCCTTTATAGGGCTCGTGCGTATAGCCTCCAAAATATGTAATACACCCGCGCCATCCGATTGTAGCGTATATTCAGGCATTTCAAATGAGCGCTGGACATGACTCTGCGCAGCTAGATTATAAATCTCCAGGCGTTCCGGATTTGAAAAACTCGCCACGGAGAGAATGGATCGAATAGAACTCACATCCGTCACGTCCCCATATTGTATGTGAAGATTGGGAGTATTCAGAAGATGCTTAATACGCCATGTATTATTATTCAGAGAACAGCGACGAACAAGCCCATAGACAGTATAGTTCTTTGATAATAGCAATTCTGTCAGATAAGAACCATCTTGACCCGTTATACCTGTTATAATTGCCACGCGAGACATTCCTAGTTACTATACAAATAAAAACCTTAAACCATAGACGCAGAGCTTTGATTTGCCTCTAAACATTTCATGGCGGCACTTTAACGTAAAATTGATGAACAGACACACATTTAAATATATTCATAAAATGATGAATGCAACGAACACATGTATAAAAGAGACAGAATCTGGATATTCTATTCTAAAGGGTAATCCAAATGTAAAAGAGAGTGAATGCTATCTTTTACAATTTGATGGTCTAGCAGAACCAAATCCAGGTCAGGCAAGTGGAGGAGCCATTCTATATTCTCATAGTAAAGACCCCCTTTATGAAACGGGAGAATATATTAAATTTGCTACAAACAATGTGGCTGAATATACCGGATTGATTATTGGACTTAGGTTAGCACTTGAAAAGGGTTATACTAAACTACTTGTAGAAGGTGATTCCCAACTTATTATATTCCAAACACAGGGAAAATGGAAAGTAAAAAATGAAAACTTACAAAAATATAATACACAAGCCCGTTCTTTAGTTTCACAGTTTGAGTTTATAGCATTACGCCATATTCGTCGTGATTTGAATAAAGAAGCAGATAGAATTACGAAGGAGGTAGTAAAAAGCAAAGAAAATTTCGTATTAGAATATGAGTATTTAGTGCCGGTTTGAAATGTCCGCCGGTCTAAATGCTCCCCGTTTCAAACACCCCTAAGCGCTCTGCATTTCCACCCCAGGGCGCATAACACACACGACGCCTCACTTTTGAGAGGTCCAAGTGCGACGCGAGACAATAAATGGACGACTCAATCATATGAAGCTCGTCCGCGTTTTCCAACAAATATGTATAGTCTAACACGGGTTTATTCACGACGGACTGGGCAATTTCATATTCCTCGTCATCTATAGTATACGGATTCTTATTGAGATCCAATAGAAGCCTTTTTTCACCAGCGGCTCGTAACTTGTCTAGAATCGCCAATGTTTGCACAGAAGATTGTTGATGTACTAGAATATAGGGCCGGTCCAGAAATACACTGGCGAGCTGCCTGGCCGCTTCCGTCCTCGGCACATGAAAATAGCGTGTGCGAATATCGCGAGGAATCGCCATATCATCATAAAAAGAATAGGGAAGTTCATAAATAGCCTTATCCGGTTTGGGAGCGAAGAATCCGCAGCTATAGACGGAGAATCCCTGGTCGGAAAAAAAGTGCCTGCGAACAGACCATGGATGTAAGTCCGCGTCATCATCAATCAAAAATAGTTTGATGGAAGGATCGTCCGCATACATGGCGGCCGCATTTGCCTCATACTTTTTCTTACACACGACATGCACTTCATCATAGGCAGTGGCAAGATATCGCACGGCGCCATTCATCCAATACATGTCGCCCAAACCGAGATGCGTATATACAAACGCGCGCTTCACAGCATATCCCTTTTGCTCTCTCAGGGCCGAGTTCGCCAGGGCATTGATTTTCGCCTTGACCCGAAAACGGCGGTCATTCTCCAAAAGGATTTCACGACAGAGGCGCGCGCCCTCTTCGGCGGGTGTATCCTTGCCGTGAAAACGGTCTTGTATTTCCCAAATAGCGAGATTCACTTCCCGCAGAATTCGATAATGATAGGGGAATGCGGTAACATACATCCCGAGACTTGTCATAAGAACATTATACTCGGTTTCAACATCTCTGTGCCTATCGGCATTCTGGATTTTTTGGAGCTTGATATCCAAGATTGTCAGCTTATCGAGAGCTTCGCCGAGACTAACAGGTAATACAATGTTCTGGTTGGACATTCTGGGTGGATATACGTAGAACTCTTTAGCCAGGGTGAAAGGTCTAAACATGCACCGCGTGAAATATATATATGGCAGGCGATACATACACTTTGTGGGTTGTTACAGAACAGCCGGTGCAAAAGGGTGAACGCAACAATGAGAACGCGGGTGTCGATTTATACACCGTAGAGAACTGGAATGGAAGCGTAGGTGAGACACATCTTCTGGATCTCGGAACAAAGGCAATGATGACGTCCATTTCCACGGGGGAAACGGTGCATTATTGGCTGGCACCTCGCTCCTCCATTTTCAAGACAGGTCATATGATGGCAAACTCTCTTGGAGTGATTGATAGGAGCTATCGCGGGTCGTTGAAAGCGCCGGTTGTTACTCTTCCTGGGGCTACAGGATTCAAGGCAGGGGAGCGTCATTTCCAGATTCTCGCACCGGATATGGGTTATATACGGGAAGTTCGTCATGTGGATTCGTTGCCTGAAACTGGGCGCGGAGAGGGCGGATTCGGTTCTACCGGTCGTTAGACTGGTAGAACTGTTCTGACCAACGGGAGAGTCGGTTCTACCGGTCGTTAGACTGGTAGAACTGTTCCAACGAATCCTGTAACATCTTTCGAAATGACACCTTCGCATCATACATCGCATATGGATTCTGTTGTGTTATTGTAAATAATAACATATTATATATGTTTCGATAGGTCGTAGCCAAATACCGTATCCATATTGCCCTACGATAGAATGTTTCTTCACCTGGCGGATATATGTATAAAGCCGCGACTTTTTCCGCAGGAATTGTGAATCCATACGATATTGCTATACGCGGCACTCGTGTCTTATTCACCCCTGTCCAATGTCGGTCAATCCCAGATCTGCATAATACATATCCACGCTCTCTTACATCCACACGAATCCCATCATACCATGTATCGCAATCCTCTGGCGTCTGAATAAATACATTGAATCGCACGTGAATCATACCATCTAGTTCATTTTTATCCGTGTGGGGTGGTATATATCCTCCTGGAAAAATAAATGTGATTCGATCCCCCAAATAAGAATATGAAGAATATTCATACAATCCCTCGCGCCGTATAATTCTCTGTTTTATCTTCCAAACTTCCCCAGGCACTTTGGTAGTTACATCAAATTTAAAATCGGCCCTATTTCCTGTAATAGAAGAGCACATAAATCCATCTGCATAAATGAATTGCAGAATATTCCTTCTTTCTTCTACTGTGAGTATCTCCCCACGGTCATACATGCATATACATCCAGTATTTAGCTTTAGATTCTATACACAGGCTTGGAAGGTAGCGTTCCTGTTTCACATTTCAAACGTTTAAACATGGGTATTATAGAAGATCCGAACATATCTTCCAAGATATCATAGAACCTATAAAATCGATTCCAGAATCCCCATTTGATTTTGTCCGCGGGTATCTTATATATTCGATCTACAATATCCATGGGTAGCATAAACCCAAACGAGATTGCAATCCGCGGTTTCTCCGTATGTCGTATCGGTTCTGCCCAATGCCAATCTATTCCTGATCTACACATAACATATCCGCGCTCTTGTATATCAACCTCATGTCCTGCGTAATATGTCTTACTATCCTTTTCAGGCACAGATAAAAATACATTAAAGCGCGTATG
>RFQR01000051.1 GCA_009924895.1 bacterium
GGTGAAACGGGACCTACTGGCAATACTGGTGATACAGGACCTACTGGCAATACAGGGGATACTGGACCTACTGGCAATACTGGTGAAACGGGACCAACAGGTAATACTGGCAATACTGGTGATACAGGACCTACTGGCAATACAGGGGATACTGGACCTACTGGCAATACAGGGCATACTGGACCAACTGGCAATACAGGTGAAACGGGACCAACAGGTAATACAGGGGATACTGGACCTACTGGCAATACTGGGGATACAGGACCTACTGGCAATACAGGGGATACTGGACCTACAGGTAATACTGGTGATACAGGACCTACAGGTGAAACTACAGGTGAAACGGGACCAACAGGTAATACAGGTGAAACGGGACCAACAGGTAATACTGGCAATACTGGTGATACAGGACCTACTGGTAATACTGGTGATACAGGACCTACTGGTAATACTGGTGATACTGGACCAACAGGTAATACAGGTGAAACGGGACCAACAGGTAATACTGGAAATACTGGATCAACAGGTGAAACGGGACCTACTGGCAATACTGGTGATACAGGACCTACTGGCAATACTGGTAATACTGGGGATACTGGATCAACAGGTGAAACGGGACCTACTGGCAATACTGGTGATACAGGACCTACTGGCAATACAGGGGATACTGGACCTACTGGCAATACTGGGGATACTGGACCTACTGGCAATACTGGTGAAACGGGACCAACAGGTAATACTGGCAATACTGGTGAAACGGGACCTACTGGCAATACAGGTGACACAGGTCCTACTGGATATACTGGCAATACTGGTGATACTGGACCAACAGGCAATACTGGTGAAACGGGACCAACTGGTAATACTGGTGATACTGGATCAACAGGGCCAACAGGCAATACTGGTGATACAGGTCCTACTGGATATACTGGCAATACAGGGCCAACGGGTGACACAGGCAATACAGGTGACACAGGTACTACTGGATATACTGGCTATACAGGGCCAACGGGTCACACAGGCAATACTGGTGATACAGGTCCTACTGGATATACTGGCTATACAGGGCCAACGGGTGACACAGGCAATACTGGTGATACAGGTCCTACTGGCTATACTGGTTATACAGGGCCAACGGGTGATACTGGAGATACTGGTGCTACTGGAACAGGATTTGTTTGGAAAGGCAACTGGACATTTAGTACTCCTTATGTAATTAATGATGTAGTTTCATATCAAGGACAGTCATGGATAGCTACAGCTAATTCGCCATATTATAATCCAGGATACCCCGGAGAGGCGTGGGAATTAATGATTGAAAAAGGTTCTACTGGTTATACTGGCTATACAGGGCCAACGGGTGATACTGGTAATACAGGTGACACAGGTCCTACTGGATATACTGGCTATACAGGACCAACGGGTGACACAGGCAATACAGGTCCTACTGGATATACTGGCTATACAGGACCAACGGGTGATACTGGTAATACAGGTGACACAGGTCCTACTGGGTATACTGGCTATACAGGGCCAACGGGTGACAAAGGCAATACGGGTGACACAGGTGACATAGGTGACACAGGATCAACTGGATATACTGGCCATACAGGACCAACGGGTGACAAAGGCAATACAGGTGATACAGGTCCTACTGGGTATACTGGTCAGGGTGCCACAGGCCCCACAGGTAACACAGGCCCAACAGGTCATACAGGTCAGGGTGCCACAGGCCCCACAGGTGACACAGGATTTACAGGTCCCGCGGGAGAAGCCTCACTTACAGGCGCCACTGGTCCTACAGGCGATGCAGGTCCCACAGGTGACACAGGATTTACAGGTCCTGCTGGAACAGCAAGCAATACAGGCGCCACTGGTCCTACAGGCGATGTAGGTGCCACAGGTGACACAGGATTTACAGGTCCTGCTGGAACAGCAAGCAATACAGGCGCCACTGGTCCTACAGGCGATGTAGGACAGACCGGCCCCGCGGGAGACGCCACACTTACAGGCGCCACTGGTCCTACAGGCAATGCAGGTCCCACAGGTGACACAGGTCCTACTGGATTTGGCGGAGTCGATGGTGCAGTATCACTTCGTTGGGAATATGCAGGAGCTTCAATATCTACTAATAAAGAGTTCGCATCGACCAGCGCAACCCTTTCTTTATCAACCGGCTTCGCTTTTTCAGTCACTTCCTACACAAATGTAAATGCTGTAGGGTTTTTTGAAAATCTTCGTTCTTGGATCATGACGTCCCCCCTTGGTACTGCCACATTTCAACTTACGCAAGTAGATGATCCATCCATATGTGGTATATATACTATAACAACTGTTTTATATAGCGCAGCTGCTCCTGCTCAATATATATTTGGACTTACAGCCGTCCAGGGTTCAGGCACTTTAGTTTTAGGCGCAGTATGTTCCATATCCTATGTATTAAATGGAGGAACGGGTCCAACAGGTCTAACAGGTCCAACGGGTTCAGGCGGCCTTACTTTCACAGGCCCAACAGGATCCATCGCCTATTATGATGGAAATGCCCTAACAGGTTCTACCGGTCTAACATATACAACGGGTCCCACAGGCCCTGTTCTAACTCTAAAAGGCGACCTTCTACCATCCGATACCCTTGTCTATAGTCTCGGCTCTACTGGCGCACAATGGGCTGATATTTATGTGGGAACGGGTTCTCTTCATATAGGAAATGCAAAACTTTCTTCATCAGGCTCCTCTATCATTTTTAATGGTGATTTAATCCCATCTGAGGCGAATCTCTTTTCCATAGGGAATGCGACAAATCTCTTAAAAAGTCTCCACGTCGGTCCAGGCACGATCTTTATCGGACCTACTGGAACGCTTGGGAATGATGCAAATGGAATCATTTATACTGAATATGGATTCGCAGCACCTTCTGTTGTGTTAGGTGCAAGTATTCCAGGTGGAACAGGATTCATAGGAGGGGGGGTGAAACTCACTTTAACAGGCGATACAGGTCCTATTCAATACCAGCATGTAGACAACTATGGAATAGTGGATGGCCCTGTATATACTCTTTTAACATCGGATACGCAAAAGACAGGTCCCACAGGCCCTACTGGCTCCATAGGTATTCCTGGCGTGAGCACAGGTCTTATCCTATATTTTGATACAGCAGGGGGGTCTTTTCCGTCTTCAGGCACTCTGATTCAAGCACCCAATACAGGCTTGCAAACGACTATACTCACAGGTACACAAACTGGTAATAATATTCTTGTTGGAACCTTTACAACGCCTACTAACTCCACAAGCTCCACACAACTGATAGGGGGCCTATGGACAACAAATATATATGCATTTGCATCGGATGATACATCTGTCTCATTTTATACAAGTATTTATTATGTAGATTCGACCGGTCTAACAGAAACGCTCCTTGTAGCAGGTAGTAGTAGTTCTTCTATACAGATATATTCAACACCTTATATTGTTAGTTATATAAACTATGTTCCTGATACGACCCTACCCGATCTAACATACAGATATCGCGTGAAAGTATATGCGAATTTCGCCTCTTCCGCTTCTGCCACTTTCCATTTCCGTGATTCTACAAATAGCCATGTCCATACAACATTGGTAGCAAATGCCGCGACAGGTCCCACAGGTCCAACAGGTGCTGCGGGTCCTCAAGGAATCCCATCCGCGTATACAGGTGCTCTCCAAGGTTCTGTAGGCTCTATTGCGATTGGAACATCTGCCACGCTTCTCGCTACAACAAGTATAACAACAACTACAACGAATCGTATTTGGGCTATTGCCACGCTCGATGCTCAAACAAGTTCCAATCAAGCACATACGCTCAGTATATATATGAAAATAGGAACGGATACTTCGCCCACGTATACGCACACAATACAAAATAATTCAACATATTATAACATATCACATCACTATCGAAGCGCCTCTTTGGCTCCAGGCACATATACGATAACTGTATATGGGTTAGGTGATACAGCCGTATTTACCGCTTATTCTATGCAACTATTTAGCATGAGTTCACTCACATAATATATACTATACCACTAGAATGCCATTTGTGCAGTTACAGTTTCGTAGGGGCACAGCTGTCGAATGGACGGCAGAGAATCCAACCCTTGCAGCTGGAGAAATGGGCATTGAATCTGATACAAACTTATTTAAGATTGGTGATGGCGTTACTGACTGGATTAACCTTCCATATGGTGGTTTAATGGGTCCTACGGGTTCTACAGGTCCTACGGCCGATACGGGACCAAGTGGTTCAGCAGGCTTTACCGGTGACACGGGCCCTACAGGTGAGATAGGCCCTACAGGAGACGCAGGTATACCAGGCACTGCTACCAATACAGGCGCAACAGGTGACACGGGAAATACGGGTGATACAGGTCCCACAGGTTCTACAGGTCCAGGTGGAGAGGCCTCGAATACAGGTGCCACGGGAAATACAGGGTATACAGGTCCCACAGGTTCTACAGGACCTGGAGGAGAAGCCTCGAACACGGGTGCGACAGGTCCCACGGGTTGGACCGGTGTTACAGGGCCTACAGGAAATACAGGTTTCACCGGTATCTTTGGTCCCACAGGTCGTCTTGGTCCTACAGGCCCAACAGGTCAACTAGGTCCATTCGGATGTACAGGTGCCACAGGTCCCGCCGGCACAGCTACAAATACCGGCGCAACAGGTGAAACAGGTCCAACGGGGTTCACGGGACCTACGGGTGAACAAGGTATTCCAGGTAATGCGACTCTTACAGGTGCGACAGGGCCGACAGGTTGGACGGGTTGTCGTGGACCTACGGGAGCACAAGGAGATCCAGGAGATATAGGTCCACAAGGGGAGCAAGGAATTCCCGGTATACCAGGAATAGCCACGAATACAGGAGCCACAGGTCCCACGGGACTACAAGGTATATCAGGAACAGCTGCAAATACGGGGGCCACAGGTCGCACAGGTCCAACAGGCATGACAGGACCCACGGGTCGCACAGGTCCAACAGGTATGACAGGTTCCACTGGTCCTACAGGAGTCACAGGTCCTACAGGTCCAACAGGTATAACAGGTTCTACAGGTCCTGCTGGAACAGCAAGCAATACAGGTGCAACAGGTCCTACAGGTCCAACAGGCTGGACAGGTCCTACAGGTCCTGCTGGAACGGCAACCAATACAGGGGCCACAGGTCCTACAGGAGATCTGGGGCTTACAGGTGCAACAGGGCCCGCCGGCACAGCTACAAATACGGGGGCTACAGGGAATACGGGTCCAACAGGTCCCACGGGACGAACAGGCCCAACAGGAGTTCTAGGACCCACAGGTCCTATAGGACGAACAGGTCCAACAGGTCCTGCAGGAACAGCAACAAATACGGGGGCCACGGGTCCAACAGGAACTACAGGGTCGACGGGTCCTGCAGGAACGGCAACAAATACGGGAGCCACGGGTCCAACCGGATGGACAGGACCCACAGGTCTCATAGGACCCACCGGTGTCACAGGCTGGACAGGTTGGACAGGTACAACAGGACCAGCCGGCACAGCTACAAATACAGGGGCCACAGGTCCTACAGG
>RFQR01000052.1 GCA_009924895.1 bacterium
TGCGTTTCAACAAACTCGCTCCACTCGGGAAGGCCGGGGGCGGTTTCGGATAGGAAGCGAGTCACCGCAATTCCGTTAGAATGAGATTCGGTTTTAGGGTCAACTCGACACCCATAATAACCACGCATTTTAACAAAATCGGAGTATCGGGGGTCGCCACCCATTTCAAGCAACTCATTACACATGGAATTTAGATCAGGATTGTATCGCCCGGTAAAGAAAACCCGGTAGCCATGCGCTGTTTTATAGATTCTTAAAGGCTCATCCGGGAGACGGGCCGTGTCGGTGTCGAAATCTCCAACTGGGTGCATCCTACTCGCCAAAAGATGAAAGCCATTCGGGTATTTTGGAGTAGGAAGTTTGTAAATCAACTTCATGTAAGCCGTATCGTCGGCAGGCCATACGCCATTCATTTCAAAAAACTATTTTTTAGCGTAATTGAGTATGGCGATTACGGCGACAACTCCGGCGATTGCCCCGGCAACTAGGCCGATGGTGAACGCCGTCCCATTAGAGCCAAGGCTAAAGGTGATTTCCTTCGTAGGGTCGTTGGTCAATACTGTTTCTTCGGCCATGATTAAACCCTATATTAGCACAAAATAAAAAGGTCAAGCCTACAACTTGCTTACAACAACTTCCTCCCCACCATAGCCATAAGATTCTTGCGGTTGTGGTTGCGGTTGTGGACATGGCCGAAAATTGCAAAATTCGTCCCGACTAACAAGTGAACCATCCGGGCATCGGAACATATCCTTTGTGCATATTCTTGGTTTCGTTTCGACGACAACTTCTCCGCCTCCATAGTAGCCGTAATCGTAGCCGTAGCCCGGTGAAGGAGGATTTGCGGGAACGAGTTTTATTCCACCGTTAAGACTACAAGGTGCGACAAACCCGTTTGCAACATCATAACTCCCATCATTACATAAAATCGTTCCAAATCGTTCCAGGTTGAGGTTGAGGTTGCGGTTGAGGTTGAGGTTGAGGTTGGGGTTGAGGTTGAGGTTGAGGTTGAGGTTGGGGTTGGGGTTGAGGTTGAGGTTGAGGTTTGGGCTCGGGTTGAGGCTCGGGATTTTTGATGGACTCGAATTGTGTAACGGCATCACTAATTGATTTGCTTAACGCATTTATCGAATCTTGTGATATAGAAACACCAAGTCCCACCGAAAAATTCAAGGCATTATTGTTAATTTCTTCCACCACTCTCGCCAAGTTTGTAATCAAATTTTTCTCATTCTGAATAACATTTTTTTCAATCGGTTGAAATTGAATTACGCCCCCGCTAACTAGGGACGGACTCGGGACTCCATACTTCATCAAAATTTGTGATATATAAGGGTACACCGCAGATATATCAAAATTTTGCGAATCAGGATTCAAAATCAATGAAATGGTTTTGCTTAAAATAGGGGTTGCCATAAAAATTTAATTTTGTTTTACGCCAATCCTCCGCCTCCACCGATACGAGGTGGGTTGTAGGGTTGAAACGATTTAAGAAAAGCGTTGGCTTGGGATGCGTATATACCCATAGTGGCGGAGTGGCGGAGAAAACTTGGGTCGCTCCGGCAACTGCCCCGGCGATTGCCCCCGCTTGCAAGAAAGTATTAACCATTCCAATCAATATGGATTCCGCCGAGGTCAACATATCATTGTAAAAAATGCTCGACAATCGTTCGTTTGATAATACCAACGCACGATTGCCAGCAAGTTTGATTCTTGCTTCATATCCAACCGCCTTTTCATGGGCTTCATTGATAGCTCGCAAAGTTTCTTCTGCTACTTTGGCGATAGGGTCAACTTCGCAAGGTTCGAGGGTCCATGGAGGCGACCACCAAGGTTTGCATCCCGGTTTCGGGTCACATGGAATCCAATTTGTGCCACAAAACGGGGGTGTGTCAGGTGCATAGCAATCACAAGCCCCGCAACAAAAATATCCACTCGCACAAAGGGCATCCTGATATGCTTGCTCACCCGCTACTATCGCCGGGTGAGTCCCAAGTGCTATGCTCCCAAGATAATTTCCAACGGCATTTGCTTCCGGGCTTGTGTCCGGGTACGCATCATTGGGAAATAGAATAGTGTCACTCATTCAACTACATCCCCATAATAAAGAGGATCACTCTTTTCTCCGACTTTCCTCATATCCACATTTATACGAAATTGCGGAATCCCGACCCGTTCGGCCCCGGCTTTAGCCATTTGTTGAATCAATACGGCGGTATTAGAATTTCCTTGTTCATCATCGCCAATCAATTCATTAAAAGTTTTTTCCATCGCATTTATCGGACCGTTGACAATGCTTATGACGGGACCAAAAAGTAAAAGAAATGTGCCGGAAACTCGTTTCGATCCAAGTGGAGCCGAAATCCCTTCTCCAATGGAAAATTTATACCCGGCTTCCACCGCCGTAGAAAGAAAGCCACTTGCAATAGATTGTGCAACGGGAATGAGCATTGGAATAAAAGGCGTAACTGCAATTCCACCCATAAAAGGGGATGCGGTTGTGGTAATTGTGCCGAGAACACCAACCCCTTCGTGCGTTTGTTGCGCCAAAATTTGCCAAGCCGTATAAGAGTCAGTATCCATAATTAAGAGTGCGCCTTCAACATTTCTATAAATTTGTTGGCTGGATTTTAGGCCGATCAAAGCCTCACCCAAATTCAATGTAAGACTTTCGACATCCCCACCACTTTGAAGGGTATCAAAACCTTGCGAAATTGCGGTTTTCAAAAGAGGTATAAACGGATTTAGCCCAAGTGATGTCGGGACATTGTATGAGCTAACATCTATCCCGGTGTTAATTCCGGCCCCGGTAGCCTTAAAGTAATCGCCCGTAGAGGCATATTTAAGGGCTTGTCCGGCCCCGCTTGCCCCAACCGCCCCTTGAGCGATTAAAACAGAAGTTTCCATTTTCGAGGCAAAATTATTTTGTGCGTTCTTAACATCGCCGAGTGATTCGTTACGAAGTCCCACCGCATTTCCGGCTTTTGCAAGTCCGGAATCATAAATAGATTTCAAACCTTGAACTGCATTTTGATCGGCCAGAATTTTCTCTGAAACAAGAACACCCTCTTGCCCGGTTTGATTGTAGGCATCGGATGAAGATTGAAGTTGAGTACCTTTATCAGAAATATCTACCTCAAGATCGCTAATTTTTAAGGAAGCATTTTTAATATCGGCGTTAGCTTGTTTGATTGCGTTCTTTTGCATGATTGAACCGGGGAGTCCAGCCGGAAAATTGCCTCGGTTATTTGCGAAAGCGAGGTTTTGATTAGCTTTCGTTAGTTCATTATTTGCAATTCCAAGTGCTGAATTAAGGGATGACAACTGCGACAAGATTGATTGGATGCCATTCCATTGAAATGAAAGACTCTGTTTTATAACTCCTAATTGGTCGTAAAGCCCGTCCAGATTTTCGCCAAGGCACACAAGCTGATTCCCGGCGTCATCCACATCCAACATAGATTCTGCATAATTATTACTTGCAACTTGCATTTTCTTTTCCGCACCTCGCAAATCTTTTTTGAAATCATTGATCGCAGTTTGTTTGATTGCGAAGCTAGTAAGGCCAGCAACACGGCCAATAATGTCTAATGTAATTGCACCCTTATCTAAAAGGTCGGCAAATCCTTCACCATCACGACCTCCCAAATAACATAAACCGCCATCCCAATTATAATGAACTACTTGACAATCATAACTAGCGTATGGGTCAGCACTTCTACCGCACGAATCTGGTTCAGGTGTTATGATCTCTCTGCCCTTGCCACCCTTAAAAGCTGATACACCATCACAAACTAATTCATTGTCATCTAGCCATCCGTTATCGTCCGGGGAACTATACTGCTGTTTAGATAGCAGTTCAGCGGGGGTATTTGGTTCACCCTCGAACTTACACCCGTTCCACCCTGCCATAAATTTAGTCTTTTTTCAGTATGAAAATAAGTCCGACTCCGAGAACTCCGGCAATCAAAGCAGGTCCAACCCAAGAATTTTGCGCCTGCCGAACTTGAGGGGCGAGGCTAGGATAGAGTTGCGTGATTGGAAAGTATTGAGTATTACCGCCCGTGGTTCGTTTAACCACGGGAGTATTTGAACCGGGAAGTCTTACCAATTCATCGGTAGGATTTTGTTGGTTAATGATGGTTTGAACCCCCTGCCAAATTCCAAGCCCGGTTTGAGCTACCCCGGTGATCCCGGAAAGGAAGTCGTTAAATCCGCCCAAGAAATCAAAGGATGACCCGGAGGGGGTGGGGGTTCCACCGCCCAAATCTGCACCCATTACCCCACCGGAGGACCAGTAGGTATTCCAAGCGTTTAGCTGTGAATCAGAAGCCCCGGCTTGAATGTCGGTAGAACCGCCACTAAACCAAGACGACCAACCGAAAGGATCAGAAGTATTGCCAATATCCGAAGCAACGGCCCCGGTGTCGGTGCTAGAGTCATCAAACCAAGTAAAGGGGTTGTACCATTCGCCAAATGTATTCATATAGTTATCTCTGTATTGTTTTTCGTTTAGGTTGCAACTTATTTTTTTCACTCTGATCCTTGGCTAGTTTAGCCCCCATAAGGATGAGAGCGACAAAGGCTAAACCGTAGCCTGCGCCAGTAAGCCAATCAGGTACGCCCGGGATGGGCGGAAATCCGGCAAAATAAGTTTGCCTACCCGGAGGAGGTAAAACCACACCGGGAGTTTGTGGCCTTGTTAAAGGTACTGCACGACTTCGACCAAGGTTACTAACAACGCCCCATATCCCCAAAAATCCGGCAAGAGCAGATTTAACAACGGCGAGCATACTTTTGACAATTTTGAGCCATTCGTTTGAGCTTGCGGTTGCATCATCCAAAGATTGCTTTAAGGAAGTTGCCATCGCTTGAAGTTCGGGAGTGATGATCTGATTTGAAGCAAACCCTGCATATTGATTTGCTAGGTCGCTTCCTCCCGTACCGACCGCCAATTTGTTGTTGAAGAAGGGCATAAGAGGCTTGGGCGGTAGAGATTGCAGTTTGCAAGGTGGATAAAGCCTGATTGCCTAACGAAACTTGGGCCTGCAATTCAGCATATTGGGATTGGGTGGTGGAAACATTTTGGGAAAGTTGTGCCTGCGCCTGCCTACCGGCCTCAATTTGATTTTGTAGGCCGGAGAGTTCGGCTTGGCTCATTCCAATGGCAGATTCAAGCCCGGTAAGGTCGGTTTGACCGGTGGCGATCCGGGATTGAATTTCGACAAGTTGTTCACTCGCTGACAAGATGTTTTGTTGGGCCGTTGCATACCGTTCGTTGGCGTTGGATAGATCGCCACGCAAGGCGGAAAGCTGGCTATTTACATTTTCAAGTTCGGATACCCCGGTCATGTATTGATTTTGAAGTGTTGAAACCGATTGTTGAAGTTGAACTAGGTTAGCCGAATCGGTTAGGTACTGATCCCGGAGCGTCGCAACCTGACCTTGCAAATCCGTTTGAGTTGCGGTCAAGGTTGCGATGTTTGCTTCGGACTCGGCGATTTGATTTGTGAGGGTTCCGATACTTGCTTGCGAGTTGGCGATGGTTTGTTC
>RFQR01000053.1 GCA_009924895.1 bacterium
CGCACGGCATGCCGTGCGCCCCCTTTACATCTTCTCAAAAGAACACCGAGGAAAGCCTCATGAGCCCAGAGTACCAGCGACGTGACGCCGCTTGCACCAGGACTCCGTAGAGCCGCTTCCTCGCCTTATGAGTCGCACGCGATTGCCGCATGCGTGCACGAAACCATCGACGATTGCGGTAGCGATGGCATTTTGAGTGTTTCATTCTGGTAACCCCGAATGAGTCGATAGCACCCTGCGGTGCTGGCGAATGTTATACACCCGGTAAAAACGCTTACAAGGGGAGGGTGTGCTTAACTTCTGTAAGTGCGGTACAAACGCGCACAATATCTGCTTCTGTTGTTTCGTAACCAAGTGAGAATCGAATGGTATTTCTTGAGCGCCAAGACGGGTCTGAGGGCTGTAGTAACGCTTCCACAACATGGGAGACACTTCCCTCGCCTTCCCGGCATGCGCTTTTTGTAGCAACTGATACTCCGCGACTATCAAGTGCAAGTGTCAAGTACTCTCCCGATACTCCCGGGAACGACACGTTCAGAATATGCGGCAGCACCTGAGTGCCATTTACTATCGTTCCTTCCCACACTGATTCAATACTCTTTTTCAGTTGATCGCGAAGTTTTGAGAGGCGATCAGCTTCTTCTTTACGTCGAGACGCAATCACCTTTACCGCATGCGCAAATCCTGTCGCGAGCGCGACGTTCTCCGTGCCGGGGCGCAGTCCTTTTTCTTGTCCACCGCCAAAAAGGACTGAGGAGAGCATCTCCAGAGCTTTTGTCCCAACGTACAGAGCACCGATACCATGCGGACCATGGAGCTTGTTCGAACCCAAAGACATCAAATCAACACCGAGCGTGTGCACATGCGGATGAAGGTAGAGTGGTACTTGTCCTGCATCAGTATGAAAAAGAACGGCACTGTGGCGTCGTTCATGATCCGCAATCACGCGTGCAATCTCGCGCAGCGGTGCGATAGTACCAATTTCACTATTTGCCCACCCCACCGAGACAAACACCGTCTCGGGGCGCAGTGCAACACGAACTGATTCGGCGGTAATAATGCCGTGCGCGTTCGGCTTCACATGAGTCACCACACCCCCCATTCGTTCCACTTCAGCAAATGACTGCAACACCGACGGATGCTCGATCGTGCTTACCACCCAATGCGTACCGTGAAGCGTACGTCGTGTGCGCTCAAGCGAGCGCGCAAAACCAACAATCGCAAGAGTATCAGACTCGGTAAGTCCCGAGGTAAAAATGATTTCCCGTGGCTTGGATTGGAGCTCGTGAGCCAGTATGGAACGAGCATCACCGAGCGCGCGTGCCGCTTCAACACCGTCCGCATGTATCGCACCAGGGTTCCCGACGAGCGCCTCAGCCTCACGCATTGCAGAAAGCGCCTCAGGCGCAACGGGCGTCGCGCTTGCATAGTCCATATAGACTCTTTTCGATGTTCGAGAAAACCACATAGCTATTATTGTGCTCTTTTTGTGTCGATTTTACAAAAAAGAGACCCCACGGAAGTTCTCTGCAAAATGCCCTTGGTTTACGATATCGTCTCTAAAGACGTTTCTTGTTCAATACCTACCAAGGCCACTTCACTGATCACATTCCGCGGGGTCCCGCCGGCCGCTGCTACGCTCGAGACGTGCAGGGGAACTTGTGTAATCATTATAGCACACTGTTTTGTTTTTTCCACTCTTCTATCTTTTTATGGTCCCCTGTCAAGAGAACCTCGGGGACGTAGTACCGTTTCCCCTTCCATTTCAAGACCTCGGGGCGCGTATAGACATGAGGACTCGAAACGCGCTTACGCTCGAGTGATTCATACGTTCCTAATACCCCCGGCACAAACCGCGCTATCGCATCTACCATAGTTGCCGCCGGTAATTCGCCCCCCGTCAAAACATAGGGTCCCACCGACACTTTGTGCGCTTTCAAAATACGCTGCACGCGCGCATCCACCCCCTCATACCGCCCTGCGATAAAAATCAGATGCTTTTCTTTTGAAAGTTTCTGCGCCATCTCCTCGGTGAACTGCTCGCCATCTGTTGCAAAGAAAATGATCTTCGCCTTTCCCTTCCCGCGAGCCTTCTCTACTGCTTTGAGAATAGCCTCAGGCTCCAAAACCATTCCGGGCCCCCCGCCGTACGGCCGTCGGTCCACGCGTTCACCCTTTTTTACAAACGTTTTCGGGTCAAAGTAGGTAATTTTAATTACAGCTTTACGTCCCTTTTTACTGCCATGAGGCTTTAGTCCCTGTTGCGCACGCCCCAAAATGGACGCATCGAGATATGCCCGAATCGCCTCAGGAAATAATGTCACTATTGAAAACCGCTTCATGCACCTAAATGCTATCAATCACCTCATCGAGCGTACGCGACTGGGGCTTGGGAAACTCACGGGTAGCAACTTCTTTAGTATCATCCTCATCAGTTACTACACGGGAACCACCTTCTGGTTCCTCGATTTTCAAGTTAACCCGAGCTTCGTTGCGCATACCCACCACGCGCAGAAGCGTGCGAATAGCCTTAGCTGTTGCTCCCGAACGACCGATAATTTTGCCCATATCGTCACGGTGTGTACGCAGCGTCAAAAGTACACCCATCTCGTCAATCGTGCGGTTGATTTTTACGTCTTCCGGGTGCTCGGCGAGCGCCTTTACGACATATTCCAAAAACTTCTGATCTTGTTCCATGGTGAGCCAGCGTTATCTGTTAGTAGTTCAAGTATCGCGCGCAACTGGAATGCAAGCAAGGATTCCCTGTGACTAAGCAGCCGGTGCTTCGCTTGGTGCTGCAGGCGCAAGAGGAGCTGCTTCAGGAACGGATGCAGCTTCTTCTTTCTTTGGAACCGTCTTTTTCGGGAGTACATTCACCTTCTTACCCTTCACCATACCTTCAGAAACAAGTATGTTGTGGACAGTGCCCGTCGGCTGCGCACCAACCGAAATCCAGTATTTAATACGGTCATTCTTGAGTATCTTCTTTTTTGAGTGGGGGTCGTATGATCCCACTTCTTCGACGACTGAGCGCTTTTTTGCAGCACGAGCAGCCTCAACCACAACAAGGCGGTATGAAGCGACATTAATGCGACCAACTCTTTGCAATCGAATACGTAACATCTCCGGGATAGTAGCAGAAACAGGCTTATTTCGCAACCTTTACTGCCTCTTCGAGCTTGACCGAGAGTATCTGCGACACACCGTCATGCCCCATAGTGACGCCGTACAGCTCGCCTCCCGCTGCCATGGTGGCGCGGTTGTGAGTAATAAAAATAAGCTGGGATTTTTGACCCAACTCGCGAATCATATCGGCATAGCGCTTACTGTTCGCTTCGTCGAGCGCCGCATCGGTCTCGTCGAGAATAAGAAACGGTGGCGGATTCACTTGCGACATTGAGAAAATCAGTGCTATCGACGTGAGTGCTCGTTCCCCACCGGAGAGGATTTCGAGCCCAGTCACTTTTTTACGCGGCAACTGCACGGAGACTGAAAGTCCCGCATACAGTTCTTCCTCTTCCGGCACTTCTTCTATCTCCTCATCATCCGTCCTTTTCTTGCGGACTGGCGTCTCCACTTCGAGCTTCGCCATGCCGCCGTTAAATAGCTTTGAGAAGAAATGTCCGAGCGCGTCGTTAATTTTATGTAATCCTTCCGTAAATTTCTGATCCATCGTTTTCTCAAGCTCGGCAATCAAATCCTTTAACTTCTCCGCAGAAGCTTCGAGATCAACGATTTCCTTCGCTAAAAATTCATCGCGTTCTTTCGTGTGAGTATATTCGCGTATCACTTCCTCACTGCCGCCGATTCCCGCTTCTTCGATTTTGATTTTGAGGCGCTCGATAGCACGTCGGCGTTTATCCTGAGCAAATTGTTCCTCCGAAAGCGCATCTTGTGGGATTTCGCCCGTGTTCCACCCAGAAAGAGCTGTGCCGACAAGCGCAATTCCCTCTCGGACTTCATTTTCAAAGCGCTCGCGCCGTGCCGTAAGTTCATCTTCCACTCGTCGAAACGACGATAAGCGCGACTGTAATTCACGAACTTTTGATTCGACAGTGACACTGTCTCTCTCACGCTCAAAGCGCTTCTCCCGCTCCTGTGACAGTTCGGACCGAAGTGCATTCCCGAGCGCGATGACACGCGCTTCCTCTGCCGTAGCATCCTCAAGCTTTTTCGCCAGCTCTTTGACTGCAAGCTCCGCCTCATGATTCGTTACCGGCGCAACGCCCGTGAGTCCATCGATAAACGATTGTATGCGCGCGCGCAGAGCCAAGATAACGCGCTGTACCGTCGCTGCATCTGAGCCGCTTTCGAGTGTCGCAAGTGTCTCGTCAATTTCGTGTGCAAACTGTCTAACGTGGGGGGCAGAAACGACTTGCTCTACTGTTATTGTGTTTGCCATAAGCGCACCTTCGGCGCGACCCAAGTCACGAGAAAGGCTTGAGCGTAGTTCACGAATCTTCTGAAGTGCCGTACTCTGCTCGGTCATCTGTACTGAAAGCTCTTGTTCGCGCGGTGAAATTGTTTCTGTTTTTGCCGCCTGAAGTAATTTCAACTGATTCTCTGTCTCGCGCAGTGCATCAACCACTTCTTGCATATCGCCTTTTGAAAGTGTTGTATCTGCCTTGATACGCGCATCTTCGCGAAGCAAATAATCGCGCAACGTGTGTGCCAATTCATCTTTCATCTCACGTGCCTTTTCAATCTTTTCTACCTGATCTCGCAAGAATTTTAAATGCGGCGCGATTTCACGGCGGAGCGAACGCGTCTTCTCTAAATTCACCGCCGTTTCCTCTAATTTTCGCTCTGATTCAACTTTTTTATGCTGATAGAGCTTGAGACCAAGCGCATCCTCTATCATCTCGCGGCGTTCTTTTGGTGATGCGGTCAAAATGCGATCAGCTTCACCTTGCGAAATAATCTGATACCCTGAACCACCAATATTTGCCCCCGCAAGGAGACGAATCACGTCTTTGAGGCGTACTTGAGTGCCGTTAAGCAAATACTCATTCTGTCCGTCGCGATACACAACGCGCTCGATAGTTACCTCAGAAAAATCAATATCAAGCAGTCGCTTACTGTTATCAAAAACTACTTTCACACTGGCGCGATTCATGCGTGGAAGTGCGGGAGAGCCTCCCCAAATCAAATCTTCACCACGTTTCGTACGCATCGCTTTCATTGACTGCTCACCAAGGACAAAACGGAAGCCCTCTGCCACGTTACTTTTCCCTGAACCATTAGGGCCGACCACTCCCGCTATCTTTTCAGTAAAAACAAGCGACGTCTTGCGTCCAAATGATTTAAACCCGTTGAGTTCAATTGATTTCAGCATTGAAACGCCCGCATACAGGCACCTCACATTGTATCAAATTAAAATTGACACACCCTTTTCGCTCTCACATCTCACATAGTTCGCACTCATCCGGATGTTACTATTTTTTCACGATCGTGAAAA
>RFQR01000054.1 GCA_009924895.1 bacterium
AAACGGACGATACAATCATTGTGGAGAATGCAGGGGATTTCGAATTTGAATTTGAAAATGCATCTGACTCTGAATCTGAATCTGGTCCTGAGACGGAAGAAAAGACGATTACAGAAAAAAAGGATAAAGTGAACCATAGGGCGGGGCAGCAAATACGAGGCACTCTAGAGAGTGAGGCGGTGGATGACACGAAAGATGTTCATTTAGACGAGTTGTAAATGCGGGAAATGATTCTGTCGGAATACGATATATTCTTTTAGAGTATGTCTACTGGAACAAACCCACCGTATAGGCCGTCCTATAGTGGAACAACGCAGTCCTATAGTGGAACAACGCAGTCCTATAGTGGAACAACGCAGTCCTATAGTGGAACAACGCCCCAGTTTTCAAATCAATACGGAAATATGGAATATTCCCTCGGATATGTATCAAATAGCCCTACATTAGGAGGAATGGCGGGGCCAGCTGGATATGCTCCTGCTGATTTTTTAGACGCGCAAGATTTGCAGCCTTTGGGGGTGACGTTTGATATTGGAGGCCACGGTTCAAGCACTCCCTATGGCACAGCGGTGAATTCAATGCTTCACAAGCACACTGATGAAATAAAAGGGCGATCTGCGGCCCTACTCAATATGCCGTCAGGGTGGAAGAAACGACTCCGAGATTTCTTGTCTATTAAAAATAATGAACTCTTGGATTTCATGAAACTATCCGTCCCTTCTCACAATGTATTAGGACCTGGGGATGTTTTATTACGTCGGTTTGGAAATCCTCAAGTAGCTCCAAATCATGCGAGTGTGCGTGATTTAATTATGGATATTTCAGGTGCTGTGGAAACTACGTTGCAGGAACTGAATGAACAGTTGGATCATTTCAAGGAGGAGGGGAACTTGACGAACTATGCAAATCAGACGCGCGTTATTTTTGATAACTATAGGGAAGCGGGGGAGGAGATTTTAAAGCAGCAGAATCTCTTGAGAACAAAGCTAGATAAACTGGATAGAGTCCAAGCACGTATTTCGGGGCTTTTAGAGATTGACTCAAATGAAACGTATGGGGCGCTTATGGAATCTGTAGAAAACTATTTGAAAAAAATATATGAGGACTACAAGATTGAGGAGGATTATATGAATCTGATAAAGGCGTATCGGCGGTTTGCGGCCTTACGCGATGTTGTTACAATGTCGCGGAGTATTGTATCCTATGAGTCCGAGCCTCTATGTTCCATATGTTTGGCGGAGACGGTATCATTCGTTATTACTCCTTGTGGGCACACTATATGTCAGACGTGTATGCGGCGACAGACGAATCAATGTTTCTTTTGTAGGGGTCCTATTCGCGATAAGATTAAAATGTATTTTACATAGGCTCTACCATGTAGGTTATACGTCGTAGATAGGCTATACGCAAGGCTTCTGCTTGTTCAGGTGTGAGTTCGTAGATACGAATGGACAGCTCAACAATACGGCGTGCGACGTCTTCCCAGACACAGGCTAGGAAGTTGGCTCCGTCGCGAATACGTGTTTCATTTGACGCGGCGGCCCACATACAGGATATGGGGCAACAGATTGTAAACAATTTTATACTGGTAGAAGCAAGGTCTAAAAAGTATCTTCTGTTTAGAATAGAATGATTCCCTTACGTATTACAGGTCAAGGAGTATTTTTATTTCAGTATATATCGGGCCCACAGCCCTGCACATTTATGATTCGAAATGAATATGAGCCGAATCCGTTGGTTGTATCCTTTCTGAAGGGGAAAGTCCGAGTTACAGCCGGATTAGAGCCATTGATAGATATGAACAATACAAAGGGGTTGTGTGATATATCGGGGGCGTATTATTGGTTTAGTATTGATTCACAGAATCAGATATTGTGTGCGGGTGTAGGGGAACCTCGTATGGAAACGGCGATATATTTGTATAAGTTTCCGTATGCGCGGAGTGCAAAATTATATCTGGAGAAGTTGCGTATCATTGAATTTGTAAGAGGGACGCTTGAGGTGCAGAGGGTTTTGAAAGATCCCATTACAGGGACTATACCTCTGCTGGTAAAGACTATAGATGAACTGACAATGGAGGATATTGCAACTGCGAAGTATATGCCTATGTCGAACTTATCGGATACATCACAGAAACTCTATAGGTGTATAGCTGGGAAACGGTTTATATTAGATGAACCGAGTTTCCCAGACTTTTCAAAAGCGATTCAGAAGAGTATTGTAACACCGGGTGGGTGGTGTAATACAATGTTGGCAAAAAAGGCGGCGGAGTTTGGGAAGCCGAATCCGAAAGAGACGTATTTGCGTATTACACTTGGTCAGAACAATGGAGAATCGCCGGGTATTCCGTATGTGATGGAGATTTGGCCGGCAGGTCATTATTCGCCGGTGCATTCGCATGCATCTGCGGATGCAGTTATTCGTGTTCTACATGGGTCAATACATGTAACATTATATCCCTTTTTATCGAAGTCGGTTGCGCCATTTGGGTCTGCGGATTTTAAGAAAGAGGATGTGACATGGATTAGCCCGACATTAAATCAGACGCATCAGCTACGAAATATTACAGGTGATGTATGTGTGACTATACAGTGTTACATGTATGAAAAGAATGATAGAGGGCATTATGATTATTTTGACTATTTGGATACGGATGGAGTGCAGCAACAATATGAGCCAGATTCCGACATGGACTTTATGAATTTCAAAAAGACCATGCGAAAAGAATGGGAGGACAAGAGTATGCAGGGGACATGGGTGAATGGAGTTTGGAGGAACTAACGCTTGGATTTTGTTCTGCTTTTACGAAGTGTAGCCTTGGATCTTGTTCGGTTCCCCCCCTTAGTAGGTGTTTTTAATAAAGTGAGGATTTCCTCTAGAACAGATTCTTTATCAGGGTTAGTAGAATTTTTAATTTCTTTACGAACAACGTCTGAAAGAGTTTGGCCAGTGTGTCCCAATTTCCTATTTAAATTAACACGGTTCTTACGCATTTTCTTTATAGTCCTTCTTGCTAGAGCCAGATTTTTTGCAGCAATAGCAATAAGTATATCTGTGGGCATTCTGGATGAGTTTATATTACGTATATTCTCTGGAGAAAAATATTCGTTAAGTTCTTCCTCCATTCTATTCTATACAACGATATAAAGCTTTTGTCAGTCTGTATAGAATAGAAATGAGCATGCTTGTGGCCCTGTTATCCACGTTTGCGCTAAATAGCAATAGTTCTAAGAACTGTGTCAGCTTTCAGGTGGCCCCTGGGACTGGATGTGCATGGATGTGTAACTATTGCACATCTGAGTTGGGTCCCACATATTATTTCACGACGAATGTATGTAAGTATGAGCCAGTAGGGTGTGTGGGGAACCCCCTTCCCGGAGTTCAATACACTTGTTGTTCTTTTTAGAGTATCTAGGAAAAAGAGTGCTGGATGGTCTAATATGAATGCGTGTATTCAGCCCATCTCGTAACAGATAAGGGATCATATGGAATACCTTCTGACGAGGAGTATTTGCGAACAAATCCTAACTTTCGCCATGCTTCTTCGCATGGCAGCTTAAGAAACTCGGCGAGTGATGTTTCACATTTTGCGGCGAGGAAGCGAAGAGCTTGTTCATGTGTTATTCGTTTCGTCTTGTTGCCCAGCATTTTGGCAACTATCTTTGCCCTTGGAGAAGACCATACAGTGTGATTATACAACTTTCGAAGCTCTTTAGGATCTAAAGGTGCTTCCATGAGACGGGTGATGTCATAGGACGACTCGCCTTCGTAAATTTTATTGTGTCATACCCCTTTTTAGAAAGCATGCAACGTCCTTTCAATGAACACCTCTTATGGAAAGGAGCTATACAGCGTGCGAACTATCCACCTCCTGTGCAAAAGCCGGATATGATTCTTCCAAGGATCAATACATTGTTAGGGGGCACATATCCGGAAGATGTTTGGGAGCAAGCCACCCAGAACTATGCGAGATATAGTCAGGCATATTGGCAAAGAGTAAGGAGGGCGCACGAAATCTATCGCGCAGAACGGACAGGGGATACCCTACACAGGTCAAGATGGTTTTATTAAGTTGGCAGATACTTCACGATATTGGGTTTCTCTTCCCCTGTGTATAGGTGAACGACGGGTTCTAGGGTGGATGCAATCGGTAAAGGTTTTTTACAGGCTGGATTCATACAACAAGATACGGTGCAAAAAGCACAGCCCATGGCAGCCCCTGTTCCTCCGCCAACCATCATACTGAAGCATGGATCTATAAAAAATATGAACCACATACGAGGCCAAGAAAGGACCCTATCATACCGCAGGCGAAAGGTCTATCTGGCATACGATACCTATTTGTTAGAACGAATACCAGCCTAAACTCCGCTCACCATACATATATAGAGAATGTCGAACCAAATTGAGATTTCAAAGCAAATGGTTCTACCGACGGCAGAGAGACGTGATTCCATATCTCCTTCTGAGGCGAATACTACGATTACACAGGCTGTCGCGCGTGCTCAAACCGCCACGGTTGACACGACGAATCCAATCACGGAAGAGCAGGAGTTGCAAAATCTTCGTCAGATTATTGCCACATGGCGTGAGATTGAATCCGAAGTGTCTACGCTGAATGCGGAACTGCGTGAGAAAAAGAAGCGAATGAAGGCGTTGGAGGAGATGGTGCTTCGTATTATGAAGAAATACAATATTGGCGCGCTCGATTTGAAGGGATCTGGGGGGCGTCTCTTATATCGCCGTCAGACGACAAAAACGGCTTTGAATCCCAAAGTCCTCACGGGGCTCTTAGCAACGCATCTCAAGTCGGAAACGGCTGCGGCGGAGGCTATTAAGTATATTGGGGAACATCGTGAGTCGCGTGTGCGGGAGAGCCTTTTATATGAGAAGGATTAACTGAACAACTTCACCCAGGCTTTGATGAGTTTCTTTGCTTCTGTGGCATTTTCACATCGCATTACACGTTGTCTCAAGGAAATCATATCTGCATCTCTATCGGGTCCTCTCAAGTAATGTTGTAGTCGTTGTGCGTAGTTGATTTTCATATCATTTCCATCCATTAAGATGGAAATACTCCAAGCCCTGAGTTTCTCTTCGCCGGTTAATACGACTTCGGCTTCCTCGGAACTTGTCGACTCTGTTTCGGAATCTGAATCG
>RFQR01000055.1 GCA_009924895.1 bacterium
CTTTCCCGCCATTAGAAGCGCAAGACGATTCATGTACGCACTCTGGCCCGCACGGTTACGCAACTGATCCTCCTGCGATGACTGATACAACGACGCGCCACCCTGAACCTGAGCGGCATCCAAACTCCGCTGCTGCCCGCGTCGAGCAAGCGCATCCTGCATGTCGTTATTGCGCTGTTGATACCCCGTGTCCATCCGGCCATAACCCTGCATGGCACGGCCCGACAGAAGGCTTCCCTGACGCGCAGCATTAGCGTTGTAATTCTGTTGAGACTGCTGCCGTTGCATTGCTATACGACGAAGTGCCTCAGCTGTATCCGTCGCGTCCAAAGCCCCACCACGATTAAGGCCAGCGAGCTGCTGCTCACGCTGTGAGCGATCAACAGCCATATTGTTGATGTACGCCGAGTCATACGGAAGCGTCATTGGCTTCGGCAAACCTGGCCTTTTAGGAAGAATGGGCATGTTTAAACCTTGATGATTGAACCGGGGATATTGGGAACAGCAACGGCAGTACCACTGCCAGCAAGAACACGAGACAACGCCGGATAGTCAGCTCGCAACACAACCGACCCGTCGCACCACAACCAACCAACCGGACACGTATCCGCCAACTTGTTTGTCGGGCTGTACACGCCGCTGAAGGCCACTACAACGCCCGCAGGAACAAGCCGTCGTTCAACGTCCTGGAATGCTCTGGTTGCCGTGTCAAAGTCACGGACGGGAAGATCAAGCACTGACACGCACCGGTCGAGCGTAAAGAACGGCGTTTGCAAAAGCGCCCGTTACGTTCGCGTTGCTGTTCGTAAAGACGACTGTTGGCACTGACCCGGCCTCTAACCCTGTGAACCTGAACTTGCGAGTTGAACCGCTCCAAAGCTTTGCGCCCGTCGCGCCGTAACCCACTGCCGTCAAACCATCGTGCTCAATGCCCGTTGTTGCCGTATCAACACCAGGAATGATGTACACCGGAGCGTTCGCGGCATGTGTCGCAGCCGTTGAGCCCAACTGTGCGCGAGTAATCGTAAGCGTTGTTCCGCTCCTGCCCGTGATCTTGACAATCTCACTGTCAACAAACGCATACGTGCTGTACGCACTACCAGCCACTCGCACTGCATCAGCGTTCGTAACAACCATTGAAGTTGCCGACGTAGTGGCAATCGCGCTAGTCAGTTTTGTCGGCCAAGTCAACGTCATGCTTGTACCAAAGTTTGTCGTGCTGCCAGTGTTCTCCGCGTACAAGCCAGCCGACAACTCAAACTCATACAAGCCCGCGAGGGGAACAGTTACCAGCAACGAACCTGACTTTTGCCAATACTGGTTTGGCGACCCCGAAGTGCTTGAAGCAGTCAACTGAGGGCCACCAACATACTCCCACGGGTACGTCGCATTGCCGCCATCAGCGACACTCCGATACCGCAAGTGCCAAAGAATGCCGTTTGTGGAATCAGCGGCGTAGAACACTTCATCACCCGACTGTGGGCCGGCAGTCGCACTAGCACCAGACAACGCTGCTGTAGTTGCTCGATTGACCGTAATGGTGCCTGAGCCGACCGCTGTCACAATCGTGTCCGAAGGAAGCCCTGAGCCCGACACAAGCGACACAAGTGTTCCAACCGTAAAAGAACCCGATGTTGTCGTGGCAACCGTCAACGTGGTTGCGCCGCTCGCGGCAGTCAAAGTGCCAGCCCACGACGTAGGGAGACTCGTTACGTAAGTCGGTGTAGCAAACGGGCGCATCTTGCCACGGGGCACAACGCCTGACGCAATTTTATCGGTGGTTACAGCCCCAACCGCAAGCTTACTGTCGGTCACAGCCAGCGCAGCAATCTCAGCCGTATCCACGGCACTGTCAGCAATCTTTGCGGAAGTAATCGCGTTTGAGGCAATGTCATCGGAACCCAAACCGGGACTGCTAATCCAAGTCTTGATGTTCGCAAAGTTGTTCTTGATCTTTACGTCCTCAGTGCTGTTCGGATTGCCAAGAACAAGATCCGTAATGGTTACTGGGGTGCTCACTGATTACGCTCCTGAAGGAAGATTGTGTAGTTCTGAATTGCTGCTGCGATTGGAGTGTCAAGGTCGCTCGCGTCGTTCTCAAACGTAAGGCTCCACGACCGAGCTACGCCCTGACCCCAAACCCTTGCCTGAGACATGCTTGTGGCGTCACCAAACGTTGTAGAAGCCTTAAGCGTCGGGGGAGTAGTGCTGCCGTCGTAATCACCAAAGAACGTCGTGCTTGATCCAAACGTCGTGCTGTCAGGCAACGCAAACAACGTCGTGCTCACCGACCCATCCGGGTTCTGTGACGACACAGGCGAATTGGACTCGTAGAAATCCTTGTCCACTGTGAGTTTCGCTCGACCGTACCCATCAACACGCAACGCCCTAAGACGCTTACGAGTTGCCGGATACACGACGCGAGCTTGACCCGGTGCGAGCCACGGCCCAGCCCAACGCCACGGATACGCACTACCGAAGTCCGTGTACGTGCTTGGCACAAACAACTGCCCAATGTCGCTGGATACGCCGTACAGCTCCGCGACAGCATCATTGAACCTGATCGCAAAGTCATAGATCACGCGGTTGCCCGAAGGCCCAATGTTGTGCAACCACCAAGACTTCAACACAAGGTCATAGTCGTAAACCGGGGTTCCCGTAGCATCGGGAAAACTCAAGTAGTAATGATTGCCGTGCAGCACGCCAACAGCACTAGATTTGCCTGAAAGTGCTTGCAGGCTTGGAGTGATCTGGTCACTCACTAGTTGCACCGTGCTGCCGTTCGTGACGTACACGCCCGAATCAGACAGGAAGAACGTGCCCTCCGGGGTTTCAACGATTGACCTGTGAGACACGCAACCAATGTTTGTCGTCAACCGACGGTTAGCACCAGTGTTTAGGTCATAGACCACGAATACTTTGTGCTTCTTGAACACAAGGAGATTGGAGCCAACTTTGCCAATGCCCGTAATGACATCCCCATCACCGGGATCAAACAACTGTTGGTTCTCAACCATCCACCTGCGAGGCAACGTCCCGACGCCAACTTGCACTTCACTCCAATACAACGTTGACGGGTTCGTGCTCTCGCCAGCAATCACAACTCGACTCTCATGCACCGCGAGGTACTTGCCGTTCGGCACTGCCGTATCCGGTGTACCCAACGTGCTAGAGGAATCCCGAGTCCAACCTACAAGGCTTGTCCCGTCATACGCCTGCGGAGGATTATCACCATTGACCATGAACACTGGCCCCTGACCGTCCTGAGCTGTCGCCTCAACAAAATCCCACGTATCACTACTAAAGCCATCAGCAAGAGTAGAACCCGTGCTCTTAGTCGAGACAACCCTGCCGCCAACACCAACAAGGAAATGATCCGTGCCCGTTGACTCCACCGCAAACAAAGACCTCGGAACGCCACCCGACGGAAACAACGAACTCTTACCCAACGCGACACTGCCGTTGCGCTTCACAATCGCGCCCGTGCTTGTGCTCTGCACATTCAGGCAATCACGGCACTGATTGTCCTCAAGGAGATAATTAGCCGCTTTCGTGTTCAACCCGCCACGGAAGTCACCGTGAACATACGGGGTGCCTCTCAAGGCCAGAAGCCCCAACCGGGCTTCACGGGCCCACTATCCCACTGAGACTTTACTTGTCGAGGCCCATCAGTCAGCGGAAACACAAGATCCGACTTCAGATTCTTGATTGTCTGCTCCCACTTTGAGTCGTAATACTGAGCTTGCTGAACGTCATCCTCACGCTCAAAACACCGCGCAATCACGTAATACGTCAATGCCCGGTGATACCTGGGGGGAAGGCCCGGAACATCCGTGTCATACACCAACGGGCTCAAGATCTGGTAGTAACGCAGGTTCATTGGATAGGCGGCATCCGGGGTTGGATACACCGTGATTCCCGACCCATTCAACGCATAGCAATACGGTGTGCCCGACGCTGCACTAGAGCGGTCAATGTCACGCAAGTCAATCAACGACAACTCCTGCTGCGGACTCGTAAGCCTTACGCTACGCAGCTTCGTTAGATCCGTTGGGAACGCATAGTTCGCAGTGCCGGCAACGGTTGTCGTGACCTGCTGCTGTTCCTCGCCGTAATAAAACGCTCTGCTGCACAAGTCACCAATCGCATCATTTAGATACTGATTGAGCACAGACGAACTAAAAATCGAGCCGTCAAAACCATGATTGAGCACCTCGGTACGAAGCGCCAAAGCATTCATCCCAGGCTGTGAACCACTTGTGCTTGTTAACGGAGTGGGAGGGGTGCCCGTAACAAACAACTCCTCTGACGCACTCGTGGACGGAGACACTGTTCCCGTGTCCCACACCACAACGTACTCGCCCACAACCGATGGGGCTGTCAAGGACGCAATGTAAATACCCGAGCCCGAAGGATTCTCAGCAATCCCTGACGTTGTACGAGCGATTGACACCGACCCGGACGATGCTTGAAGCACGCGCACACCAAGCGACCCGACAAGCCCCGTAGGAGCGCCGGACAACACAGCCTGAAATGACGTTGATGGAACCGCGTAGATGCTCATGCAAAATCTCCAGTTACGTTGTCAGCAGTGCGAACGTTGGTTGAATCGTCGAAACTGTCGCGCTTGCCATTGTGGATGGAAGGGTTGACGTGGCTTGCGCTGCCGCATCGAAGGTTCCAACCGTGGTGCCGAAGAGTTGAAACGCGTTGGCATTACCGACGTTTGCTGCTTGCGTGAACGTGATGCCCGTACCTGACGTGTACGTGTATGAGAAGGCTGCGTAGTATTCATAGCCCGCTACGAGCTGATAACCGGAACCGGGCAGTGCTGCGTATTTCACGCCCGCCGTGGTTGTATTCGTTGTCGTTGAGCCGCCCGCCGTTGTGTAAAGCGTTGCGTTGCCCGTTGACACAAGACGGTTGCCAGCAGAGTCATACAAACCGAACTGAAGTGTCTCAGCGTTCGTTGAATTGGCAGTGATAACGACTGCCATTGACTTGATGATCAGTGGCCTGTTTGCCCTGAACCTTGTGAACCTTGCTTGTGCGGACGTGGCCGCGCCAGA
>RFQR01000056.1 GCA_009924895.1 bacterium
AGTAAATTGCAGAATCAAAAGTACCGAAACATACCCGATGGACCTAGATTCCGTTGCAAATTGGACTGAACCCAAACCGATCCTGACCGCCCGGGGCGGGACGCTGATCCGAACCGCCCGACCGACAAACGGGTTCTGGTCCCTGTGGGCCCGGTACAAAACCTACCTCCGCAAACACGGCATCTCGCCCCGGAAACTTCCCGACGGGACTTGGGAATTGACGCATTTCATGGACGGTCAGTTGCACGAACTTGCCTTGGAGGATGCGAAAATCGACTCCTCCGGGCTCTTAAAATGGCAGGTCGAGCCGATGTCCCGGCTTGTTGAAATCCTGAAAACCCACATTTCGGCGGTCGATTCCAGTTCCACCGGAGTTGGGAAAACCTATACCGCCTGCTCCGTTGCCAAAAATCTTGGTCTAGCGATGGGCGTGATCTGCCCGAAAGCCGTCATTCCCTCATGGCATGAGGCGTCGAAGCATATCGGGACCGAAATCAAATTCGTCGTGAACTATGAGGGTTTGAAATTCTCCGCCGGGGAAAAATATATCGTTTGGACCCCGATGGGCTACCCGGTTTGGAAAATCTCGGAGCGTGACCCGGTATTGCTTGTGTTTGACGAGGCTCATCGGTGCAAGGATCACAACCTTTCCAAAAATGCGCTTATGCTGATTTCCGCCGTCTCGCAGAAAATCCGTCACCTCCTAGTCTCCGCCACTCTCGCCGACTCGCCTTTGCACATGAGGGCGGTCGGCTATTCCCTCGGGTTGCATAATGGCCGGAACTTTCAGGAATGGATTCGGTCTTTAGGTTGTTGGAAGGATTCAAACAACCGTTGGCATTTTTCCGGGGGTGAAAATGCGATGAGACGCATACGCTCCACGATCTTCCCCGCCCGAGGCGTCCGCATCCGGGCCGACGATCTAGGAAAAGACTTTCCCACCACCCTCATCACGGCGGAGGTAATCGAGGCATCCGGGGCCGACAAAATCTATGATTCCTTGAAGAAAAGACTCGAAAAAGTCGAAGAACAAACGGAAAGCTATCATAAAACGGTACTTACAGAAGTTCTTGGAGCCCGTCGGCGTGTAGAACTTCTGAAAGTGCCTAGTATGGTGTCACTTGCAAAAGATGCTATCGAACAGGATAACTCGGTTGCAATCTTCGTTTGCTTCAACGAGACTGTCGAAGCCTTAAAAGAGGCGTTAAAATGCCCCGTAATCACCGGAGAAACCCCGCAGAACGAGCGCAACCGCATAATGAAGGTGTTCAGGGCGGACCGCATCCCGGCGGTCGTTCTAAACATATCTGCGGGCGGAGTGGGCATTTCGCTTCACGGAGCCCGTCAGAGGCTTTCCCTGATCTCCCCTAGTTGGTCGGCGATTGACCTAATTCAAACGATTGGGCGGGTTCGTAGGGCCGGGGGAAGCCATTCTGTGCAGAAAATCCTATTTGCCAACGGATCGGTCGAGGAATCAGTCTGCGCCCGGGTACGGTCGAAAGTTGGTTGTATTGAAACGCTTAACGATGGTGACACGCAAGGAATCGAAATTAAAAGAAAGATTGACCCCAAAAAGCCAAAGCCGATAACCGAAATGTGTCCGGCATGAAAACACCCTTGACGGTTGCGTATGGTGGCGGAACCAACTCTTCCGCCATGCTGATCGAGATGGAAAAGCGTAAGGTTGTACCTGACCTTATCCTGTTTGCCGATACGGGTGGCGAACTTCCCGAAACCTATGAATTTATCGCAAACTTTTCCAAATGGCTTGTTTCCAAGGGGATGCCCGAAATCACCCAAGTCCGTTACGCCCGTGAAACGCTTGAGGAAAATTGCCTTCGATCAAACATTCTCCCAAGCCTTGCATATGGCTTCAAAAGCTGTTCCTTAAAATACAAGGTTCAGCCCCAGAACAAGTTTCTCAACAACTGGCAACCCGCAAAGGATTGCTGGCAATCCGGGGGCCGGGTCTTGAAACTGATTGGGTATGATGCTGGCGAAGCTCGGAGAGCCAAGGATTACGATGACAAGAAATACATTTATGAATATCCCTTGGTTCGATGGGGATGGAACCGGGAAAAATGCGTTCAGGTTGTAACCGAGGCCGGGTTCAAACCCGCCAAATCATCTTGTTTTTTCTGTCCCGCCATGAGAAAAACCGAGGTTTTGCAACTTTCCAAAACTCATCCCGACTTGGCTCGAAGGGCGGTTTTGATTGAGAGGAACGCACGGCTCAAGAAAATCAAAGGCTTGGGCCGTAATTGGAGGTGGGAGGATTTGATTCGCTCCGATGAAAGCCAAACCCGACTCTTTGACGATCTCCCCGACCCCGTGCCTTGCGGGTGTTACGACGGCTAGTTTGTCAATTCCCCGTAGCCGGGGCCGTTGCCCTCGGGGTCTGCGAGCAACCACATCACATTCTCGAGTCCGTGGGGTCGTGCCGGATGCTTGAAAACAAATCCGTACAGGGTGTCGCCCGGGAATGTTTCTTTGTCGGCGACCACCTTGGCAAGCGTCAACCCCTCCAACTGCTTGTATCTTTTCAGTATGGTATCGTTTCTCCTTAACCTTCTTCTCGCCATGATTTACCTATATCCTTCCCTCTTGTTTTCCGCAAGAAAATTTCTATCCCAAAACCTTCTTCACCCAATGATACCCGGGAGTCCCGCCCCAAAGCTCGTCGGCGATCCGGGCCGGGGAAACCGGGTCGTGAATCCTCCGATAACTCTCGGCCCGGGAAGCCCGATGACGCCGGAAGTAGGACTGAATCCGCCGAACTGTTTTCATGCTGACATTACGGCGATTGCACAAGTCCCGTGCCCGGGCGACTCCGACCGCCGTTCCTCCCCGCTTGTACTTCCGGCGTTTTGCCAAAGCCTGACACGCTACCCGGGAAACGGCTTTCGGTGGAACCGGGTTCTTCCTGATCCACGAAATCCTCCTCCGCCCCCTCTTTTTCCTCATCGCTGAATTGCACATTTTCATCGTGGGCCGACACGCCGGGTATTTTCTTTTCTCGCCCTTTTTCCGCCCGCAAGGTTTCCCGGTTTTGCAATCGACCCACCCTTTTCCGCCTCCCCGCATGAACCACCCGTGGAGCCCGTATTTTTTCTCCAAACTGAACCGGGGATTTTTGCCCAATCTTCTCCTACATTGTACGATTGCTCCCGATGCGTAGGCCGACGGGAAAACCTTGTATTGTTTTTTGACTTTTCGATAACAATAATCTTTCACAATAACTCCGACTGGATCAGGGGACGATCTCGGTTTTGACCTCGATCACCTCCGCCTTTTTCGCCTTCTTTATTTTTTCTTCCAAGGAGTCCGACGACATGGGCGAGGTTTGGATAATTCCTTCCTTTTTCATACCGGGCGGTTGGATCATAATGGGGAGTCCACGGCTTCGGCCTCGTGGGAGGTAACTTACCTTCCACCCGGAAGGAAAAACCAGCGAGAGTAAAAGTTTCACCGATGCTTAAAGTATCTATGCGCCTCCGCTTGTCGGAAACGCCTGAATACGCCCGTTCCCTCCCGGGAGCCGTCGATGTTTGTGTTACCTTCAACGGTTTCGATCATTCCATTCCCGCAAACTTTCGTCACGACGAATATATGTCCGAACCTTCCGATTTTCGGGAAATACACCAAACCCCAAGCACTCCTCTCGGGCTCGTCGATTTCAAGGGTGGTTTTGCACCAACTTGGAGTCCATGCCCCGAACCCTTCTTTTCCGATCCGCAAACAACCCCAATGGACAAACGAGGCACACCAAGGTTCCGGGTCGAGGATTCCGGCTGAACGCAGATACTCCCGCACCCGAACCCCGTCGTTTGAACCGGGGGGTTCTTCGGTAACTCCAATTTCACGCTCGAGAACATCTGCGAGTTCATCTGCCATAAATTATGCCAATTCCAACCATTAACACAATAAAGAGCCCCAAAAGAAAAAGCTCGAACGAATCCCGGGTTCCTTTGGTGACGATCATAGCCTATATCCCATCCTTAAACCCTTTTTAGTCCGTAAATAATTTCGATATGTCACATCGGTCAGTTCCTCCCGATCTCGATTCAAAAGTCTCCTAACTTTTTCAAGTGCCCGGATTTCCTCGTTATGCTTTCCAAGTCTATAATTTTGTTCAATCATGTAGTTGATATGCCAATCAATCTCTGCGATTGTTTGGTGGATAAGTAGGTGTTTGTCGTGCGGTATTTTCATAATTCTCCTTTTTATGGTGCGTTACCGTTCATGGCGATCACCGTCACCTCGGTCACAAACGCCCCGGCCAACCCGTCCCGGACGACATTTTTACGGAACCCGGCGACATACATTCCCCCGGCCATGATCCCCGCCCGCATGATGTAGGACAAAAACATATCCACGATTTTGTTTTGTTGGACCGCTTCAATCGAGGGAAGTGCCTTGTTCATATTGTCCCCCATTTTCGACCATAACCAAATTCCGGCCTGCACCGCAACCGACCCGGCAACCGCCCGCATTACGGGGCGATCATTCTGTCCGGCAATCCGAATCCCGGCCCAAATTTCAACGGCCCGACCTACCGACCATAGCAACATCGTCGCCGGGTCCCGCATTTCAGTCGCCGGGGTGATGGGTCCGTTAGCCATAAATGTCTAGGCTTTCGTTGTTCGGAACGAATTTTCCATCCAAATCTGTTATGTATAAAACGGCAAAATTCTTTCTATCAATACCGCCCCTTGTTCCGTGATGGAGCCTTACAAACCCGTCTCCCATGTTCGATACAAACGCAACCGATCCTCTTTTGAAAAAGTGTTTTTTCTTACTATAATATGTTGTCAGTTGACGCCTCATAAACCCGGCCACATAGGGATGTTTTCTTAATCTATGAATTAAATCGAGTCTCTTGCGAGTTCCCCCGTAATCACTTGCCGAAGGATTCTCGGCTAATTGGCGTTCATCTGTCGATTCCAAGTATTTAATCAATCCAAAAAGTCTCTCGGCGTTATCCTCGGCTTTAGATAAAATTGATTTAAGCCCCTTTACATACGCATAGTCTGAAATATCCA
>RFQR01000057.1 GCA_009924895.1 bacterium
TCAACCAGAAGACAGATCTTTAGCTAGCTTACTAAGAAAAAATCATAAAAATTACTGAAGACGGGAAAAAGACCCAAATTTCAGGCCACAAAAAAAGTTCCTATAGTAGTTACTATAGGATTCCGTAGCAATTTCATCATTTCTACGTCACTAATTTAGACCCCATGTACCCCCCCATTGCCGGGCCGAAGGCCCGGCACCGAAGGTGCTCAAAAAATCAGCTTACCGTCACAAAACGGACATTTACGTCACTAAAGCAGACCCTCCGCGTTGCGGATATTTTTGATGTATCTTTATCGCCATTTCACTAAAGGATCCCCGTATTCGACACTTATGTTAAAGGGCCCATAAAAATATCTTAAAATAGTAAGGATGAAACGGAATTATGTTGCATTAGGAATTGCTGTATTATTATGCCTCTTTGTAGGATTTCTGCATATATATTCCACAGAGACTTTTCAAACCGATTCTCGGGCATTATCATGTACTCCTGGATATTGGTGTCCCACTGCTTCAGGTGGAGCCAAAGCGTATCCTTGCCCTGGCGGAACATATGGTTCTGAACCTAAACTGACTAGTCCAAAATGCAGTGGTAATTGTGATGCAGGATGTGTATGCAATGAGGCATCTACTAAATCATGTCAAGAACCATGCCCTGCAGGATATTATTGCGTATCTGGGACAGGTGGAGTGTCGCCACCCATCATATGTCCACAGGGATATTATTGTCCTGAAAAGACTGAGATTCCTATTGTATGTCCTCCTGGTGTATTCTGTCAGGCCGGCACATCCTCTATTTAAACTTTCCTTCTTCAATGCCTTGAACATATACAACCCATATGGGCCCTTCTTGATACGGAATGGGCCGATCTGGTATTCAAAGGTCTCAGAGCCATGACACATAGGGGCTATATTTCCTCTTCTGAATCACCAATTTGCCCTCGAGAGAGCCCGGTCTTTTATTGAAAAATACCCCAATTTTAGGCTTCTCGCAATTTTTACTGTTTGACCCCACCCTTTAAAAAGGTGACACCCCTTGCAGGCCACGTAGGGTAAGTGCAGCGGGATAGCAAAGAGGAATTGCGCTGGGCCCATAACCCTTGCGGGTGAAACCCAGAAGTCCCTGGATCGAAACCAGGTTCCGCTAAAAACCGGCTTAGCTCAGTGGTAGAGCGTGAGGCTTTTAACTCTTCGGAGTAGCGACCTCACAGTCGTGGGTTCGACCCCCACAGTCGGTGTTTTTGGTTACATGTGTCTTTTGCAGTATTCATATCCTGAAACAGGACTATATGAACACCGTAATCCATCCGCCTTGATTGCCTTGCATTTTATTGTTTCAGAAACTAATTCTTCTTCTACATTTAATAAAATTGTCCCATTTTTGAATGTATCTAGACGTGTAAATAACTTTTCTTTGGTTCCACGCATTAAATCTAATGCTTTTTGCTGTGAAGTTATGCATCGATCCATGTCTTTTACGCTTTTATCAATTTCTGAAACAAAGATTTCGATATTTTCTAACATTGAACGCTGTTGTTCTATATCATTTACCGCTGCTATTGAAGATAAGACTCGAAGAGCCCGAATTAATACATTTACTTGCTCGGTTGGATCCATATTTTCCATTGTTACGTACATAATTAATTTGTTCTTGGGAGATTTTCCAATCTCAAATTGTTTGAAATTACACATTCCAGAATCTAATGAGATCATCAGGCCCCCCGTTGCCTCTGAATCCGCATCCACATCTGAATGTAATTTCTGAATTTCAGACATTTTCACATTTGTCTTGTATTTTTTTGCATCAATCAAGATTTTTACCGTTTTGTTGGGGCACGGCATTAACCACACGTGAAAATCCGCAGCATGACTCACTCCTGTCTTGTCTTCTACACGAGAAAAAGGAAACTCTGGAATAATATATTCCTCTAACATGCTAAATACGGTGGCCTCTCCGATTTTTCCTATTGCATGACTGCTCTTAGTTGTAGATTTTAATTGGTCTAATGTTGCCTGGAGAATTATTAGCTCCTTTTCTTTTGTTTTTATGGATTCATTTTGTAAGTCAATCTGATTTTTCATAAATCCCAATAATTCTTCTTTGCTTTCTAGAACACTTAGTCGTTGTTGGAGAGGAACCACTTTTTGTAATTCAAGAGTTAGACTTAGTGTTTCTAAACGCTCCTTGGTTCGCCGTTCTATTTCTCCTTCCAGGCCCTCTTTTATTTGTGATAATTTATATTCAGATTCTGTTAAAAGAAGTTTTGTCTGAATTCCTTCTTCCAATTTTCCTTTTAAAGAATCTAACATTATCTGTTTGCCTACCTCTTTCCATCCATCGGCCTTTGTAGCCTCCTCTTCCGTGGACCAATGGGTAAATAATTCCTTTTTGCAAGTCTGCCAACAAAGAGCTCCCAGATTTGCTATTAGAATACCTTCATCCTCTGTTACTGTTTGATACAGAGGATCAAGATCTTTTAAACGGAGCATTACTAAATAGTATTAATGGATGATATCTTCAAATTTACCCTTAAAAGTTGATATACTGTAATTTTATACTGAATTAATAGCATGTATTCATGGCTATGCCCTACAAAACTTTCTGTTCCCCCTGTTCCTCGTTCAAACAAGGCTACTCTTCCTTCTAAACCTGGAGAACCTCTACGAATTAGAATTCCTAGATATATTATATGTAAGAATTGTGATACATTAAAAATCATATGTAAGGGCGACTCTACACCTCCAGCGTGGACGTGCAAGAAATGTTTTGACGACTATTCCTTTTAACTTCTTGAAGTTGTATATGATGATTCCATGCAGGAATTATTATGTGGACCCAGTATTTTTGTATTGCCTTGGGAGTTTCGTTTTTGAGTCTATCTTGATAAGACAGATCTGTTAGAAGAGGTAACATATCAGGATGATTAAATAATACGTCTAACATATTGTCTAATCCATTCATTGTTACTCTTTTGGGATCCAGACTTCTCAAGACTACTGCAAAAAATAACTCAGGAACTGTAATTTTTGGCAAAGATATAGTATATGCAGATTGTATTGCATATGCTGTATCTTGAAGATGTGTTAGATATGTCATTGATGGTCTTTTGACCTTGTAACTCTTTAAGCCCTGCGACTCTTATTCTTTCTCCTGTTAGTTCTACGATTCTTACGATGTCTTGTCTTTCTATATCCACCTGAAAACATTCCACTAAACCAACCGGATGCCCTGGGGCCACCTTGGGATTTAACATACTCTACAGCCTCTTTTTGTCTGCGATCATATGTTTCTCTTTCCTCACGGGTCATTGGATGATTGCGATCTAAGGAATGTTGGGGGAGAGGACCAAACATGTTCAACGTGTTTTGTTTTAAAGTGTCTGTATACGTATAATTTTGTGGTGGGGCTGGAGATGGGGATGGAGTACGCGGAGTCATAGGGGTATTTTTCAAAAGTTCATTAAATCTTTCTGTTGATCCTTGTACTTTTGGTATTTCTGTACTATAACAGGCCTGTACATCAGAATCTTCCATACAATCCGTAAATATACCTATTTTTTGGGCTTCAGTAAGTCCAGATAAATTATTATCTGATACGAATGAATCATACGCAACAAGGGCTTTAGCTAAATTTCTTGTTCCAACAAGTTCCTTTAATGTATTGATAGTTTCTTTATCATGCGCTACTGGACTAGTATAATTAGGCATCCTACTATTTGTATACAAAAATATAAAACCAAAAATGATTTTGTAGTAGATTATGTTTTGATTTTGATTGTAGGTCTATGTCCAAGAGCTCTCAGCCTCCTGTGAGCCTCGCCAACGCATTCTCCTTCTTGTCACAGGTTGCCAGCCTTCATCGTCTGTGTACTCTCTGGTCCCCCCGAAGAAGACTGTCTTGTAGACATACTTCTCATCAGAACAGGTCTCACACCGGATTCCAGGTAAATGACGCCCTACCACCCTCAGTCTGTCACTAGGTGGCTTCTCCATGTTACGGGCCATTGCCTTATTGTCGCACTCGATGATGAAAGGAATCTTAGTGATCTTAGGCATCGTCTTCAACACCCTAACATAGTACTAGGTTGAGTTAGGTTTGTCACCTTTTTTAAACGCCATTATAGGGATGTGTGGTTGTAATAGAGGTATTAGAGGTTATGCTGTAGGACGTGTTGCTGGACGTGTTACTCAACCTGTACAAGGAAGAGCTGTAGCTGATCCTACACCTGTACTTGTACAAGTACA
>RFQR01000058.1 GCA_009924895.1 bacterium
CGCACGGCATGCCGTGCGCCCCCTGTGTATTGCTAGCATGAAAAGTGATGTTAGTATGCGCGCATGGACATTGAAGAACTTTCCAAATCGCAAATCGTTCTTCTCACACTCCTCATCAGTTTTGTTACGTCTATTGCTACCGGAATCGTAACAGTTTCTCTTATGCAACAAGCACCGCCGGTCATCGCGCAGTCAGTTAATCGCGTCATCGAACGCACGGTAGAAAAAATTACTCCGCAAAAAGAGAGTCAGGGCGCAAGCGCAGCCTCAGTGATTACCAGAGAAAAAACGGTGGTCGTAAAAGAATCAGATTTGATACCGGATGCGGTAGGGCAAGCGCTTCCGTCAGTGGTGCGTCTCTACTCGAGTGCTGAGGAAGGTTCGACATTTATCGGACTCGGTATAGTGGTAGGGAAAAATGGTGTCTTGATCACTGACACGGCAGCTCTTTTAGAGCGTGGGTCTGCTGCGGTCGCGCTCCCCGATGGTTCACGAGTTACTGCGCTTGTGACCGCACGCGACGATGCAACCGGTTTAGCAACGCTTGCTGCGGCAACAACCACCGATAAAGGTGCTATAAATTGGCGATCGGCAACGTTAGGAAATGCTCCTGGTCTTGGAGCGTCAGTCATCCTACTTTCAGGAAAGGGCAAGGCGCATATCGCAAGCGGTATCGTAACCGCAGCTTTGAGCGGTGAGCCGCAAATCATTGAGACCGATATTGCACCTGACTCAATCATTCCAGGATCTCCAATCATTGACACCAACGGCAGTGTCGTCGGTGTAAGTACGGGCATCTCCCGTGCGTCTCAAGTATCGGGATTTGTGAGAGCCACAATTCCATCTCGGTAACACGAGTTGCGCACCTGCCCTTGCGCTAGTATCGTGGTAGCATTGAACGAGTATGACGCCATTCAACAATTACACGACCAAAGCAAAAGAAGCGATTCATCGCGCGCATCAGCTCGCGGTTGAGCGTGGTCAAAACCAGGTTTCGCCGCTCCATTTGCTCGGCGCGCTAATGCTGCAAGAAGAAGGCAGCATGGTATTGCCAATGCTTGAACAGTGTGAAATTGATGTTGCGCATCTCTCCGATAGCGTGTTTGAACAGTTTGACGGCATGAGCGGCGCTACCGCTGTTTCGCCATCATTTCAACTCTACCTCACACCGGATCTGGTAAAAATATTTGAGGCAGCTCCTCGTATTGCGGCGAGTTTTAATGATCAGTTTGTTTCGCCCGAGCATCTCTTGCTTGCGGTCGTTGAGCATCCAGGTCCTGTTGCCGATATGCTCGCTCGATTTAAAGTCGATCGCGTCGCGCTTGCTCGAGTGCTTTCGGATATCAAAGAAGGAAAAATACGCGATGTTGAGGAGAGTAAAAAACCGCGTGCACTTACGCGATTTGCGCGCTCACTTACCGATCGTGCTCGAGAGAATAAACTTGATCCGGTGATTGGACGCGATACCGAAATTACCCGTGTAATTCAGATTCTCTCGCGTCGTACCAAAAACAACCCTGTTTTGATTGGTGAAGCAGGGGTGGGCAAAACAGCGGTTGCGGAAGGTCTTGCAATCCGCATGGCATCAGGCGATGTGCCCGAATCACTGCGCGATAAAGAATTGATACAGCTTGATCTTGGTCTCTTAATAGCAGGTACCAAGTATCGTGGTGAATTTGAAGAACGTCTCAAAATGGTGATGAAAGAAGTCGAGCGATCTGAAGGAAAAATAATTCTTTTTATTGATGAAATGCATACGATTGTCGGTGCTGGTGCGGCGGAAGGTTCAATGGATGCCTCAAACATGCTCAAACCAGCGCTTTCTCGCGGGGAACTGCGCATGATTGGCGCAACCACGCTCAAAGAATATCAAAAGCACATCGAGCATGATCCGGCACTCACGCGGCGTTTCCAGCCGGTCTACGTAAACGAGCCGTCTCTCGAAGATGCGATTGCGATTTTGCGTGGTCTGAAAGAACGCTATGAGCTCTACCATGGCGTTCATATTACCGATGATGCTATTGTCTCCGCAGTGCAGCTTTCGTCACGCTATATTACGGAGCGCTTTCTACCCGATAAGGCGATTGATCTCATTGACGAGGCGGCTTCCGCGCTTCGCCTCTCGCTTGAAAACAAGCCTCCTGCTCTTGAAGAAGCGCACCGCAAAGTAACCCGACTTGAAATTGAAAAAGAGGCGCTTAAAAAAGAAACCGAAGCTGGTGATGAGAAAGCAAAGGCGCGCACTAAAGCAATTGAAAAAGAAATTGCCGATCTCAAAGATTCGACACATGAGCTTGAGCTAAAATGGCGCAATGAAAAAGAAACTCTGACTGAAATCAAAGAGGCAAAAACGGGCCTCGAGGAAGCTCGTCGCGAATCAGATGCGGCAGAGGCACGGGCCGATCTTACAAAGGCCGCTGAGATTCGCTATGCGCGTATTCCTGGTCTTGAAAAAACAATTGAAACAGCAACTAAGCGGCTCAAGAAACTCCAGATGAACCGCCGTGTGCTTCGTGAAGATATTACGGAGGAGGATATTGCAGGTGTGGTCTCGCGTTGGACCGGCGTACCCGTCTCGCGCATGCTTGAAGAAGAAGCGCAAAAACTTTCGCGGCTCGATGAAGAACTTAAGAAGCGTATCGTAGGGCAAGATGAGGCAGTACAAAAGGTGGCAGATGCCATCAAGCGTTCTCGCGCCGGTATTGCCGATCCGAACCGCCCCGTTGGCTCGTTCTTGTTCCTGGGACCTACCGGTGTAGGAAAAACCGAACTCACCAAGACGCTTGCAGAATTGCTGTTCAACAGCGAGAAGTCGCTCATACGCGTTGATATGTCGGAGTACATGGAGAAGCATGCCATTTCAAAAATGATTGGTTCACCGCCAGGCTATGTGGGACACGACGAGGGTGGCGGTCTTACTGAAATGGTGCGCCATCGCCCGTACTCCGTCATCCTTTTTGACGAAGTCGAGAAAGCGCATCCCGAAGTCTTTAATATCTTGCTTCAAGTATTGGATAATGGTCGTCTCACCGATGCCAAGGGGCGCACGGTCAACTTCAAAAACTGCGTTATCATCATGACCTCGAACATTGGCTCGCAGTACATCGACAAAATGTCAGGGCTTGGATTTGGATCAGGTAACAGTATCTCCGAAGCTGAACGCTATGAGCAGGTGAAGGATAAAGTGACTGACTCACTGAAAGAATTTTTCCGTCCCGAGTTTTTGAATCGACTCGATGAAATCGTGCTTTTCAATGTGCTCTCGAAGCAGAGTATTGAAAATATCGTTCGTCTTCAGGTTGATGTGGTAGTAAAGCGCCTGGAAGAAAAACAAATTGTCCTCTCATTCACCGATGCGGCAATTGCAGCACTTGCAAAAGAAGGCTACAGCCCGCAATACGGTGCACGACCCTTGAAGCGACTCATTCAAACAAAGATCCTCACTCCCGTAGCAAACCTGATGGTTTCTCGCGGAGTACTTGAGGGTGGGGCGGTTATGGTTGATTATCGCGAACAAGATGGTCGGGGCGATTTCACTATGGATGTACGCAAAGGACCGGAGCGTACTCGAAGTGTAACCGCGCGAGCGAAAGCGGGGGCGCGTGTCTAACACGACGCCCTGTGCTTTTTGCGGGATACAGTAAATCTGGTACACTCTTCTCGTGCGCGTCAGTGGTGGAGTAGTCAATCACACCGCGCTGTAGACGCGGCGCCTTCGGGCTACGGGGGTGCAAATCCCTCCTGGCGCACCCAAAACAGTTAGGGCTCAGAGTTATGCCTCTGGGCTCTTACTGTTTTTGCGTCCAGGAGTGATTTGCAGGCGAGGGCTGGGGCTCCACGAGCACGCGGGGATGTCCGAGCGTGGTCAGGGAGAAAAGTTTCGACGGAAAATTTTCGAGCGTTTGACCGAGTCCCTCCTGGCGCACCCAAAACAGTTAGGGCTCAGAGTTATGCCTCTGGGCTCTTACTGTTTTGGGTGAGTATCTACAACGCTGCTCGAACCCATTTTAGCACCAACGCGGACTGACCTGCGCACGCGCCGCGTGCGCGGTGGCTTTGACCCAACAAAGTACGCTCCGCGTCCCCGGTGGCGCACCCCGCCACGCGCTGAAGCGCGCGGGCAACACCAAAAAATTTCCTCGCATTTTGTCCGGCTCCTCCCCCGACCCCTCCGCCGCAAAACGAAAAGAAAGGAGAGGAAATTTTTTGGGTTGCTCCGCCGCT
>RFQR01000059.1 GCA_009924895.1 bacterium
TCAACGGCATCCAATGTCCGCCGTCAACTAGATTTTTCTTGGCGTACTTGGTACGCATTTCCTTACGAACCTTACGCCACACCGAAAGTTTCTTGCGGTTCCCACGCTCGTAAAATGTCACGGCCTCCCGGAGTTTGTACGGGGCCGAGTATTCGACATAGCCTTCCTCAACAAACTTTTTGGCGAGATGGCGGGGGACACCCTTGGCCTTGACCATATCATTGATCGAATAAACCTTTGGGGCGTAGGTGGTGATCTTGGTTCCTTTGTCCTCCAATTTCATGTCACCCAAGCGATCCCCGGTTTTGAACGGAGCCTTCCAATCCTTCGCAAAGAAAAAGAGTGAATCGGTGTCGCAGTAAATCATATCCTTCGGTGGAATGGTCCGCATATATTCGAGAAGCCGGAGCCGACCGTAGGAAGTGACATAGGAGGCGTGGAGGTAGTTACAATGGTCCGGCAGGGGAATGAAAAATTCCTTCAATACATTGTCGCCGATCGTTTGGACTTTCAAGCGTCCCTGTTTGATGAGGTCGATGTCTTTTTCCCGGAGCTTGCAGGTCTTAATCACTTTCCCGGACATCCCAAGCTGTCCGTATAGGTTGTTCATCAATAACTTATAGATGAGTTTGTAGGCGGGGGTTTTACATTCCAGTCGGCGTTTGTAGAACTTTTTCACAAAGTCACCGTAGTAATCGGAAGCCTTGTCTGTCCCGAAAGAGCTATGGAGCTTGAGGATTTTTGCACCGTGATTTTCAATGGCGTTGCGGAGTTCATGGTTTGTCCATGTCCCGGTGAATTTCCCGCATGGGAAAATGATCGACCCTTCGGAAATCCCGGAAAAATTGTCGGACTCTTGGGTTCGGTAGGGGAGAGGGGCGTAGGGTTGGTGGGGAACCTCGACGGTGGCTTCGGTAAGTCCGTATTCTTTCATGTCAGCGGTTTGGATACATTCGTCCGGGTATTTTTGGGTCATGGCCCATGGATAGAGGGAATTGATGTCGGTCCACATGACGCACCCCTCCCCACCCTTGGAGAACAATTCAACCCGGCCCCCATAGACCGAATCATGGCAAATCTCGGAAAAGCAGGACCAGTTTTTCCCACCCATAGCTTTCCATACCCGGACACACATCGAGCCGAGCGTGTTGGGCATCTTTTTGATCTTGAAGGTTTTTAGAGTGTCTTGGAGGTGCTTGAGGGCATCGTGGATTATCCGGCAATCCCGCATGACATATTCCTTGGACATGGAATCAAACTTGAGCTTTTCGAGGCCGATGGCATCCCCAAGATCGGCAAGCCGGGTGGGAAAGAGGTTGAATGAATCCACGAAGGTCTTTCCCTTCCATTGGGCTTTGATGAGACGCCCGCCCACCATCGTCAGGGAAAACTGATGGAGTCGGTCGGCAAAAAGGTTTCCGAGATCGTATTGGAGGTTGTGAAAGTAAATCCGATTGGCATCCCGGGTCATCAGCCAATGGACGAATTTTTCCACATCGCCGTTGTTGTGGTACTCCTCGCCGTCCGAGGTTATCCCGGCGCATTGTGTGACTTGCTTCTCAAACCCGCTACGGTTTTCCGCCATCAGTTCGGCGGAGTTATCCTCGGTGTCGCAGGCGATAAATGGTTCCATCAAACTCCGCCCGAGGGATTGAGGGTGTAGGTGATGCTGGTGATTTCGACGGGCTTTTTGTTCTTACCCGGCCACTCGATTTTCGAGCCGTCGGTCGCAAGGGTCGTCCATTTGCTTTTTGTTTTGCCGTAATTGTAGGGGCGGGATTTGATGCGACGGATCGAGGATTGGCTTACCAGTCCAACTTCGCCAAGGGCCCCGGCGAGGCCGGAGTGGAGATACCGGGAATAAAGATCAAACATGAACGGCGTGGAATAGACCCGGCGAGCCTTCGAGGTCTGACCGACGGCCCGGGTCAATCCTTTGGAGGTGAGTTCAAAGAAACGGTTTGAATTGAGAGGTTGCGGGAAAAACTCAATCACCCGACCATTCGATAGGGTCGCATAACCTTTCACTATTCCTGACACGATCCGTCCATATTGAAATCACCGACTTGTAGAAGGGGTCGAGGTTGCCCCCGGGGGTCCGCACCGTGAACCAAGTTTGCCCCGTAACTTCGTTCAGCTTGGACTTGGTTTTGAGCGTTTTGAGAACCTTTTCGGTAATGGGCTTCGAGATGAATTTCTTGCGGTACAATCGTTCGGTCTTTTCAAGATATTTGACATAATCGACCGGGTGTTGCCGAATCCGGCGGACATCGAGGACATCGAGCCGTTGGGCGGAGGGTCGTGCTTTGACGCCCTTTGCCAATGTCTTTGGGTCGTAAGGGTTTAGGATGCGGAATTTCTTTTTTGTGCCTTTCACGACATATACGGGCGTTTTGAGGAGGGCTCTCCCCCTAACCCGGGCGACTTTGGCGATGATCTTACCCCGTTTGCGCTCGATTTTGACCCTATAAAAGAGGAGTTTTCCCCGGTCGGCCTTTTTCGGTTTGAGTTGGGAAATAGCCCGGACTTGGAGGTTGAGGAGCCGGGAGCGTTCCCGGGACTTTTCGGTGGCGTACTCCCGGGAAAAATAAACCTTCCGCTTGCGAAACTGAAACTTGTCCCGGAAGTAGGGATTGATGCTCGTCGTTCGGACGGCCTTATCGGAGAATTTTTTAGACGGTTTCGCCAGTTTCTTTTTTCTTTTTTCACTCATAGCCTCCCCCGGAAGGTATTTTCAGGGGGAGGGATGGCAAGGGAAAAGTTACACGGTGAGAGTATATTTTGTGAATTTGTCCTCGCCCACATCGCCCGTGTCGGTCTGGACATCCACGAATGGGACGAAAGAATTGACAAAATCCCACACATTCAACCCCGCACCATAAAGCCTTTTGGGTGTGTGAATGGTGATGACGAATTTCATCGAGGACGGATTTTCAACCCTTGCACCGAGGATATTCGCCCGATCACTCCGAGACTTCACCAAACGGTTTATATTTTCCTTGAGGAACTTGAAAATTTGATCGTTTCTGCTCACAAATCACACCATATATCCGCAACAAAAATCATTTCAAGCCGAATCCATGATTTGCTGGATATGCTTCAAAATTTCGTGGGCAACTTGCGGGACGATGGCATTACCCAATCCTTTAATTCGGTCCACCCTATTGGGTACCCCATGAGCCACTCGACCCAATTCGGGTTCAGCAAGCCAGTTTGCTTGTGATCCTTCCCCTCCATGTATTGAACTGCATCGCCAAGAGAATTTGTCATGGGGTTCCGCCCCGTTTTTGACATCGTATTGGGCAATCTCGGCGGAAAGTATTCTCGGCGAGTCGGTGTCGGCCACATTCGTTTTGTCATGTATCCGATTGGACTTCCTTCTTTGCTCCATTTGACTTGTTCGGCTAGACTCCCCGCACCCACCCCATTCCTGCCTATTTTCTTCCGATAATCGAATCTTTTCTGCATCGACTCCTCGCTTCTCTCCGCTATCGCAACAGTTGTCGGTGTGAGCCAAAATCCACACTCGATCTCGGCGGTGCGGGGCATCAACACCGCAAGCTGGAATAATGAGCGATTCGACTTCGTAACCTTCACCTTCCAAGTCAGTATGCACTTGGTCGAGTGCCATGTTGACGATCCCAGCAACATTTTCACCAACAATCCAAGTCGGCCTCGCTTGTCGTATGATTCGGAGCATTTCAGGCCAGAGGTAACGGTCATCATCCTTGCCTTTTCGCTCCCCGGCAACGGAGAATGGTTGACACGGAAACCCACCTGTGAGGAGCGAGATTCCTTTGAAGTCGAATCCATTGACCGAGCGTATGTCTCCATAAATGGAAACTCTAGGCCAATGTTTTCGGAGGATTGCTTGGCAATAGGGGTCGATTTCGCAGAAGCCGACCGTTTTGAATCCAACTTCGTTTGAGGCAAGGGCAAACCCTCCGATTCCGGAAAAGAGGTCGAGGTGTGTTGGCTCATCGGTCATTTTTTGAATTAAAGGCGATTCATCGGAAATAATACTTTTTCCCGTTTATATTAAGCACGATTGGTCCGTCTAGGTATTTTTCTGCAAATCTTCTCGTTTGTTTCGTGATTTTTGTGGGTTTGATTTGTTTTCTTATTTCTTTCATTCCTCGACTCTCTTGCAAAGGGGG
>RFQR01000060.1 GCA_009924895.1 bacterium
TCGGTTGAAACCGTCGATACATGAGCAAGCGTTGTCGTTCCGCCAACATTGGTAATAAGAACCGATCTTTGATAAACCGCATTTTTTGTCCCGGTCGTGTTGAATCCGGAAATAGTTAATATGCCGGAAAGCAGACTATTGTTTGTGACGGTGAATCTTGTACTTGCGCCATCTAAAAATAGAACCGCTGGGGTTACTCCAACGGTCGTATTCCGAGCAACAAACTCCACGGCTTGAGCGTCGCCATCTACTGAAAATCGACCCGATGCGTGTGCGACCATTCCATAACGATCTGCCAAACTATTTTGCCCACCTATCACCGTTGCAACATAACCCGATGCGGTGTTGGTTTTTCCACCCCCAATCGTTGCGTAGCCACCCGATGCGGTGTTGTTTCCCCCACCCCCAATCGTTGCGTATGAACCCGATGCGTTGTTGGCTTGCCCACCCCCTACCGTCGCATACTCACTTGATGCGGTGTTGTTATCCCCTCCACACACCGTTGCGTAGGTAGCCGATGCGGTGTTGGTAGCTCCGCCTCCCACCGCCTCCCACCGTTGCGTATGAACCCGATGCGGTGTTTCCAGTCCCTCCTCCCACGGTTGCGAAATAAACAGATGCGGTGTTGTTTTGTCCACCCCCAATTGTTGCGTACTCACCCGATACGGTGTTGTTGCTCCCACCCGCCACGGTTGCGTATAAACTCAATGCGGTGTTGCCCTTTCCGCCTCCCGCTGTTGCGTAACTACCCGATGCGGTGTTTCCATTCCCTCCTCCCACGGTTGCGTAGTTAGCCGATGCGGTGTTGCTCTTTCCGCCTCCTACCTTTGTGTAGTCAGCTGATGCGGTGTTGTTTGTACCACCCCCAATCGTTCCGTAGTTACCCGATGCTGTGCCGTATCCACCACCTCCAATCGTTGCATAGTCACCTGATGCAACTTGGGTTGCAAGCGCACGAAATTGTTGCCAATCCACCGCCCCCACTCCCCTAGAATTACCAACAACCGAACTTGCTGTACCATACTCTGCCCACAAGTTTCCGACCCCGCCTTGTACCGGGGGAAGCTGATCCGACGAAATTAGCAAGTCTCCACCTCCACCGTTCACGACATCGGCTACGGTGAAGATTGTGGAAATCCAACCTATGAAGTTATTATCCGACCTAAAATTATAGGTTTGCCCGTCAACGGACCATACAACTTGCGCCGTAGCGCAAGGTCCTTCCTGACCAAAAGTAAGGGTGAAGCTCATACGCTTCCTACCTTACTAACTTACGCCATCCGACCGAAGATTTTATATCCTCGCAAAGCGAAAGTGATGTCAAGGGCAGTCATGCTTGTGGGGAATGTCGAATACAAGCAAGTGAAATCGAATTGTAATTGATTCTGCCGGGGCCACCGAATCCGATAGCCTTCCGGCACGAATAGATTCGAGCTATTTCCGCAAACCAAGGAACGAGTCAAGGAGGAGGTGAACAAGTCACGCCCCGTAGAGATGTCCTTAATTAGAATCTTAAAGTTGTCGGGGGCCTGAATCACATTGTTCACGGTCGAAACCGAGCCGGAAGAATTTGCTAGAACCGCACTTGCTTGAGTAGAATTATCTGCGCTAGTGCGGGCTTCAAAACCGTAAAGTTCAAATTCAGAATCCGAACCGAGAACAAGAGTCTTGGTCCCGGTTGCACTTAATCCAAGCGAAATGTCCACCGTATAGATGAAGGGAAGAACTTCCCGGGATGAAACTACTGAATCTGCCATAAAATTTTCTCCTTAATTGGTCAACCCCTCCCGGCAAATAAGGGAGCCGGGAGGGGGTGACGCATTTTTTCGTTGCCTATTACTGTGTGGGTACGATAGCGAAGCCATCGAAGCACAACCCTACATTCACGAACGCAAACGAACCGCTTACGCTGTTAAGGTTGGGGAGTGTGTAGTTCGTGGAGCTATAATCGGTGTCCACGAAGCTAATCGAGGCGTCGATGATCGAATCACGCTCCACAAAGAGAGGAGGCGTGACCAAATACCTATCCCGGGTATCGGCGGATTGGCTATACCAATAGTTCGATTGGACTCCAGCTACGACGGGTGTTCCGCCACCGTAGGACTTAACCGTTACCCCTGCACCGATTGGACACTTCTTGAACGGCTGATTGATCTCGAAGTAGCGTTTCTGACCGAAGTTGACGACAAGGTTTCCACGACCAGATAACTGTTCGAGGAAGTTCATCGTTCCGCCTGCGGTTCCGAGTGAACCCGTTCCAGTACCGCCACCCGATACTCCGCCAACCGTTAAGGTTGTCGAGGAGCTAACGGTTCCAACGGTATTCTGACGAGCCTTCGGAAGAACATACAAGTGGGTGCGGATACCAGTAATCACATAGTCATAGGTGAACTGGCCGTTCCGATCCAAGTTGGTTTCTTCGAGGGTCTTTGCAACTTGAGAGTTCGGATCGAGCGAACCCTGCGGGATGCTAAAGAAGTTAAGTTTTTGGGAAACGATGCCCGTGGATGGCGTCATTCTGACATAATCATAATACTGCCATTTTAGGACCTGCAAGTTTCCGTAGTTTGCCGTCCCGTAGCGGGAGGCGATCATTTGCGTAATCTGTTGGGATTCTGTTGCCATTGTAGTGTTCTCCTTGTTCTTGTGAATTACTGGACGGGGCGGAACTCAACGCCGTCAAGGATAACCCCGATATAGAGATTGCCTTGAGTGGCGGGGAGTGATGTCGTCCCGATTTGCGGGATTACTCCGGCAGGGTAGGTGATCTGAACCCGGAAGTTTTCTTGGAAGTCAATGTAGAGTTCCGGGTCAACCAAATACTGTTCTTCCGCTAAACGGTGGAGTTCGGCTTCGGGTGCGCCAACCGAGTAGGTCGGAGTGGCGGAAGTTGCGATCCGAGTCACCGTCAAGTCAGAGCGACCATCGGCGGGCGGTGCATACAAGAAAGGTTTAGGAATGGTGACGAAGTTTTTCGCACCAACGCTAAACTGCAAGATGCCCGCTTGAGCAAACCCGGAAACCAAATCAGGCCATAAGCCTGCGGTGGCGTCCGTTGCGTAGGTCGTCGTTGCGTTAGCATAATCGACGCCGAAGGTTGAGTTTGAAGGAATATAAAAGGAACATTGAATGGATTTCAGCAAGAACGCCGAAGTTCCAAACGATCCCTGCACCGGGATATTGGTCCTCTGCAAGTTAGGAGTCTGCTGGTCGCCCAAAGCCGACCCGAAGAAGGTGTAGGTGTTCTGCGCCACATTCGACGAGTTGAGGTAAGGGATGTAGGACCAGAATTGTTTCCGTTGGCTTTGCAACTGCCCACGGGCATAAGTGCCGTAGCGGGATTGTAGTTTGCCAACAATCTGTTGACTATTTGTTTCGGCCATGTTCGTAATCTCCTTGTCTTGGTTAGTTAATTATTTGCTGGCCCACGCATTGAAAGCGTTGGGAACCGATGCGCCCATCGTAGCGTTCTGCCGGGGAGCGATGTACGCACCCATGCTACGGCGGGGGTCGAGGTACTCACCGAGATAACGCTGGGCGGTTGAAGTCTGCCCGGTGATCTGCGGGATGAGCCCGGAAACTGCGTTGGCGATACCACCGATAATCATGCCATTCGCCAAGGCGGGGCTGAATCGGCGGGTGAGAAGCGCACCGAGTCCGGGGATGAGCAGGCTGTAAATAGCGTTGCTCACTTGAGCCGAACCAAGGGTGGGCAGGGTGATTGTCTTTTTGACAAATCCGGTGGCGATAGGGGCGATAAGTACGCCACCCGCCAAGGAAAGGTTTTCACGCTTAATGAATTGACCTGCGAATCCTTTGACTCCGGCCATTCCACGACGACT
>RFQR01000007.1 GCA_009924895.1 bacterium
GTTATGCCTCTGGGCTCTTACTGTTTTTGCGTCCAGGAGTGATTTGCAGGCGAGGGCTGGGGCTCCACGAGCACGCGGGGATGTCCGAGCGTGGTCAGGCGGAGAAAAGTTTCGACGGAAAATTTTCGAGCGTTTGACCGAGTCCCTCCTGGCGTACAAACGACAGAACAACCTGCACTGCTGCAGGTTGTTTTGCGTTTGGGCGAGCCGGCACCTTGTGAGTACGCAAGTGCACTTGGATTTTTATAGACGGAGTACCGTCTTAAAAATCTCGGCGAAGCCATGTTTTGCTAGCGACCAATTTTTCTTGCCGGTACTCCGGCTAAGAAAAAGGAAGTACTCTTGTGGTGCAAGCAAAACGGGCGAGGCAGGTAAGGGCACACTTATGCAAAGCTTCGTGAAATTTTATGAGCGACGGCGAGTAAAATATTCCTGACCACCCATAAATGCCTGATAAATTATGCGTGACGGAATCCCTCCTGGCGCAAAATATTTTTATTTCCCTACTTATAAATCATATTTTTTGCTACCCCTATTTGCTGGGTGCGTGAGACTTTTAATGTTGTGTGTAAAAATATCATTTTACACCACCTCACTTTCATGGTATAAACCAGTCCAGTATCAATCATGGGGAATACGCAAATGACACTCGTGTACGCATTCTTCTCAGGCCTCAACACGCTCCGACTCGGAGTCGGATACGTCTTCAAGGTGATTGGGATCCTCTGCTTCTTTGCAGTTTTCCTTATCATTTTCGCAATGATAGCTGCGGCGATTATTGACTTGTCCGCTCTTTACTATCGCGGCTCGAGCTTTGGTCTCTTCTCTCTGTTTTTGAGCAGAGCATACGGCGACCATGGTTCTCAGTTCGATGAAATCGTGAGTCTCATCTTCCTCATAATGGTTGCAGGTCTAGCAAGCTACGGAATCGGCTGGGTACTGCGCATCGGACAGAACGAGCAGGACTCAGAGGGATTCTGGGGACCGCATCATTACTGATATATCACCACCGGCTCCGATGAGTCGGTGGTGAATCTTTTATACTTTCTAAATCTAAAATAATAAATTCAAATTAAGCCTGTCATTCTCTTAGATGCCTAGTCAGACACTCGTCATACCTGAACTTGAAAACCGCAAAATATTTACACTCTATAACTTTCATGGTATAAACAAACTTAGTAAAAACCACTCGAAGGGACATCATCATGCCTCAATTTATTCCACACGAGCTTCTGGCCCGTGTAGAATCGCTTCTCAGTGACCCATTTAAGTGGGTAACTGGTGTTTATGCCTGTGATAGTGGAGGCAATCCCTGTGAACCCACGAATATTACTGCTGCTAAGTTCAATCCTGTCGGTGCGCTTGTGCGCGTTACTCATGACCTTGGCATTCCCAATCCCGAAGAGCATATCATTCAATCTTCGGCATATTTTGAAAAGGTGACGGGGCTGACATTGGCAGGCTTTTGTGACACTGAGTCTCGTAAACAGTATTTGGCGGCGATGGATGTCTTCATAAAGCATTTAAAAACCTCAAAACGCCTTAAAAAGGAACCTCCGAATTACCCGCCGCGACGGGCAGTGTATCGTAAGGGCAAGTAAATGTGCTCGCTATGTAGCCTGGACCGCCTCTCAAGAAAGGCGGTCCATCTTTGTTACAAAATGCCGAGTTTGGACCGATTCATGATGTATAATTCAGCTATGCAAAAACTGCTTGCCTTTCTTGCTGCGGGAAGCTTGTACACGGTGCCGCTTCTGCTCTTTGCACAGCAGCAAAAAGCTATTGTGCCCTGTGATGGAGTGCAGTGCACGTGCAACGATCTTGGGCAACTAGCCAGTAACATCATGACTTGGATGCTCTACACGATGGTCTTTATTTCCGCAGGTACATTTTCATATGCTGGCTTTAAGTACCTGACCTCCGGTATGGTTGGGGAAGCTGCACAGGTTGAGAGCGCAAAGAAAATGCTCAAAAATGTTGCCAAAGGGCTTGTTCTTGCCCTGCTTGCATGGCTTATCGTCGACACGACAATAAGCACGCTCGGCAACTCAAAGCTAAACGATATGTGGATCAAGATTTGCAGTTGACGGATACATAGGGTATAGTTCTGCACGTTATGTCTCAAGAACAACTCATCAAATTGGCCTGCAACAAGTGCAAGCGCATCAACTATTGGTCACGGAAGAACAAGAAGCTTGTGACTCGTAAAATCGATCTCAAAAAGTACTGCCGCTGGTGCAAAGCTCACACCAAGCATGTGGAGGCAAAAAAATAATTTCATTTTTCACTTAGTTTTCGCTTGTAGTAAGCCGAAAAATAAGGGTTGCTTGGTACTCACTGTAAAACCCGTGTATACTTCTCCGACACGGGCGATTAGTTAAATGGTATAACTGCGGTCTCCAAAACCGCCGTCGTAGGTTCGATTCCTACATCGCCCGCATCGTACAGTGCGTCATTACGAACAGTTTTGGAAGTTAAAAATGGCCCTGGAGGTAGTAAAATCCCCAGGGCCACCGGCTCAGTAACGAGCCGTCTCACACTTATGCGCCGACTGGATACTCAGGATCGTCCTTGCAAATATTGCGAGGAGATTTCCGTTGAGGACGGTCAGGTTTCGCAGAAGTGTCGACGTCAGGAAGCGACGGACGCTCAGCTCTTGCGGCTGGATTCCTGCCGACCTCATTCTGGAGATACGCAATATCAATGAACTGATCCGCAGCGCGGCGCAGTTCGTCAGCGACCATGACTGGGTTTGTCTGTAGAGTCGAGACGACGCTCACGCGTTTTCCCTTTCCCATCAGCGCCAGTACAAGGGCTTTGAAATCACCGTCACCGGTGAAGAGCACGATGTGGTCGACGTTCTCGGCGAGACGCATTGCGTCCACCGCGAGTTCGATGTCCATATTGCCTTTCACTTTTTTCCTTCCAAAGGAGTCGGAGAACTCCTTTGTTGGCTTGGTGACGATGGTGTAGCCATTGTAGTCGAGCCAGTCGATCAGAGGACGAATTGATGAGTACTCCTGGTCCTGGGCAAGCGCCGTGTAGTAGTACGCTCGCACGAGGTGTCCCCTCTTTCGAAAGTACGTCAGAAGACTCTTGTAGTCGATATCGAACCCGAGGGCCTTGGCTGTCGTGTAGAGACTTACCCCGTCAATGAAGAGGGCAATCCTCTCGTCGTCGCGGAAGTACATGCGACTTTCTCCTGTTTGCGGCTAACGCCGCGTTAGGTACCGAGGAAATCTCGGAACCAAGTGCATTATGCATTGAAATACGTATATGTCAATCGTAATTTTAGGAATATACACATTCAGGCGTACAGCCAAAAAGTCTACCGTACAGTGATATACTGTGTCGGTGATATATCAAACGATAGTACTGCTTCATATTGCGGGTGCACTTGCGTCAGGTACCGTGGGTGCATGGTCGCTTGTTACGGTAGCGAAGCGACTTTCGCACTTCTTCCAACTCCAGGCACACCTCCTTGCGGCTCTTGCAACATTTGAGATACTCACCGGTACTACTCTTGCAGTCCTTTCACCGCAGATGACGGCACAATCGCTCTGCGCCAACATCGCACTGTATCTTTTTGCAGTAGCATTTTTAGAAGCGCTTTTACTCCAGCGTACGGTCGGCAGCGTTCAGAACACTCGTGTGCTCGCGCCGGTTGCTTTCAGTTGCATAGTCTTTATCGTCGTTCTTTCAGCTGGTCTGTAGCATATGAAGGCGCAGGATATTGTCGAAGACTTTTTTAAAGCACCGGCAATTGTCCTCGAAGAAGGCGTCGAGCTGGGTGAAAAAATTCAGGACGAGCTGGTGAGTAAACTACCTCTGAAGCAAGCAGAAGAGTATGTAAATACCCTTGGCCCCGGCCTTATAACGGGTGCGGCAGATGATGACCCGTCTGGAATTGCAACGTATTCTCAAGCGGGCGCACAGTACGGGTTTCAGCTCCTTTGGCTTGCGCTTTTTACCTTTCCCCTTATGGCTGTCGTACAGGAGATGTGCGCACGCCTCGCGCTTGTTACGGGGCAGGGACTCGCCGCGAACATTCGCGAGCGTTATCCGCACGGGGTATTGATTCTCTGCACAACGCTTCTCTTTGCAGTGAACACATTCAACCTGGGTGCTGATCTGGGTGCAATGGCAAAAGCGATGCAGCTCTTGTTTCCGTCGCTTGATTTTACGTTTCTCGTTGTAAGCTTTGCCCTTGTCTCTCTCATGCTGCAAGTCTTTACGACGTATGCACGCTATGCACGATATCTGAAATACTGCACGTTGGCGTTGCTTTCGTATGTTGCTGCGGCGTTTGTTGTTCAGATAGATTGGACAGCCGTCGCTCGGTATACACTCGTTCCGTCGATAACCTTTTCGACTAACCAAATACTTTTGATATGCGCAGTACTCGGCACCACCATTTCGCCCTATCTTTTTTTCTGGCAAACAGCACAGGAGGTCGAAGAGGAGATACTGCAGGGTAAAAATACGCTTGAGTTGCGACAGGGCACGAGTGACATTGAGATAAAGCGTATGCGCATCGATGTCTGGAGCGGCATGTTTTTCTCGAACCTTGTCATGTTTTTTATCATTGCAGTGTGTGGCGCGACACTCTACGTTCATGGCATCACCACAATTACGAGCGCCGATGAGGCGGCCGCTGCGCTGCGCCCGCTTGCTGGAGAGTTTGCATATCTCTTGTTTGCTCTTGGCATCATCGGCACCGGCATGCTTGCGGTGCCGGTTTTAGCAGGCTCCACATCGTATGCTCTTTCAGAAAGTTTCGCATGGGATATGGGGCTGTACCGAAAACTGAACGAAGCATATGCGTTTTATGGCGTCATCATCGTCTCTATGCTTCTTGGTATTGCATTCAATGTGATCGGAATAGATCCAATTAAAGCTCTGATCTACTCTGCAATCGGCAATGGGCTTATTGCGCCGGTTCTACTCTTTTTTGTGGTGCGCCTCAGTAGCGATGCGTCAATTATGGGGGAGCTCATAAATACGCGCCTCATTACACTTCTCGGATGGAGTACCGTTGTGCTTATGGCACTCTCTGGCAGCGCCGCTATCGTGGCGCTGTGTGTATCGTAAGACACTTAGCTTGCTAAGTGTAGAAAAATTTAGTATACTTCTCGCTGATGAAAGCACTGCCAGAGAGCGCACGTATGGAGCGATTTCTTGTGTATGAGCTCCATATGCTCTACCACTTGCTCAGTAAGCATCTTGAAAAACGCTTTGCGCGCGATGCAGAACTTTCATTTTCGCAGTTTTGGATTGTCCACTGCCTCTGTTCGTGCGCGCACGATGCGCGTCACTCACAGAACGATATTGCCCGCATGCTCTTTGTTACCGAAGCCACGATAAGCAGACACCTTGATACGTTGGTGCGACGCGGCATTCTGAAGCGGTCGGTAGAAAAACAAAATAAGCGCAAGCATGACATCCGTATCACAGAAAAAGGTGAGAAGTGGTACCAGAAAGCGCAGCAGATTCTTGATGATGAGCTGCGGAATATTTTTTCCCCACTTCAGATGTCGGAGCGCCAGCCACTCCTTATGACGTTACAAACTATTACTAATACTATCCATACGATATGAACATTGTTCGCTCGTTTACCCGCCGCAGCATCGAATTTGTACAAAGCACTCTTCAGTGGTTTTTGAGTCTGAGCCGCCTCAAGCAAGGAGGTGCCGTGGCGCTTGTGCTTACCGCTCTTGTCTCGGCCTCACATCTTCTTGGTGGTGAGAAAAAAGAAGTGGTAGTCTCTGACGCTGTTCGTGCGGTCGAGGTAGTAAATGTAGGCGATCTTTCAAGCGCATCCGTCCCGCTCTCCCTTGTCGGGCTCGTTTCTTCTGTTACCGAAGCAACCATTCGTGCTGAAAGCGGTGGTGCCGTAACTGCGCTCTACAAAAAGCTTGGCGATACGGTGGGAGCAGGCCAAATCGTTGGCACTTTTGAAAACGCATCGGAACGCGCCGCTCTTCAGCAAGCGGAAGGCGCCTATGAGCAGGCAAAAACAGCGCGTGATATTGCAAAGGTTAATAACACGAGTACGGGCGATTCGCTCGGTGATGTAAAGCAAGGAGCACTCACCGCAATTGCAAGTGCTTATGTGGCGATGGACGATGCAATTCGCGCAAAAACGGATGCAGCAATTAGTAATCCACGCACTAGTCGGCCGATGGTCAACGCGCTTCTTACAGACCAGAGTCTCAAATTTAAAATTGAGTCAGCACGAGTTGTACTTGAAGATGTGCTTAAAAATCGGGAGGCGCGCAATCGAGCGCTCTCCGTCTCGGGCGATCTCGATTCCGAGCTCTCGACGGTTTTGACTGAACTCAATCAAGTAAAGTTTTATCTCGATGATTTTGCAAAAGCGTATGCAGGCGCCATTTCAAACGAAGTGATTTCACAAGCACAGATTGAAACACAAAAGGCAACGATTGGTGGCGCGCGTGGCTCAATCATTACTACTATTTCAAGCGTGACTGCCGCGCGGCAGTCGCTTCGTGCAGGGGAAACGAGTAACACGATTGCAAACGGCGGCGCTACGAGCCTCAGTGACGCATCAAACGATGCTGCGGTTAAAATTGCATACGGTGCATACAATGCGGCGCTTGCACGGTATGAAAAAACGGTGATTCGCAGCCCAATTTACGGGACCATTAATTCGCTTTCAATCAAACGCGGCGACTATGCCACACCAGGACAAATGGTTGCGGTCATATCGAACAACCGGGCGCTTGAAGTTGTGACTACGATTTCAGAACAGGATGCGCGTCGTGTAACCGTTGGCGCGGCTGCGACCCTCGACGGCACCATTCCCGGTATTGTTACGCGCGTTGCGCCCGCGCTTGACCCTCTGACTAAAAAGATTGAGGTGAAAATCGGTATCAGCGATACGAATAGCGGTCTCGTAAACGGCCAATCAGTCAGTATTACTATCGGAGGCGCGAAGAAGAAACCGATAAAAACAGCGGGGCCAATAAAAATACCGCTCTCAGCGGTGAAAATCACACCGCAAGGTTCGTATGTCTTTACGGTTGATGCGGCAGAGAAACTTGTTTCTCAAGCGGTGACTACCGGAGAAATCATCGGCGAGGACATTCAAATCGTAAACGGTATTACCGCCGATACAAACATTGTAAAAGACGCACGCGGTCTCAAAGAAGACATGACGGTTACTACCACTAATTAATATGCGCCCACTCTGGATTTTCTTTCTTGAACGAAAGTCGTTCACCTACCTCTTGATGATCTCGCTTGTTGCAGCGGGTCTTTTGAGCACCTACCTCATTCCAAAAGAATCAGCGCCCGAGGTTATTGTTCCTGTCGGAGTCGTGAGTACGACCTTGCGCGGGAGCTCGGCTGAGGATGTCGAAAAGCTCGTGACGAACAAGCTTGAACAGGAGATTGCGAATGTTGAGAATATCGACAAGATAACGTCGTCGTCAATGGACGGTATGTCAGTTATTTCTGCACAATTTTTCGCGAGCGCAAATGTTGACAAGTCAATCCAGGACCTGAAAGACGCTATCGATAAAGTCCAGTCGGAATTACCCGAAGAGGCTGACAAGCCAGTAGTGTCGAAAGTGAATTTTGCTGATCAGCCGTCTCTTATCGTTTCTATTTCAAAAGACCTTACGCCGCGCGAGCTCACACAACTGAGTGATGATTTGAAACGTGAGCTCAAGAAAGTGAAAGGGGTGTCAAAAGTAGAGGTTTCGGGTATTCGTAAACGAGAAGTCCAGGTGGTGGTACAGAAAGAAAAGTTACTGCAGTACGGCATCAGCCTTAATCAAGTCGTTGGAGCACTTCAGAGTGCAAACACGTCGCTCCCGATTGGGAAAATCACGGTAGGGCCAGTTGATTATCCGATTAAGTTTTCGGGATCAATCGAGGAGGGAAGTGAGGTTTCTGATGTGAGTTTTGCAACTGATTCAGGTACGGTTGTGTATGTGCGCGATATAGCGCGCGTTTCTGATGGACTGGAGAACCCGACGACCTATTCCCGCGTATCGGTCGCTGGAGAGCCAAGTCAGAACTCGTTTACGCTTTTTGTATTTAAAAAGAGCGGCGGGGACGTGACGGAAATCAGCAATCGAGTAAAGACTCGAATCGACGAACTCAAGTCCTCGCTCCTGCGCGATGCGCAGGTTGCCGTCTCGATTGATAACGGAAAGCAGGTACGAAAAGACTTGAGTGAGTTGGTGCAAGCCGGGATTGAAACCGTCATACTGGTAATGCTTGTCCTTTTTCTCACCATAGGCTGGCGTGAAAGTCTTGTTGCGGGCCTCTCAATACCGCTCTCTTTTGTTATTGCATTTATTGGACTGTACTATTCGGGGAATACTATTAACTTCGTGTCGTTGTTCTCACTCATTCTTGCAATCGGTATTTTAGTCGATGCGGGGATTGTAGTTGCTGAGGCGATTCATACGCGGCTCAATAAACTTGGTAATGTGCACGATGCCGCAGTACAATCAATTAACGAATACGCATGGCCCCTTATTGCTGGCACCATGACAACCGTTGCCGTCTTTTTCCCGCTCTTTTTCCTCTCCGGCATCACGGGTAAATTCATCCAATCTATTCCGTTCACCATTATCTTCGTACTCGTAGCCTCTATTGTCGTCGCTCTCGGTATGGTACCTGTTCTTGCGACAATTCTTACCCGCAAAGAAGCGAAATACAATCGGTTTACTGAATTGCAGGAAGAGTATTTCCACAAAGTGCAGACGTGGTATAAGTCGTTTTTGAGTGTAATGCTTGAAAGTCGGGCATTGCAACGTAATCTCTTTATCGGGCTCGCACTGTCATTTATAGGCTCCATCATGCTTCTCGTAGGAGGCTTTATAAAAGTGGAACTCTTTCCGCAGGACAATCAAAACTTTGTGGTCGTCAGCATCGAGAAGCCTGAAGGTACGCCGCTCGCGTACACCGATCTCGTGACGCGACAAGTCGAAGAGGTCTTGTATGCGCAGCCCTATGTTGAATCGTTTGTAACGACTGTGGGTGAATCGTCGGGTCTTTTAGATAACAGCGCCGGGGGCAAAAATACGAAATACGCGAACATAACTGTCATTCTCAAAGAGGATCGAGGCTCGCTTACCTCAACGGATGTGGTGGGCAAGTTGCGCGGTGAGCTTTCCGGTATAAAAGGTGGCGTGATTAAAGTGGGACAAGGCAACAATGGCCCGCCAAGCGGCAAGCCAGTGCTGATTCAATTCAAGGGAGATGATTTAGAGCAGCTTGCGCTCATTGCTGATAAAGCTGAAAAGATATTGCAGGAAATAAAAGGTGCAGCAGAAGTAGAAACGTCACTGCGTGACGATGGCACTCAATTTGAACTGGTGATTGACCGCGCCAAGGCTGCACAAGCCGGCATCTCAACTGCAGCGGTAGCTCAGACGTTGCGTACTGCTGTTTCTGGCGCTGTAGCGACTCGTATCAAAAAACAGGATGACGACATTGATATATTAGTTCGCGTAGGCCTTAATCCCTCTTCATCACGCCTAGAAGAGGTGACAAAAACAACGCTCGACAGTATTTCTAATCTACAAATCCCTTCATCGCGTGGTCCCGTGCTTCTCGGAACGCTCTTGGATACCAAAGTCTCCGAAAGCCGTTCGGTCATTAAGCATGATAAGCAAAAGCGTGTCGTCTCTGTCAGCAGTGAGCTCAAAGATGGCGCAACGGCAACAGAAGTAGTGAATGTATTTTCAAAGCGTGAAAAAGAATTAGACGCTCCTTCTTCGGTACAAATAGTCTATGGCGGTGAGACTGAGGAGATTGATAACACATTCCGCGACATGCTTCTTGCGCTTATTGCTGGCATGGTTCTCATGCTCGCAATTCTTGTGCTGGAGTTTAATTCGTTCCGCTACTCATTTTATCTCTTAGGTACAATCCCGCTTTCCTTGATCGGCGTCTTGGTTGGACTCTTTGTGATGGGTAAAGCGTTTTCTTTCTCGGCGATGCTGGGCCTCGTTGCGCTTGCCGGCGTTATCATCAATCATGCGATTATCTTACTTGATTCGATGATTCATCGCCTCGATGCAGAAAAAGAAAAAGGGAACAAGAACGTGCTGTTCTCGGTCATTGTTGAATCAGCCGCTATTCGTTTGCGCCCCATTGTGCTCACTACCGTGACGACCGTGGTCGGTATGATTCCGCTTGCGGGAGTCTCCGCGCTCTGGGGACCGCTTGCAATTGCCATTATGTTCGGACTTGCCTTTGCGATGATCCTTACGCTTGTCTTAATTCCTGTTCTGTTCTATCGCTATCCGGGAGCGCGCTACCGCGATCTTAAATAGCTCATGACCGCAGTTATGGTGGGCAGACCCCAGTGTATTTTTTTATTGCGTTTCCAGTACGTCATCTGGCGTTTTGAGTAGTCGTGGATTTCGCGGAAAAGTTCTTGCTCAAATTGCGAGCGGGTAATTTTTTTCTGTAGCATACGGGCAACGTAGCGGTATTCGAGTCCCAGCTCTTCCATACGCTTCCAAGACACGCCTTTTTTATGAAGTACCCCTACTTCCCGCACGATTCCAGGGATACGAACCTTGAGACGTTGTGCAATTTTTGTATCAAGCTGTGCTTGAGGAATACTGATGCCAAACCATTGGGCTGATATCTCAGGCATTAGTGGTGTCTGGGTGCGAGATTTTGAGCCCGCTATTTCCAAAGCGCGAATAAGCCGCACTTTGTTGTTACGTTCGCTCGGCGTGTTCATGTTCTGTGCGCGCTCAGGATCTCTTTTTTGTAGTAGCGAAAAGAGCTGTTCGGTGCTTTTGTGCGACAACTGCTCTCGCAGTGCCGTGTCTCGTTCTACTTTTGGTAGAGAAACTCTCCCAAGCAGTGCATCAATATAAAACCCCGTTCCGCCCGCAATAATCGACACCTTTCCTCGTTTTTGAATATCAGCCATTGCCTTTCTTCCGTGTTGCACGAAATCGTACGCGGTAAACACTTTTTTTGGAGAGGCAACATCAAGAAGATGGTGAGGTACGCCACTCATCTCTTTTTTTGTGATTTTTCCTGTACCTACATTGAGCCCTTTATATACCTGTCTTGAGTCAGCGGAAATAACCTCGCCGTCAATTTTTTTGGCGAGCTGCACGGCAAGCGTTGATTTTCCTGAGGCGGTCGGTCCAATAATGACTATAGGTCTTTGCATGAGCGGCATACTAGCACTGCTGTGAGTGCACAAATCTTGACTTAACGCAGTAATCATGCTTTATTGCGTATAGCCTAGCATCATAATGGTGCAGTGCTAACAAAGAGGAACTACCACATGATTCGTTCTCTCTCAGCTGCAGTATCGCTACTGGTCCTGTCGTCGTCGGCGCATGCTCTCGATTGCGCTCCAGGTCAATCGATCGAGCGGAAGGTGGCCTTTGCCATCAGCGAAAGCGGCAAGCCTGTGATGCCCGACGAATACAGCTTCATGACTGGCAATCTTCGGGTGGTCTCGGAGGTTTGCATCTCTGGCGAAAAAAACGTCGTCTACTTCGAGTCAGCGCCTGAGTTCAGAGCTGGTTCCGTTCGCGACCTGAAGCAGATTGTCGTTCGCTTGCTCGAGATTCAGAAGCTCGGCGGCACTGCTGACACCATCGGCAAGTTGATGGCGCATGTCGCCGTGGAAGCAGCAAGAGCAGAGCAGCCTAAGCCGAAGGTTGCTGATACGGGCACGCCCGAGGATTTCCAGACAAGCATTTTCGGTGGTGGCCCGAAGAAGAAATAGTGGTGATCCAATTCACTACAAAGCGCGCGACCCTTGTGGCCGCGCGTACTCATTTGTAATACAATATGACACTTGCCGGAGTGGCGTAATGGTAGCCGCGCGCGACTCAAAATCGCGTCTCGCAAGAGGTGAGAGTTCGAGTCTCTCCTCCGGCACAGGTAGGTGCATAACCACTGAAACTGAATGTGGTAGAATGCACCCATGGCACACACAGGCTATATGGGAGATTCAATATTTTGGGTGGAGGTCGAGCGTATAAAGCCAAACCCGTTTCAGCCGCGTAAGACGTTTGATGAGGTGGCGCTTGCCTCTCTTGCAGAGTCGATTCGCCAATATGGCGTTTTGCAGCCGCTTACGGTAACGCGCAAAGAAATCGAGCGACCAGGAGAGGGGATTTTTGTTGAGTATGAACTGGTGGCGGGTGAGCGCAGGCTGCGCGCATCAAAGCTCGCCGGTATCGCACAAGTACCGGTTGTGATTCGCAGCGCTGAGGATACGGATCGCATGAAACTCGAGCTTGCGATTATCGAAAACTTGCAGCGTGAAGATTTGAACGCAGTTGATCGCGCGCTTGCATTTAAGCGCTTGGCAGATGACTTTGGTCTCAAGCATGCTGAAATAGGACAGCGTGTTGGAAAGAGTCGCGAATATGTTTCAAATACGCTGCGCATTTTACTTTTGCCGCAAGAAATGCTTGACGCGTTGTCGCGGGGGGACATCAGCGATGGTCACACGAGGCCGCTTCTTATGCTGCAAGACAGGAAAGAAGAGCAGGCGACGCTCTTTCATGACATAGTTGCACGCCGCCTCTCGGTGCGCGACACTGAACAGCTGGCTCGGCGTGTTGCGGTGGATAAAGTACGCAATCACGAATCACTTTCGCCCGATGTGATAGCACTCGAGAAGCAGTTGAGTGAAGCACTCGGCACAAAGGTCCGCATCGAAAAGAAAGAAAAAGGAGGAAAAGTCACCATTGATTTCTTCTCACCGGAAGATTTGGCAAATCTCTGTATGTCGCTTGCAATGAAGCCGGAATCATCGGCTGCGAGTATTCCTTCTGAGCCCGCGCCGACGAGTAGCGAGCCGCTTCCTGCTGCGCCGGTACAGAAAAAAGAAGACGATCAAAACTTATACTCAGTATCGGGATTCACGGTCTAGGCTTTCTTTTGCGCGCTGGTGAGTGCTGATTTAATCTGTTTTTTTGCGAGCGACGTCTTTGCGATGGACAGCCACTTCTGGGAGGGTTTTCCTTTTGGTTTTGTGATTATTTCAACTAAATCGCCGTTGTGAAGTGGGGTATCGAGGGAGACCATTTTTCCATTCACTCGTGCACCCGACATTACATCGCCAATGTCAGAGTGAATCGCATAAGCGAAATCAATCGGGGTCGCGTGAATAGGCATGTCGATGACATCTCCTTTCGGGGTAAAGATAAAAATACGATGAGAAAAAAAGTCTGATTTAAGCGTGTCGAGGTACTCTTCTGACTGGGCAGTTCCAACGCCATCGGCGAGTTCTTGTACCCATTTCAGCGTGGGGGTGTCCCCGGCAAGCGCTGGCGTACTGCTCGCCCGCGTAAGTTTGGGAAGAAATTGTGTTACCCAACCAAGGCCACTACGCTCCTGATTTTCTTGGACTTCTTTGTAGGTGAGATGCGATGCGATGCCGTACTGCGCTTCGCGGTGCTGGGCTTCGGTGCGTAGTTGTATCTCAAGAGCCCCACCGTCGCCGGTATACACCGTAGTATGAATAGATTGATAGCCGTTTGGCTTCGGGAAGGCAATATAATCTTTAATTTTTCCTGGCACCGGTCGCCAGTGTCCGTGGATAACGCCGAGCGCACTATAACAGTCTGCCACCGTAGGGAATATAATGCGAAGAGCCCGTATATCGTAAATACTAGTAATATCCCACTTTTTCCGTTCAAGTTTTCGGAACAGTGAATAGATACCTTTGACGCGCGCCTCCGTACGAAAAGTTCGGATTCCAGCGTCGGCAAGTTCACGCTTCAAATCATGCTCTGTTTTTTCGAGTCGTTTTTCATTTTCGCGCGTCTTTTCTTTTAGAAGCTCCCGGGTTTTTTCATATTCTTTTTGGAATGCATAGGGAAATGCTGCGTCCTCGAGTTCATTTTTTAAGACACTCATACCAAGTCGATCAGCAATTGGTGCATATATTTCAAGTGTCTCAAGAGCGATACGTTTTCGTTTGTCAGGGCGGGGAACGTGATTGAGGGTGCGCACATTGTGGAGACGGTCCATCAATTTGACGATAAGTACTCGGATATCTTGCGCGGTTGCAGCAAAGAGCTTGCGGAGTGATTCCGTGTGACGTTCGACTCCCTGATACCGCAAAGCACCGAGTTTAGTAACTCCCTGTACAATCGTGAGTACGTCAGATCCAAATTTTTCTTCAATTGTTTTTGCGGGCAATCCTGCGTCTTCGACCGTGTCGTGAAGGAGTCCGGCGGCAACGGTTATTGCATCAAGCCCATATGAGGCGAGAAGGTATCCGACTTCGGCGGGGTGAATGAAATACGGATCCCCTGAAAAGCGCTTTTGCTCTTTATGTGCCTCTTTTGATAATTCGTATGCGGCGCTCACGAGTGCGATATCGGGCTCAGTTTTACTGCTGAGCGCACCTATGATGTCTTTGAGGGGGCGTGCTTGAGCCATACGGGCATCATACCGCTCTCTTCTCACTACTTCAATTTGTGGGGATTGTGGTTTGCACAGGTCTTATTACTACACCTTTCGGGTATCGTTTTGTGTCCCAGCCCCAGCAAAAAGCGAGTACGCTTAGTGCTGGGTAGCTGGACTACTTTTTTGAATCAATTTTGTGCGGATTGTGGTTCGGACATGTTTTACTTGAGCAACGCTCAGGGATGGTCTTAGTCCCATGCATCATAAGAGAGCCGCACATCTTACAGAGTGCGCCAGTAGGGCGTGCCTTGATAGCATTTTTGCAGTCGGGATAATTTGAACACGAGAAGAAAGGTCCGAAACGACCGCGGCGCTCCACCATTTCGCCCGTTTTGCACACAGGACATATCACACCCGTTTTTGAACGTGCCTCTTCTTCAGCATTTTTCTTTACGAACTTACATTTTGGATATTTTGAGCAGGCAATGAATCTGCCAAACCTCCCTTCGCGCTCAATGAGGTTACTGCCGCAGACAGGACATTTTTCATCCAATTCTTTTGGAGGCTCGATGACAGAGCCATCCTCTTTGCGCGCACCTTTACACTCAGGAAACTTTTTACACGACATAAAGCGGCCGCTACGCGACAATTTATACTCCATTTCGCCACCACAGGTGGGGCATGTGAACTCGGGGGGTACATCGCCCATACCGGTAATTTTGGGAATTTTGTCTTTTGCTTTTACCGCTTTATGGAACGCACCATAAAAGTCGCGCAGTGTTTTTGCATATTCGCGCGTGCCCTCGGCGATTTCATCGAGCTCGTTTTCCATTTCGGCAGTAAAGGTGTCAGAGATATAGTCATTAAAGTGACTTTCGATAAAGGTGGAAACGACATCGCCAGTGTGAGTCGGTAAGAGCGTGCGACCCTGTTTTTCGACGTAGCCTCGCTCCTCAAGTGTCGAAATAATTGATGCGTAGGTAGAAGGGCGTCCGATACCTCGTTTTTCAAGTTCTTTAATAAGTCCTGCCTCGCTGTATCTCCCCGGCGGCTGCGTTTCTTTCCCTTCTGATTGGATATCGTGAAGCGTGAGTCTTTCGCCCTGTGTAACTGCGGGAAGTTGCACATCTTCGCCTCGAGCATCGGGATCGGCCTTGAGCCATCCGTCAAAGACGACACGCGAACCATTTGCGGTAAAATCAGGGATACCTTTATCTGAGTGCGCGATAATTTTAGTACGCATGACGCGGGCATCAGTCATTTGAGAAGCAAGTGAGCGCGCGAGAATAAGCGCATAGACCTGTTTCTGGTCGTCATTCGCTCCTGCCGAACGCTTTCCTGGATTTGTGGGGCGAATAGCCTCGTGTGCTTCTTGGGCGTTTTTTGACTTGGTTTTAAAGACACGTGCTTCAGTATATTTTTCACCAAACTCTTTCTGTACGGTTGCGAGAAGCGCTGTCTGAGCGTCTTTTCCGAGGTTGGTCGAGTCGGTACGCATATAGGTAATACAGCCTGCCTCGTACAGTTTTTGTGCCGCTCGCATCGTACGAGAGGGAGAGAACCCAAGTCGTGTTGAAGCTGCCTGTTGTAGTGTGGATGTGGTAAAGGGTGCCCGCGGTGAGCGAGCCTGCTCACTTTCGTCGACTGAGAGAACGGTCCAATTACTGTCTTGTGCGGTCGTGACTATGCGGTTCGCCTCTTCTTCGGTCTTTGGTTCTTCCACGCAAGTAGTTGGGAAGTGTTGTTTGTTAGTACCAGAAAACTGTGCGGTGATGACCCAGAACTTCTCCGGAACAAATGCGCGGATTTCGCGCTCCTTTTCCATGATGATGCGTAGTGCCGGCGATTGTACACGGCCAGCAGAAAGTCCGTAGCGCACTTTTTTCCAAATAAGTCCTGAAAGATCGTACCCGAAAAGACGGTCAAGGACACGTCGCGCTTCTTGCGCTTGGCGCAGACTCTGGTCGATTGCACGGGGTTTTGCAATCGCTTCTTTCACTGCAGTTTCAGTAATTTCGTTAAAGGTCGCACGCTTTGGCTTTTTTAGTTTGAGTGTTTCAGCAAGATGCCATGCAATCGCTTCGCCTTCACGATCAGGGTCGGTTGCAAGAATAATTTCATCCGCTTTATCAGCCTCACTATGGAGATCGTCAATGATGTGCTGCTTGCCTGCGACTATTTGGTAGCGTGGACGAAAATCATCTTCAATATCAACGGCATCTTTGTTACTTTTGGGTAAATCACGAATGTGCCCGACTGATGCGCGGACAGTGTAGCCTTTACCAAGATACTTCTCGATGGTTTTGGCTTTTGATGGCGATTCAACGATGACGAGTTTCATACAACTATATGTGATTAGAATGTCATACTTTTGTGAGATTGCAAAAATGTCAGCGCAGACACGGGGTCTGCGCTGAGCCGAACATGTCGGCAAATCAATTCGAACTATCGAAATTCAGTCGAACATTGTTCGTGTGTTGGATGCAAAGTCCACTACCCGGCTGCTGTTCCTCAAAAGCACATCTCCCACCGTTTGAGAGTTCTGCAGTACACTGGCGCCGTTCGCTTGCAGCGAGTACTCTTTGCGTTGCCGCAGGCCGTTCAGGTTCGTGATGGAACGATTCCGCTCCAGAGATAGAACCAGAGCACATGCGACGGAGGCGATACAGATTCAGGGCCATGTCTCATTCCTAGAGTTGTGTTTCGTGGAAGCACATGCTCCACGCGACAATCCTACACCCATTTTGCAAAAATACAATAACATGGTGTGATTACTAATAACCGAAAATACCTCGCTCCTTATGTGCGTCGTATGAGGCCAACTTCTTCGACAATAAGCCCTTTTATTTCCATCAACGAAAGCAGTACCTGAACGTCGGTAGTTGCCATCTCGAGCGATTCAAGTAACTCGTCACGAGAGAGCGGGAATGAGAGTAGTTCCATAACCCGTCGTTCGTTTTCATCGAGATGTTCAAGTGATCGCCTTTCATCATTCTCTTTTTTCTCTATACCAAGTGCGTCTAAGATGTCAGCGGCATCAGTGATGGGTGTTGCTCCTAATTTTAAAAACTGATGCGTGCCGCGCGACGTATCACTAAAGATTGAACCTGGCACTACTAAGAGTTCACGATTGTACTCAGTCGTAAGTCGCGCGGTAATAAGTGAGCCAGATTTTTCTTGTGCCTCAATAACGAGTGTGGCGTGACAGAGGCCCGCCATGATTCTGTTACGCTGCGGGAACGTATAATCTGCCGCTTTTATTTTTGGTTCAAATTCAGAAACAAGTGCACCTCCTTTTTCGATAATCTCTCGAGTAAGTGAGACGTTTGCGCGCGGGTAGAGTACTGACCAGTCGAGCCCTGACCCAGGTACACCAACGGTGATGAGTCCCATTTCAAGCGCGGTTTTGTGTGCAAGCGCGTCGACGCCATAGGCAAGACCCGAGACGATGACAATTGGATATCCGCGGAGTCCCTGAAAGAGGTGTTGGATTACTTGTCTGCCATACGGAGAAATCGCTCGTGATCCCACTACCGCAATCCATTTGCTATCGTACGACGGCAGTGTCCCGCGCACGAACAATTGCTTTGGTTTATCAGGAATTTCAGAAAGAAGAAGAGGAAAGTCAGATGGGGATAGACGCTTGAGTTCAGATTCCATAGTGGTATTCTTCTCTCTATGCTTGATATTAAGTTTATCAGAGAAAACAAAGACCTTATTATTGCGGGTACAAAAAAAAAGCACCTTGTTGTTGACATTAATAGGCTTCTTAGTATTGATGACAAACGCCGTGAGCTGCAAGGTTCTATCGATGAGAAGCGTGCCGAGCAAAACAACGCTTCGAATATGATTGTCACAGCAAAGACTCCCGAAGAGAAACAGGGGATTCTTGCTCGTATGCAGACGCTGAAGGAAACTCTGAGGCTTGAAGAAGAGTCGCTCGCGGAAGTGATGAAAGAGTGGCGCGCACTCATGGTTTTGGTACCGAATATCCCCGATATGACGGTGCCGGAAGGTGAGAGCGATGCGCAGAATATGGAAGTGAAGACATGGGGAGTTATTCCAGAGTTCACATTCCCAATTAAAAACCACGTTGACCTCTTGCTCGATAACGCCATGGTTGATTATGAGCGCGGCACCAAAGTTGCTGGCTTTCGCGGGTATTTCTTGAAAGGTGACGGAGCGCGATTGGTGTGGGCGCTCGAGCGTTTTGTTCAGGACCGATTTACGAATCGCGAAGGCTTTGAGCCCGTGATTGTTCCATCTATGGTTCGCAAGGAACCGTTTATGGGTACTGGCTATTTACCGCAGAGTGAAGAAGATTTGTACAAAACCCAAGATGGGGAATATTTAGCAGGCACCGCAGAAGTTGCAGCGATGGGGTATTACATGAATGAGACGGTAGAGAAATCGCAGCTCCCGCTTAAGTTCTTTGCGTTCTCTCCCTGCTTCCGTCGCGAAGCAGGAAGTCATGGTAAAGACACTCGCGGCATTTTTCGTATTCACGAATTTGTGAAATATGAACAAGTAGTCCTCTGTGAAGCGTCGCATCAGGAATCGGTAAAGCATCACGAAGAGCTTACTGCCAATTCAGAAGCACTCTTGCAAGAGCTTGAGTTGCCGTATCACGTCGTCGTGAATTGTGGTGGAGACCTCGGTCTTGGACAGGTCAAAAAGTACGACATTGAAGCGTGGATGCCGTCAGAGAAGCGCTATCGCGAAACCCACTCGTCGTCCTACTTCCACGATTTTCAGGCGCGACGCCTTAACATCCGCTATCGCGATACCGATGGCGCGCTTAAATTCGTACATTCACTCAACAATACCGCGCTTGCAATGCCGCGCATCCTCTGTCAGATAGTCGAAAACAATCAACAGGTAGATGGCTCGATCAAAGTACCAAAAGTACTGCAACAGTACCTCGGCAAAGAAGTTATCAAGAAGGGGTAAGTTGCCTGCCCACGCAGCGGTTATACTGAAAAATGATGCGAAAAAAGGTTATTGATCTACGCGGTAAAAAACCGCAGCCTCGTGTGCTGCCGGTGAAGAAGGTTGTTGCGCGTACGCGCTCGACCTCGCCGCTTCATCGTAAGCGTATTCACAAGCATACGGTTCTGGTTTTATCGTTTGCGACCGTGCTTGTTTCTTTGGTGGGGTGCGTCTCTATTATTTCGTACTTGCCTGCACTCACAGTTACCTCGGTTGCCGTCACAGGAAGCGATCGGGTACCAGAGAGACTTGTGCGTGCCCAAGCAGAAGCGTCGGTGTATGATTCCGGGTACTCTTTTTTGTCTCCAAGTAATATTTTTCTTGTCTCGCCAGAACGTATAGCTCAGAGCATTCGTTCGAACATACCACGCTTGAAAGAGGTGAGCGTCTCACGCACGTCGCTTTTTGCACAAGCGTTGCAGGTTACGGTGACAGAGCGAACGGCGTACGCTCGGTGGTGTGAGAGTATTCACGAGTGCTACCTTATTGATGATCAAGGGTTCATTTTCTCTCGCTACAGCACTGCTGATACGATAGCAACCAACTATAGTTTTTGGGGAGGGATAGATTCATCCGTGCCCCTTGGTTCAACCATTGACTCCGCTCGATTTTCTCGCGCAAAGGAAGTTTTGGTGTTGCTCACCAAGTATCGCTACCAACCTGACCGCATCATTTTTTCTGCAGACGCGTTTGACGTTGTATGTGATGACTTTACGATCAAGGCGTCCTTTGACGAAACCCCCGAAATGACGGTACGTAATCTGGAACTCGCGCTGTCATCTCCCTCGATGCGGAGCTTACGAAACATTGAATATATAGACCTCCGATTTGGAAATCGCGTCTATTTCAAGCAGCGTGCCGCAGTCCCTTCTGTGCAACCTGTCGCAACGAGTACCGCCGTTGACACCGAGGAATAAAAGCGAGACAGTGCCGCTATGCAATCATTGTGGGAACAACTGCCGCGGCCCTTTTTTGTTCAGGCGCCTCTTGAAGATGTAACCGACGCCGCTTTTCGTCGGATGTTTGCACTCCACGGCAAGCCGCATGTGATGTGGACTGAGTTTACCTCTGCAGATGGTCTTGTGCTTGCGCAGGGGAGCGGGCTCGAAAAGCTCCGAGCAAAACTGCGCTTTTCTGAAGATGAACGACCAATTGTTGCGCAGCTCTTTTCGGCAGTACCGGAGCGCATGAAGGCCGCCGCATCCGTGGTGCGCGAACTCGGCTTTGATGGTCTTGATATCAACATGGGGTGTCCTGATTTATCAGTCGAGAAGGGCGGTGCAGGTGCTGCGCATATCAAGAATCCCGAGAGGGCGTCTGAGATTATCGCAGCGGCAAAGGAGGGAGTGGGGAACGCAATCCCCGTCTCGGTTAAAACCCGCCTTGGTTACAACGTCGATGAGGTTGAAACGTGGATTCCTCTCATTCTCAAGCAAAACGTTGCCGCGCTCACGGTGCATGCGCGTACTCGCAAAGAAATGTCACTCGTACCCGCGCGGTGGGAGCGACTCGCTCGTGTAGTAGAGCTTCGCGACGCAATCGCTTCTCAGACGCGCATCATCGGAAACGGAGATGTTACCTCGCTCTCCGATGCAAAAACGCGTGCATACGAATCGGGAGTCGACGGGGTTATGGTGGGTCGTGGCCTTTTTGGTAACCCATGGTTTTTTACGGGATACGCGGCCTCGCCGCACGAGCGAATAACCGCACTTGATGAGCATCTGCACTATTTTGAAAAAGAGCTTACGGGTATTACCAACTATGCAACCATGAAAAAGCATTTCAAAGCGTATATCTCAGGATGGGACGGGGCACGAGAACTTCGCGCACTGCTTATGGATACACATTCAGTCTCTGAGGCGCGATTGGTGCTCACCGATGCGATTGAGGCGCGTGGAAAGAAGGAATGACACCGTGTATCGGCGTGCTATGGTACAGAGCAGTTCAACACCAACGTGAGGAGTCAGCCGTGTTTGAACACTGCTTTCTTGAAGATATGTGAATCTTGGATCGAATGCTCGGTGCATGCGCACGTTTGCAGAGCACTCAACAAAAAGTAAGCGCAGCGTCTATTGCCTCTGAACTTGAGTTGAGTATCTGGAGCACGCTGTATGCAATTTCATTTCATAAAGCGTGGGGAATGCTGGGTCTTGACCGTGACGTTGAATGCGTAGGACCACATCGCACCTAATGATTAGCATGTACCCTGTGAAAAGCACCGCCAAAGAGCGCCGCTTTTGCTCATTTACTTTTTCATAAAATATGCTTTAATTTCATTTAGAAGAAACCGCAACCAGGAGTATACGCATGCTCAGAAAACAGCTACGACGGCCTGCTGTTCAGTTTTTGCTCGCGATCGTGATCGGCATCTTCGTCACACTCGGGGTAACTGCGTACTTCGGCCCTGTAGCAGGCTTTACCTGCGCTATTATCTCGGCACTTCTCAATTGCTACATCCTGTTTTCTATGGGATTTCTCTTATTTGAGCCGGAGGATGGGGCCTAAAGATAAGGGGCGTCTCACTGCGCGAGACGCCCCTCTGCTATACTATTGCCATGTCAAAAAAGCCCGAATCTAAATATACAACGCTCTACCGTGAGTACCGCCCCGCGGTCTTTAACGAAGTGCAAGGACAAGATCATATCGTCTCGGTGCTTGAGTCGGCGATACATAAAAAAAAGATTTCTCATGCCTATCTTTTTTCGGGTGGTCGTGGAACGGGGAAAACCTCGGTTGCGCGTATTTTCGCCCGTGCTCTTGGGGTAACCGACAAAGACATGATTGAAATGGATGCTGCTTCAAATCGCGGTATTGATGATATTCGCGAACTGCGCGAGGGCGTGTATGCCATGCCATTTGAATCTCCGTACAAGTGCTATCTGGTTGATGAGGCGCACATGCTTACCAAAGATGCGTGGAATGCACTTCTCAAAACGCTGGAAGAGCCGCCCGCACATGCACTGTTTATTCTTGCAACGACCGAAATCGATAAAGTACCCGACACGATTCGCTCGCGCTGCGAAGTGTATGCATTTAAGCAACCAACCCGAGAAATGCTTGCGGACACAATTGTGGCGGTTGCAAAAAAAGAAAAGTATACGATGGAGCGTTCAGCCGCAGAATTGGTAGCGCTCCTTGCAGAAGGGTCATTTCGTGACGCGTTATCTATTTTGCAAAAAGTTCTCACGGTAGCCGAAGAGACAAAAGTGACCCTCTCTCATGTTGAGTCGGTTACCGGCGCGCCTCGCGGGGAATTGGTTCGTTCATTTGTCAAAGCAATTGCAGAAAAGGATGCGCCTCGTGCTCTTCGGTGTATTACCGAGGCAGTGCAGAACAATATCGATATACGCATCTTTAGCCGTCTTATTCTGCAGCGCCTGCGCGTTGTGTTGTTACTGCGTTTTGCACCCGATCTTGCAGACGAACTATCTCGAGAACTCTCCGAAGCTGACACCACTCTTGTACACACGCTTTCAAAGAACCCATCCGTCACCTCAGAGACTATAAAAATTATGCTTGAAGCCTATGCAACCATGGCAGTTGCTGCGCTCCCACACCTGCCGCTTGAACTCGCTGTCGTGGATATGTGCAAAAAAATATGACAAACAAAAAAATAACAACGTGGGGGCATGTAGCGCAGTGGTACGATGCGCATTTGCAAGAGGAAGATACCTATCATGCAAAGGTAATTTTGCCGAATCTTATGCGCCTTGTCGGGCGAGGGAATGGAAAGAAAGCACTTGATATCGCCTGTGGTCAGGGCTATTTTACGCGTGCGCTCGGTAAAAATGGGTTTGATGCTCATGGGGCGGACATAGCGCCCGAGCTTATCGAACAGGCACAAAAATACTCTAATGAGCATGGACAGTACACCGTTGCACCAGCAGAAAAACTTCCATTTTCGGCGCATCGTTTTGAAGTGGCTACCTGCGTTTTGGCGCTTCAAAATATTCGCGATCTTCCTGCGGCGGTGACAGAGGCTTATCGTGTGCTTGCCCCAGGCGGTCAATTCATAGCGGTCCTTAACCATCCTGCATTCCGTATCCCTAAACACAGCTCGTGGGGGTGGGACAATGAACATCGTACACAGTACCGTCGGCTTGATGCGTACATGTCAGAGTCACACGCTGATATTGAAATGCACCCAGGAAAAGATAAGGAAGTCTCTACGGTGTCGTATCACCGACCACTCCAAGTGTATATAAAGACGCTCGTAAAGGCGGGCTTTGTCGTCACTGGTTTTGAAGAATGGATTTCGCATAAAGTAAGTGAAAAGGGACCGCGACAGGGAGCAGAGGACAAGGCGAGAAAAGAGTTTCCATTCTTTCTTTGTCTTGTTGCAACAAAAAGCTATAAAAAGTAATACGAGAACGGCGGGCTCCTTGTTTTTATGCCAATTATCGAGCATCATTGTCAGTGTTTGAAACGCTGCCGGATCGTCTAATGGTAGGACATCGCCCTTTGGAGGCGAGTATCTTGGTTCGAATCCAAGTCCGGCAACACGAGGAGTGTAACGACGAGAGTCACCGAAAGAAATGTGTTGAACACATTTCGTCTTGGATTCGAAGCCCGGAGCGATGTTGCGCGAGTACGCGCAACCGCGAGGGCAGGTCCGAGCAAATTTTTGCCTGACGAGGCAAAAATTATGCAGGGCTAATCCAAGTCCGGCAACAAGCGAGAGAAGGCGAGCTGCAGCGACTGAACGCGAGTGAAGAAGTGCCAAAGCACAGCAGTGCGTGGTATGCCTTTGCCAGCAGGCGGCGGGTACAAGCGAGCGAAGGCGAGCTGTTTTTTTGTAAAGACGTATAATAATCAGAATGAAACAAAAAAATACCATCGCGCTTACGATCCTTCTTTTTGCGACTATTTTATGGCTCTACATGGAGTATGCGATTACGGGCGTTCCTATACCTGAGCCGGTTGCTGCACCTCAAAAACAGCATGTGGAACTGATCACAACAAGCGCGCCAGAGCGCACCCTACCTGCGGTTACGCAAAAGCCTGTGACTCAAAAAACAAAGCCCATACTCCCGAGTCAGAGCACATCAACTGCGACGACATCCACTCCAGCAAAGGCTATCGCGCCGCTCCCAACTACCTTTAACATGCAGACGCTTGCTCAATATGATGGCTCAGACCCGAGTCTCCCGATTCTCATTGCCTTTGAAGGAAATGTGTATGACGTGACGCCCGGGAGATCTTTTTACGAACCAGGAGCCGGGTATCATTTTCTTGCCGGGACTGATGACACAAAACTACTGCAAGTAATCGGAGGGGATATTATTAAAAGAAAATATAAAGTAGTGGGCGCGTTTACGCAGTGATATGGCACTCTCTGCACAATGAGGGCGTTGTGATTGACATTTTGTATAGTAATGAGTATAGTATTTCAGGTCAAACCAAGGAGAAGACCATGCGTCGACTAACTCTGGCCGTGTCGTCACTAGTCGTTGCAGCTCCTGCGTGGGCGCAGCAAGAATATCGTTTCTGTGGCGGTCTTGAGAAAGACCGTGATGCAAGTAGGATTGAAAGGTGTATCAGTGAAATGAAGGATCAGATCGAGCGACTCCAGCGAGAGAAAAGTGAACACCAAACTGCACTTACTGATGCCTGGGACATTTTTCGCGACCCTGTCTCAATCGTCAACTATCTCGTCATGGCCGATGTTCGTGCCGCTGTCGCACATTCCGAACCGGTATGGCGCGTTGGCCAAGAACAGCTCGCCACAACAGAACGAAGGCTGGATCCGAGCGGAAATCGCCTCGCAAGGCAGGTTTTGCGGGCATTTATCGCCAATCCAGTGACGTTCGCGCAGCTCGAGCCGCAATTTCGCGCCCGAGTGCTCAAGCAGGTGTATGAAGCTGGTGCACAAGGTGCGGTTCTGGATATCTTGGAACACATCAAGCCAGTCTTGGAAAAACCACTTGATCCTGTTCTTGCGCACAAAGGAAACGAATGGCTCTTGAAGACAAGATGTACTTCAGAAGAAGGAAAAACCGAGCAGGCGTGTACGTCATCGCCGTTCCTGCGGGAGTTTAAGCAGTACTATGGTATTGAGCCAACGTTCGATACCGTGTACACCGTTGGGTTTCTGTGGCGTCGCGCACTCGATCATCGAGAGTTGTCCAAGTTGGTGCAAGAATCGGTACTCAAACTCATGAACGATCTTCAGGCTCCGAAGAATTGATTGCTGCAGGCAACTTCCATATGGGAAGTTGCCTGCTTGTTTTTGAGTACGTTGTCTAACGCGGTAGTATGGTATGCATGGCAACCCTCTTCCCCGAACGTAAGAAGCCAAAACCAATACCGAAAGTTACCTTTAGTGAACGCGTGGTAAAACTCGCGCTCTCCATTCCATCTGGCAAAGTAACTACGTATGGCGCACTTGCTCGCGCCGCGGGAGGCGGCGCGATGGCATCGCAGAGTATCACGAATATTTTAGGGAAAGCCCATAAAAATGGTGAGACGCGGATTCCATTTCATCGCATTGTCTACAGTGACGGCAAAATTTGGACTTCACCGCGCTATCATGCAAAGCGCATGGCACTCTATAGAAAAGAGGGAATACAAGTCGACAAACAAAACCGGATTATTGATTTCCGAGACAGCCTGTTTGAGTTTTGAGACTCAAAATGAAGCGAGTTCTGCGTATAGCAGCACTCGCTTTTCTCATCCAGGGTCTTTTTCCCATACCTTTTCATCTGTGCCGCGAATGGAGGTGTGTGCCATCGGCGCGGCAATGAGCGTCACGCTGACTTTGAATTTTCCGAGGCGCTCAAACTGGCAGGTATCGACATACTATTCTCGCACACCACGTGCAATTTTTCTGCAATATCCGTTCGCTGTCTGAGAATATAGTCTTGCCCGTCGATCCAGATGTATGGTTCGATGTGATCAGAAAAGAAGTGTACTTCGTGAAGCGCTCGTTCTCTCGTAAGGATGTCGACATCAACAACCATTTCGCGGCCATCAGGTATGAGGCCTTTTCGGATGATAGGTCTCGTTTCGTCGAGCAGAGATTTTAGCTCTTACGGGTGCATGTACCCATGAGCAATAAATGCAAGAGCACGCATAGTGAGCCTCCGTGTTGCGACTGAGGACAAACCTACCATATGCACCGGTAGAAATACAGACGTATACTAGAAGCGTGATAGCGCAACCCTATGCAAGAAAAGAAAAAGCAATCCTCCACATGGACGGGGATGCGTTTTTTGTAGGGGTGGAAGTAGCAAAGAATCCAAAGCTCCGAGGGTTACCAGTTGTAACCGGGGAAGAGCGCGGTATTGCAACAGCAATGTCGTATGAAGCGAAAGCACTCGGTGTCACGCGCGGCATGCCCGTATTTCAAATCAAAAGAGAATTTCCGCAGGTGCGCATCCTGCCGGGGGACTATAAATCGTATGTTCAGTACTCGGGAAAGATGTTTGATATCGTGCGTCGGTATACCGACGACGTGGAGGAGTACAGCATTGATGAGTGTTTTGCAGACATCACTGGATGGGACAAACCACTAAAACTTTCATACTTCGATATTGCGAAAAAAATACAGAAAGAGATTCAGAAAGAATTAGACATTTCTGTCTCTATCGGTGTAGCGCCGACCAAAGTGCTTGCAAAAGTTGCTTCAAAGTTGAAAAAGCCACACGGACTCTCTGAGATTACCAGCGAGAGCCGACTCGACTTTTTGAGAGAAGTGCCGATAGAAAAGGTGTGGGGAATTGGTCCACACACTACAGTCAAGTTACACAAGAAGGGAATTAAGACTGCTGCGGACTTTGCGGCAAAACCACATGCGTGGGTACATGATTCTTTCACCAAGCCCTATGAAATGATATGGCGCGAGCTCAACACTGAATCGGTGATGCCAATTGACCCATCACTCAAGACTGTGTATGCCTCCATTCAAAAAACGCGTTCATTTCATCCTGCAACAAGCGATAAGAGGTTCCTGTTGTCGCAGATTTCAAAACACATAGAGAATTCCTGTGCAAAGGCGCGTCACTATGCACTGATTCCACGCAAGATTTCTCTCTACCTCAAGACCAAGCAATTTACCTACCACAGGCACACTATCCCGCTGACACATTCCACCAATGCTCCTGAGATTCTTATTGCACTCGCTGAGAAGTATTTTTCAGAAATCTTTGACTCTAAGATGCTCTATCGCGCAACGGGAGTGACGCTTCATGAGCTTCTACCAGAGAGTGCGGGGCAGGGAGATTTATTCGGCGAAACAATTCGTGCACGAAAATTTCAAGCACTTCACCATCACCTCGATACATTAGAACAAAAACAGGGGAAGCGCATGGTGCACCTTGCTTCAACCCAAGCAGCGTTGAATCACAAAGCGGGTGGGACTGACTCGGATGACTTGGATCGAAATCTGTTGTTTCTATAAACGTTGAATGGTGTTGGAACTGCTATGTAATTTTGACAGAGGTAAATTTTTATGGTAGTAAAAAAAGAGAGAAAACAAAGGGAGTCTCGACGATGCAAGAGAAAATGCGAATGCTTTTTGCGCAACGGAAAGAGGCAATTCTAAGCGCGTATCGAAAGGTCGTCCCCATTGACCCATTTCTAGTGCATGTGAACCTAGTCGTGAGAATGGCACAGTCACTGAAAGACATTAGTCTTTTCGTTGGCGGAGCATACATTTTTGAACAGGGGTTCAATAATCAAAAAATGTCGTGGGCATGGGTTGGTGTTGGTATTGCTCTTTACGCCTTGTACATGGTTATGGGGCTTGGGGTGCGAGCGTGGGGTCAAGAAAGGCACAAGCTTTTCGAAACTGCACTTTCAACCCAACTGGACATGGAGCGTGCTCGCCACTTGTCAAAACTCGACCTGGGGCGGCTTATCGATCCTGAGTTTCAAGAAATTGAATCAATGTTCGACAGGAGGGGTACACGTGCAGTCACACATCTGTGGGAAACGTTTGTTCGATTGTGCGCCCAAAGTCTTTCGTTTGTTGCTGGTTGCGCCATTCTTCTGGTTCTTGATCCGGTCTTGGCACTGCTCACAAGCGTGCTTGCCATTCCGGAAATCGCAGAAAAATGGTTTGAGGCAGAGCGTCGGCGATGGCTCGATGAAGAAGAATGGGAAATCAGGCGTCAACGATCGGTGATTGGTGACTTCCTTACCTCCAGTGACAATACATTTGTGCGTCTCCTGCGCTTCACCAAACCGTTCTTTGAGCGGTATCAGATGCTCACGCAAGTGCTTGACACAAATGTAAAACAATTCGCGCTCTATGAACGCAATTGGTCGCTTGTGGTAGGAACGATACTCACCGTGGGTTTTGTAATCATCGGACTGTACTTCGGCTCGAATGTGGTTGAGGGAAAGTACTCGTTGATGCAGCTCGCGGCAATCTTTGCAAGCGTGAAGATGGCGACATCGTCACTGAGTGGTCTCGGGTGGGCATTCGGAGAATTTGAACAGGAAGTTAAAGACTACGGATATGTCAGAAAATTCTTTGAGACGAAGCCCTTGGTCGATGAATCAAACTGTCTCCCAGTGCATCTTACAAGCACTCCACCGATTGAATTTCATGAGGTGGCGTTCAGGTATCAAAACACCGAGAGGTTCGTGATTAAGGACTGCTCACTTGTTTTGAAGCCTGGTGAGAAGGTTGCAATTGTTGGCCCGAACGGAAGTGGAAAGACGACATTGCTGCGCCTTTTGTCTCGGATATATGTACCAGTAAATGGTGTTGTTCGAGCACAGGAGGACCTCTCAATGGTGACACAAGAATCGTGGCTCAATCACTTTGTCATGATGGTGCAAGGCGCGAAGTTTCGGAGTATGGAACTTGTACGTGCCATCACAGGAAGTGAGTTATCCACCGTTGATGAAGGGAGGCTTGCAAAGGCTCTTGCGATTACTAGTGCTGCTGAAGTGGTACGAGATTCGCCGCATGGTCTTGAAACGTGGCTCGGAGCTTTCTGGGCAAAAGGAAAAGGTTTCTCAACTGGTCAAGAGCAGCGAATAGCTCTCTCGGCTGTTGTATACCGGCTTCTTGAACCCACGGTGTTTGTAGGTGTGTTCGATGAGCCGACCGCGAATTGCGATGCAGAAATGAAATCGCGGTTCTATGGTGCGCTTACCAACACGCCTGAGTTTAAAGACAAGACCATTGTCGTGTGTCTCCACGATCCGCTCTACCTACCATTCTTCAATCGTGTCATTCATGTTGAGGATGGTCGCGTGGTGAAAGATCTGAGGACCACTCCTGAGATTGAGGCGTACATGAAAGATATTGCGCTTTCGCTCTCGGTTGATCTATGAGTGCGATGCCCGTCACCCCTGTGGTGACGGGCAGATTTTATGCGTAATGAGGTTGCTGTGCAGAAACTATAGAAGAGCTCAATTGTAAGCAAGTGGCACTTGACGCGTCATCATGTATACAGCACAGTTAACACATCTATGAAGCACTCTTGTTCACTTTTTATTTTATTTATCCTTATTTGTGGAGCCTCTCCGGTGCACGCAGCCACCTTTTCTAGCTCAGCAATTCGACTCATTATGCCGGATGCGGTGGTGGTTGCCACAACCACTCAATCAGAACGAACTACAGAAGTTCCCACGTCTGGAGGAGGTGCTCTTGATCCGCTTTCATGCGCAGAACGTCTGGAACAGGCGGAAAAAGAGTATCTCGCAGGTCTTCTTACTCAAGATCAGTTGATGTCTAAGATTTGTGAGACTGACAAAGGGCTCGCAGCATCTTGGCTCATTAATCACTCAGTGCAATCTCAGGGTGAAGTTGAGAATAAAGTGCAGGAAGGTCTTGGTGCAGCGGCGGCAACATCTTCACCAGCTCGCGTTTCTCCTTCGGCGATGAAGACCATTCCAGCATCCGCAACTTCAAGTACAAAAAGGATATCACCAATGCTACCGCTACAAACTGACTGTGCTCAGAAGTTTGAGAAACTCAAGAAGCAACTCTTGAACGAAGAGATTACTACGGATCAATTCGTGGCAGGCGTGTGTTCAAAGGATAAAGCTGCTGCAGCTTCGTGGGTAGTAAGTCAGGGATTCAAGAACGCTTCTGGTCCTCAGGTGGGGACTACGACGCATGAAAATGATTCAAAGCAAAAGAGTGTATTTGAGCAGATTTCACACTGGTTCACTTCACTATTTTGGTAGATTTCTATGGATGAGAATCCTATAGAAGAGTTGGAGAAAGTGGTTCACAATGTGCACGAACTGTCAGTTCAGCACACGCGACCCTTGTTCAGTAAATATCCGTTGCTGTTTGCTTTCCTTGTAGTGTTTAGCATTGGAGCATTGCTTCATGGTTTTGATTTATGGATTGATTCGGTGCCAGTACTGAAACAGCATCCTGGGTATCTTATGCTTGCTGGAATAGGAGGATTACTTATAACCGGCTCTTTGTATAGTTGGCTTGAAAAAGTGCAGTGATTCACTTGCCACGATATACTGTGTGGCATGAAATATTTTCTTTTTGCACTCGGCGCGCTTGTTATTGGGGGAGTTGGTTTTTTCTTGTCACAACGTGCGCCGGTAGGTACCACTGTTTCTGAAGGTTATTCAACGCAGAACACCTCGTCCACGCAGGAGAAGCAAGTCGTTTCCGAACAGGTGTCACCTTCACAGTCTGTCACTTCTCCAGTACACTCAAAACCTATGAAAGCAACTATTACAACAAATCAGGGAGTTATTACAATCAAGTTGTTTGGTGATCAGGTTCCAAACACAGTAGCGAATTTTGCAAAGCTTGCAGGAGAGAAATTTTATGATGGCACCAAGTTTCATCGCGTTATCGAGAACTTCATGATTCAAGGCGGTGATCCGCTTACCAAAGACGATGCACAGATGGACCGATGGGGAACGGGTGGTCCAGGGTATCGTTTTAACGATGAGATTGGTGCAAACAACCGTAACGATGTCGGCACTATCTCAATGGCAAATGCTGGTCCCAACACCAACGGCAGCCAATTTTTTATCAATACTGCGAACAATAATTTCCTCGATACTAAGCACACTGTTTTTGGAAAAGTGATTGAAGGTATGGACGTTGTCATGAAAATCAGCGGCACAAAAACAGGTCCCGGTGACCGCCCCGTGTCGCCCATGGTAATTGAGCGTATTACGGTTAAGTAGTGCTGCGCCGTCAGTGTACAATACCGTGTATGGTGAATCAGCGTGGATATGTGGGTCCGTATGCGCTCGCAACGGTATTCTTTTTCATATTCTCTGCACTTGGCCTGTTTGTCTTTTTCACGTTTGTTGTCCCGATCCTCAGTGATGCGCCATCCCGGTCGTTTGAGGCTGCTGCAGCAACTACCACGGTGTATTCTATTTCGAGTACGAGTACCCTGGGCGCTGAAGTTGTCGCAAATGCATCGTCATCGTTAGAAATGGCAACAACGACAAGTAATCGAGTCGGATATTTTGTGCTCCGTAAACTGGATATGGGGAAGCGACCGTATGCGATTGACATTGCACTCTCTCCCGATGTACCGACCTCGACCCCGAAAGTTTCTCTTACTGGCTGGAAGTTACAAAGTACAGTGACAGGATATACGTATGAGTTGCCTGATACCGTTGGGACGATGATGACATTTGCGGGCGTGCCACACTCCTCTACGACTGCTGAAATCGTCGTGTATCCTTCTACGGGTTTTGCGCACATAACGGTGTATCAAGATGGGAATCCAAATGATAATTACATCCGGCAAACAGAAGTTACCGACTATGGACTCTTCATTGGCGCGCTTGCATCGGTGTGGAGACCGAAAGACACTGTTGTGCTGCTTGATGAGAAGGGAGCGGTGATAACTACATTGACCTTGTAAGGTGCATGCAGAGGACTACTAAAAATTTTTCTCTGAGGCATAATGAGGAGATGAAAAAATTACTTTCGTCTTTCATTATAAGTCTGTGTGCTCTTGTCCCTTTTGCTGCTTCTGCGGCGAGTACGTTTGATTATCTGTGGGAGAATACCTTCCACTATACAACATTGTTTGAAAGCTTGGATGGCTATCATGTGAGCGGAAATGCTTCGGTCGACGGCAGCCAGCTTCTCCTAGTTGCTGACAATACAACTGGAACCTCAGAAGTGAAAAAGACTCCCGCGTGGCAAGGAGTAATTACGTTTTCGCAGCGCAGTCGTTTTCGAACGACCATCGCCATGGCAGATAGCAGTAAGGCGGTTGTCTACTATGGCATTGGTGACCGCACGAGGCAAGGATACGGATTTAAAATAGTTGATGGTTTTTTGTATGGCTACACGAATGATGGTACGACAGAAAAAACAACGCTCGTAGGCGCCGTGAAGCCCGGAGAAATCTATACTCTCGAAGCGCGCTTTAAACCAAACAGTATGGCTGTGTTTTATGTTAACCGCGTCATCATGGGTACTATCAAATCCTCGCTCCCTCGCGCTACAAAGGTCCCTAATAGAAACTTCTTTACAATTACACTCATCAGTGCTGACGGTACGGCGAAATCGTTCCAGACGTCCTACTTTGAGTACCTGCAGACTCGCAACGAGTAAGTATGGTCTCGCCTGCTGTCACGCGTTTTTATACTGGACTACATGCAAACGCAACGAGTGCGCGCCTCAATTGGTTACGCGCGTCAGTCTTGGGAGCAAACGATGGTATCGTTTCAATCGCAGCACTGGTTGTTGGCGTTGCGGGGGCAACAGTGAGTGCAAGCACCATTCTTGTTACCGGAATTGCAGGGCTCCTCGCGGGGGCACTTTCTATGGCGGTTGGCGAATATGTCTCGGTGTCGAGCCAGCGGGATACCGAAGAAGCACTTCTTGAAAAGGAAAAATATGAGCTCGATGCGTTCCCGCAGGCGGAACTTGAAGAACTGGCACACATGTATGAACAAAAAGGAGTCAGTAAGGAAACGGCGCTCGAGGTTGCAAAAGAGCTGACAGCACACGATGCATTTGCCGCTCATGTCGAAGCGGAATTACACATTGATCCGAACGATCTTACCAACCCATGGCACGCCGCGTTTGCTTCCGCTGCGTCCTTTACCGCTGGTGCACTCATACCACTCATTGCAGTTGTGCTTTCACCGGAAAATGTGCGCGTGTTTCTCACCTTTATAGCGACCGCACTTGCGCTTGTCGTTACAGGCTTTTTAAGTGCACGAATGAGCGATAGTAATGCCCTCAAGGTGATAACACGCGTGGTACTTGGTGGAGTCTTTGCAATGGCAGTCACCTTTGGTATCGGTATGCTGTTTGGTGTTTCGGGTATCTAGAGTCAGATGTACAATGGTCGCATGAAAACACTTATATGGGTAGCGGGTGGTTTACTCGTCATTATCATTAGTGGTGGTTGGTTTGTGTTCCAAAAGGGTGCAGCTAAAGAAGGCGGGGCAGCTGCTCCACAGCAGGAGACGACTTCGTCGTGGACCGATGTTCTCAAGTCAGGCGGTGACCACGTGTGTACTGTTGCGGTGACAAAGGGTCCGGCACAGTCCAAAGGAACCTTGTATGTTTCTGGCAGTGATGTCCGTGGGGACTTTGTGAGCAGTGTCGCGGGGCAAAATATCCAATCGTTTATGATCATGACTGGCGGTTTCGTATACAACTGGACTAATCAGTACCCACAAGGCATAAAGGTACCTGTTGCCCCTAATGCTGATCCGGTATCGATCATGGCAAAAACACAAACCGATATGCAAGGTGTCACATATGATTGCAAACCATGGACGCGTGATGCATCAAAGTTTACTCTTCCGAAGAGCGTGCAGTTTATGTCGCCCCCAACAGTGCCAGGTCGATAGAGTGATATGAAGCGTGCCCTGTTTTCAGCGACTCCCCTTTTGTGTGTGGTCTGGTTTGTGACGCTGTTGGTGTATGTCGTCGCACAACAGATATACCGAACAGGACATAATGATCCACAAATGTTGAAGTTGTCGGAAGGGGTGAGAAAATTGATATTGAAAAAAGTCTGGCGCCGTTTATCGGGGTCTATGATATAGACGGTACACCACTTGAGTTCTCAGGATTTATGAGTGGGTCAGTTCCGCAGCCGCCGAAGGGTGTTTGATGCTGCTCGAGAGCGAGGTGAGCACCGTGTAACATGGGAGCCAAAAAAGGGAGTGCGTATTGTGCTTGTTGTTGTGCCGACAAGCAAGGGTTGGTTTGTTGCTGCGGGACGGAATATGAGTGAGGTTCAGCATCGGATTGGCGTATTGGCAAGGCTCTGTCTCGTATTTGCTACGACAGCCACGGTGCTTTTGTACGCCCTTATGCTTGGTACGAACAAAATGAGGCGCACCCAAGAGTAAAGAGCTTTTTGCAGCGGGTGCGGTTGTCCTCGCGATTGGGGGTAATGCACCCTATATTCGCAATATTTTTTGAGGAACAGTACGACCCCATCCGTATACCTGGTTTGTTGGTTCCTTAGTTTCGGGTATCACGCTTTTCGGTATGTATGTAAAAGGGGCTGGTGTTGGGGCCATACCGGTTCTTGTCTCTGAATTATTCACGATTAGTATTTTTGTGCTTGCGCTGCGATATGGTTTTCGATCGATACATCCAACGGACCACATCTTTTTGGTAATTGCGCTTCTCGGTCTTATCCCATGGTTTATAACACAGGACCCAGCAGTTTCGGTTGTAATCACCATAGCGATTGACGCTGTCTCATTTGTGCCGACTATTCGGAAAAGCTACCATTTTCCGCGTACAGAATATGTTGCGCTTTTTGGTGCAAATGTGGTGCGCCATGTACTTATTTTGTTTTCACTCGAAGCATACAATATTGCGACGACTTTGCATTCCATTGCCATGATTCTGCTCAACACAGGTATGACCCTGCTCCTCTTGCTTCGAAAGCGGGAGTTGCCAGAGATATAAACGAACACTGTGGCGCAGAAAAGCTACGAAGTAATCATTTGTTATACTATTCGAATGGCCCAATTCAGAAAATCATATAATCCATATCGTTCGAGCGACTGGAACTACGGCGGCAACAAGTGGCGACTCTCGCGCTCAAAAATTGAACTCTTCACCGAGTGCCCGCGTTGTTTTTACCTCGATAATAAGCTGGGAACAGGGCGTCCTCGAGGCCCAGCGTTCACGCTCAACGTTGCGGTCGATGCGCTTCTCAAAAAAGAATTCGATTCGCATCGCGTTGCAAAATCAGCGCACCCCTTGATGGAGCAATACGGTATTGATGCGGTCCCATACGAACATCCCAAAATGGATATTTGGCGCGAAAATTTTAAAGGAATTGAGTATGCTGAACCCGAAACGGGGTTTGTTGTCTCTGGCGCAGTCGATGATGTGTGGCAGAGCCCACAAGGCGAGCTCATTGTAGTCGACTACAAAGCAACCTCCAAAGACGGCACTATTGAGACGCTCTCAGATTCGTCGTGGGAAGATTCATATAAACGCCAGATGGGTGTGTATCAGTGGCTTTTGCGTAAGAATGGATTCACGGTTTCTGACACGGGATATTTTGTCTACGCCAATGCCTCATCCGACAAGTCTGCATTTGATGCGCAGCTTGAATTTGAAGTAACGCTTGTCCCGTGTACCGGTGAGACTGATTGGATAGACGAGACACTTCCGCAGATTAAGGCCTGCCTCGATAGCGATGCGTTGCCGGTCGTGGGCGAGCGGTGCGAGTATTGCCCGTATCGTGAGGCAGCAGGGAAGAAGCTCCAGGCGCTTGCAAAAGCGGCAAAACAGCCAAAACTCGAGTTGTAGCTTAAACATGCTGCATCTTAGGTATATAACAATCGACGGTCCAATCAAGGATCAGGAGATACCCAATGATTCGTCCATTCTATCTGTATCGTACCTGGGTGCTTGAGCCGGTTGCATACGCTATTCGCGATATCTGCCGGAGTTTCTGGTGGTTCTTTCGGGGGCTCCGGTATGTGCTGGGTCTCTCGCTCTTAGGCGCTGGATTTTGCGCACTCTACGAATTGTATACCGCAGAGCAGATTCTGTTTCTGTGGATTGATCACGAGACTGCGCGGACCGACGGCGCCTTCATTGCGGACATAGTGTACGGTGTCTACGCGCTCATAGCGATCGTATTCGGCACGAACATTCTTGTTCCTTCACGAGAGTGAGTGAGAACACAAAGGCGGGCTTCGGACCGCCTTTCCTGTTCAAAGAATTTCCTTGAGCTTTACAAATGGAGTAAAAAGTGAGAATTTTCAGGCAGTAGTAACCCAAGAGGAGAAAGGCAGATGAGGCTAATCTATTCTCTCGGAGGGGACAGAAGCGCCGTCTTATACCTTGAGGCCCAAGTCCGCTTTGTAGTCCCTGGCGCGATAATAGTTAGAAATAATCCAAGTCAACTTGGTCCAAGGATACCGTTGCTTACATTGCAATACGAGCTCGGCACTCTCGGTGGCGTTTCGGCGATACTTGGTCAGATGAAGTGCAAGCATGAAGAGCCTGTTGTCTATGTCTGGGACGAAGAAAAACCTGAGCCGGAAGTCGCGATTCTATTCCGAACCGATTCTCCAGAGAAAGAGGTGCTCGATCGGATTTCAGGCAGCACGGGCGCACTTGTTAATGCAACAGTGGTAGAAGGCGGGCGTGTACACGCGTTCACCCTTGCTGAAGTCAATCTGAGTTCTCGTTATGTTCGTCAGCTTGTTGCCGATAGTGCTGCGCTCGACATGAAGCTCGTTGTCGACGTTCACGAAACAGGTACTCAGCTCGACGTTCGCGCTGAACCCATAGCTCGGTTCACTGGAGCAAGACTCAAGCGGGAAGAGCTGCCTCGCTTACTGTGAAATGAAGCCGTTCAATTGTTTCGCAATTGGACGGCCTAGTATTTGTTGGCGTGAGCTGGAATCAGCGCGAATTTTTTAGTATATTTGTACGGCTAGTTATGTACGGCCCTATCGTCTAGCGGCTAGGACGTGTCCTTCTCAAGGATAAAACCGGGGTTCGATTCCCCGTAGGGTCACAATTAGAGACAAAACGGCTCTCAAGAGCAACAAAGCCGTTTTTACACTTAAAATATGACCACCCACGAGATGAAGTTACAACCAAATCCGTTTGAGAAAATCAAAGCGGGGTCAAAAACAATTGAGATACGGCTCAACGACGAGAAACGCCAACTCGTGAAAGTCGGAGACCGCATTGTTTTTTCACTGATGACAGACCCGACCCAGAGAATTGAAGTGGGCGTTGTAGATTTGTATAAGCACTCATCGTTTTCAGAGCTGTTTGACGCTCATCCCGCATCGGATTTTGGTGCCACTGACAAAGCCGATTTGATGGGAATACGTAAATATTACTCCGAGGAAGATGAGCAAAAATATGGTGCGCTAGGTATCAGAATAAAATACATCCACGAACGAGGAGAAATCCCTAAAATCATCAAAGATGTGGGGTTTGATTTCAACTGGGAGGAAGAAAAAGTTTGGGCACTTGATATACCTGTTGAGGAGATAGATATAAGTGAACTCACGTGGCATTTTGATATTCCATTTCTCTGGGAAAGAGGTGTGTATGACCTCAAACCACAGGATGTCATAGATAACCCCAATGCCCACAAAAAAGAGTACGAACGCACAATGAAAGCAGACCTCGTACACCCGATAGACATAATGCAAAACAAAGGTCGGTGGCTGATTTTGGATGGACTGCATCGTTTGATGAAGGCATCAACTTTGGGTATGCAAAAAGTGAAAGTCCGTAAAGTACCACGTGAACGTATACCTGACATTGAAAAATAATTTTTATGATACTTCCAGATACACCCATTGAAGATAAGGACTCTGACAAATTACGCCGTGCACCACTCGCCGCGAAGGTGGCAGAACTTGTAAACAACTTTGAAGGCAAGGAGAGTTTTGTTGTTGGTATTGAAGGTGTGTGGGGTTCAGGAAAGACATCCTTTGTAAATCTCATAGTTGATAATTTGAGTTCTGAAAAAACGGTTGTCATACCATTCAACCCGTGGAACTTTTCCGGTCAGAACGAACTCATAGAGGACTTTTTTACTACACTCGTATCTCAAATCAACGAGTTCAAATCAGACAAAGATAAGGCGAAACAAATCAAGGGTATGGACACTCTAAAATCACGCCCTTGACCTCCTCCCCTAAAAATACGTATAGTCCACGCGGGCACTTCTGCCCCTTGATAAGGAGTCAAGAAATGAGTCTCTTCAGAAAGAGCGTGTTGGCACTGGCCCTCGTGGCTGCGCCAACGATGGCGTTCGCGCAACCTGCGACCGAAGCGCGCTTCATCCGCATTGAGCAGAATGCAAAGCAAGAACCGATTGCTCTGCAAACGGCGATTGCCAAGTACACCAAGACTGTTGGTGGCCGCACGATCGAAGTCGACCTCGTGGGTGTCATCCATGTGGGAGAAAAGCAGTACTACGATCGTCTGAACGTGGTTCTGAAAGACTACCAACGAGTCCTCTATGAGCTCGTTGCGCCCAAAGGGACACGACCAGAGAAAGGGGCAAAGCTCGAATTCGGCGACCCGCTTGCAATGCTGCGGGAGAGCATGAAAGAGAGCCTGAAAATCGACGATCAGAGGCTGATCGACTATAGCCCGGCAAGCTTTGTGCATGCTGACCTTTCGTTTGAGGGCATCATTGCTGCAGCGCAGAATCGTGGCGAGAACGCATGGACATTCGCCCTCGGCCTCTTCAAAGACTTCATGATCGCAAGTAACCGTCAGAGGTCACTGCAGAGACCGGAGATCTCCGAAGAGGACATGAAAGACCCTCTCAAGATGCGCCGAATCGTCGCACAACAGTTCGCTGATAGCGGCGGAGAGTCGATGTTTGGCGAGACGCTCGATGCGTCGATTGTCAAAGATCGGAATATCGAGTGCATGTCTGTTCTCCAGAAAGAATTGGCGGCTGGTCACACCAAGCTCGCCATCTTCTACGGAGCCGGGCACAATGAGGACTTCGATAAGAGGCTGAAGAGTCTCGGCTTCACCCGAGTCGGCACCGACTGGTTATCAGTGTGGAGCCTGGTCGAGGTCACCAAGAACTAATCTGACACGTGTTGCTTTCGAGGGCCGGCCTGGGAAACCAGGTCGGTCTTTCTTTTTTGCCAAAATTTTTATAAGGAGTAGGATATCCGACACCCGTACACAAGAAGGGAATGGTGCAATGCAAGAAGCAATCCGTGACGTACTGTCTCGACTTGAGGAAGTGTCATTGTTTGCAGTGCGAACTGCTGAACGCCTCGTGGAATGGGCGCATGCATATCCACTCGATGCCTTTGCGGCGGGGTGGTTTATCTGCGCATCGGTCATGAGTGTTCGTATCGCCCGCAGTGGGCGCTACATTTCACCGAATACATCATCAATGCTCTGGAGTTTTGTCGCAGTCGGCAGTTGGCTTCTTAGCATCGCTCTTGCGCTCGATATGTTCGGGAAGCCAGTCGTTGCAATTGGTAACACGCCAATGGTTGCACTCGCAGCGTTGGGACTCGTGAGTTTCAGTTGCGTGACGCATCACTATACGGGATGAGAATGGGGCCGGCGCATCGCGCCGGCCCCAGACTATGCTAAAATTATTGCTTACAAAACACTATGGATTTTTCATCACTAACGACTCTCGCTAAAAAAGCGCTCGCTGGCTCGGCACCTGCACCAGAGAATACCGCTGCCCATCTAGATCAGCATGCCGCAATCGCGGGTATGAATCCCGCAATGCTTCAGGAGATGACAAGGCAGCTCAAGCGCATGCTTGCTGATGGAAAAATTACCGAAGATGAGGTGAGGGCACAGCTTGCGCACGTAGCATCGAAAATTGGTATTCCAAAGATGTTGGTACCAAAATTAACACAAGCGGTTTTTGAACATTTGAAAAAGTAATCTATGCACGTTCCACCATACGCAAAAGAAGCGCTGTGGCGCGAAGGAATACGGGCGATGTTTCTCCTTGTCAGTGTTGTACTTGCTTTTGTCACAATCTTGTTTTCATTTGAGTGGTGGTATGCAGATGCACAACGAGAACTTGCGGGTCTTGCACCACTGCCAGCTCACTGCAATGTTTCGGTTATTGCCGTTACCGGCCCCATCGGCATGAGTACGAACGACCAAAGCATCTACACTGATGTGGATACAACCCTCTCGCAACTGCGCAGCGCTGAACAAGATCCAACCATTCAGGCGGTGTTGGTACGTGTCGATTCGCCCGGTGGTGCGCCCGTTGCTTCTGACATACTCTCTGCGGCACTCAAAAAGAGCACGCTGCCGGTCGCTGCGGTGATACGTGATATCGGGACTTCTGGTGCATACTTGGTGGCAACCGGCGCGCGCTATATCGCTGCATATCCGTCTTCAGAAGTTGGTTCTATCGGTGTCACCGCGTCGTATCTTGATGAAAGCGGAAAAAATACCGAAGAAGGATATCGCTTTATTTCTCTCACCTCCGCGCCGTATAAAGATATGTTAAATCCCTCTCGACCACTTTCAGAAAAAGAGCGCCTACTCATTCAGCGTGATTTGGAAAGCGTTCATACCGATTTTGTCCGTGCCGTTGCCCGTAATCGAAGCCTTCCCTCTGAAGACATAGAAAAACTCGCCGATGGTTCGAGTATGACGGGGTCTCTTGCTTTGCAGCGGAAGTTGATTGATTCAACTGGTGGTGAGTATGCCGCCCTCTCTTGGATTGCTGAAAAAACCGGCATTGCCGTACCTGATGTTGTGTTGTGTGAATAAGAAGCGTCTTGACACGAGAGCCTTCTTTGAGAAGATGGGGGAGGAAGCTTGCGCTAACGCCCCGGGCGAACAGCAACAGCTATTCCAAAAGCGCACTCAACTTGTAACCCACCCGCCAGTCCGGCCGGTCATGGTTGGTGAACACAAGAGTGTAGTGCGCTCTTTGTTTCCGAATCCACCTGTCTTTCCGAGTCTTGCTTGATGCCGCAGGTTTAACGAATCGGGAACTTGAGGGGAGAGCGGCACGCCGCTTTCCCCTCTTTTACTTACGGTGTTTGCAACGAATTTATTTTTGCACGAGTCGCAGGACCACATGTTCCATACCCCCGCTGTCCTTTTTTTGCGAGGCCATATTTTTCTTGGAAGCGACTTACCGCTCGCTCGGTCCCGGGGCCATAGAATCCTGAAACGGTACCCTCGGGATATATCGTCGTATCCTGCGCAAGAAATTGCTGGAGTTGAGTGACATCAGCACCTTTTGATCCGCGTTTTAAGTTTTGTAAAAATGGCATGCGTGTCGCAGTGCTTGTTGAGGTAAGGGCAATCGACAGAGCTGCAAGCGAAGAGACAGGTGGCTGCGGCGCAGCAATAACTACGCGCGCTGGTACTAATAGTGAGAGTGACTTGCCTACAGTACCCTGATACGTGCCGTTAGATTTTTGTGGGAGTAGGAGCAAGGAGATCGGACGCACAAACGAGTCAGGATTTGTGACGATGAGTGTGGTGGTGCCCGATGAGGTGAGCGGCTGGGAAAATGCGGGCGTGTTGCAGGGGAGTGTCTTTGCGTTGCTTGAGGTTGCAAATGAGATACCCTCAGTACACGTGATTTGTATGTTTGCTCCGGCAGCGTTTTTAGTGGCCCATTGTAGATTGAGCATCGTGGTTGTCCCAACGGCACTCACTGTTCCGGAAAAGCTCTGTACCACTGGTTCGGGTGGTAGTACATATCCTGCAACAGTGAATGAAAGAGTCTTACCACGCGAAGCGTCGTAGAGGCCCGCAGCGATTGCCGGACGAATGGTTACCTGTACCGGCACGGCAGAAAGGGAAGTGTTCACGGCAGTAAAGACATATGTGCCGCTTATGGGTAAATCCGCCGTTTGCACTTCATTGCCGCACGGGAGCGGCGCAGAGGTGGTTGCATTGTCTTTGTACAAGCGTACCGAGTCAGCACAGCTAAAGACAAGAATGCTTCCGGGTGCATCGGTGCCACTCCATGAGAGTGCCGCTGGTGTTCCTGAGATCACGGTGGTGGAAGAGAGGGAGAAGTCGCTAATCGGCTGTACTGCGCTACTTGCGGTGAAAGACGCTATGGTAGAGAGTGCATCGTACACAACATTCATCTGATCTTTTGGAAAGAGGCGTACGCTTACGGTTGCACTCGAGCCGCTTACGTTCGTCACGGTGTATCCAAGCGACCCGACAGCAACTGAAACAGGAAAACGATTACCGCATGTCACGGTAGCTCCGTTTGTATCTTTCAAGTAGACACCGATAGGGCAGGTGATAAGGAGGTCTGCGCCGACAGAGTTATCTATATTCCATGCGACTGAGACGTTGTAATTATTGCTAATTGACGATGGGGAAACGGTAAAAGTCGAAATGGTTGGCTGGGCAGCATGGACCCACGTACTGCTTAGTGTGAAACAGACGATCGCTACCATGAATGTGCGATAGTGCCTCATGCACCAGAGTATACCTTCTCTCTCCGTGTGAGGGTGCAGCGCAGTGGATACGGTAGAGAAAATGAGGTATGATGCCGCGCATGGCAGTTGAAAAAGCAGTTGAACAAGCGGCGCATACGCTCGCCGCTTCTACCGGTCTAGAGCATGAGGCGGCACACCATACGGGCATTCACGTAGCGCTTGCAGCCGAAAAAATTGGTACGTTTTTGGGGCTCCCCATCACCAATACGCTCCTCACGAGCTGGATTGTCATGGCGCTTCTTATCGCTGTTGGGCTTTGGATGAACAGGCGCGTCGCGCGCGTACCCGGACGGCTTCAGACTGCGCTTGAAATGGTGTTTAGTTTCTTTTATGACTTTGTCGCTGATACGCTCGAGAGTCGCGAACTGGCACGGAAGTTTTTCCCGCTCCTCATGACCACGTTTTTTTTCATTTGGATTGCAAATGCGGTCGAATTTACTCCTGGTATCGGATCAATCGGATTTTTCCACGAAGGTGGGGAATTCACCCCGCTCTTTCGTTCGGTCAATACCGATCTCAACATGACGCTCGCGCTTACGTTTATTGCGGTGGGGGTCATTGAGGTCACCGGGGTATTAGTTCTCGGATTCCGCACGTATATGAGCAAATTTTTTACCCTCAAGTCGCCGGTTGCGACCATGGTGGGCATTATCGAACTGGTAGGAGAGCTTGCGCGCATCGTGTCATTTTCGTTTCGTCTTTTTGGGAACATTTTTGCAGGCGAAGTTCTGATTGCAGTCGTCGCGTTTTTTGTTCCGTATGTTTTGCCGGTACCGCTTATGGCATTTGAGATGTTTGTTGGTCTCGTACAAGCCGCAATCTTTACGCTCCTTATGCTGTTCTTTATCAAAATGGCGATTACGCATCACGATGAAGGAGACGAAAAGGCACACGCCCACTAAATAGTTTTCCACAGCGTTTCCACATATACACACGATGTGTGTATTTGACGGGAAAGTACAGGTTGTTACTATCCTCAGTAGGTTGGTCCTCTGGTAACGGAGGTAACAGCGTCTCCGACGCCGTGGGTCTCAGACTCATTAAGTCGTGGTACGGAATAGCCGTTCCTCTGCCTCCCAGAGGTCGTGCCCAGCAAGAGCCTCGGCTCACCCATGTTGTGCATGTAAACGGGTAATACCGTATATTCCCTTGTGGGAAAGACTTGTCGCCACACTACCAGCCTCATTTTGCGGGTCGCTCGTTCCACGAGCGACCCGCATTTCTTTTGCGTAAAAAAGAACGAATATTGCGCAAGCGGTCAATGTATTGACTTAAGTGCAATTTTAGTGTATAAATCCTTTACCGCTTCAATGGGAGTGGTATACCAACATACACACAGAAAGGGTTACTACAAATGAGAAGGATCATGCTTTCCGTTGTCGCACTCACGAGTTTCGTGGGCGTCGCACAGGCAGAATCGATCTCAACCTCAAGTGGGTTTTCACCTGCTGTCATCGTTGAGGCGTTCAGAAACTGGCCCACCGAAGATAAGTCGATGCGTTTTGCGAACCAAACGCAATCTTCCTTCTTCAAACAATTCGGTGCTATGGACCTCAGGCCCTACAAGGGAATTCTTTGGGGCATGGGAGGACGGTGTGGCGAGGTGAATACGTTTCTCGCCGAGAATGGGTTTCCTGACGTGCGTTTGGACGATGGGCCGGACTGCGTTGGGGCTGCGGGTGTGTTCAAGAAGGAAGTCAAGCACAAATCACCTGGCACCGAAACCGTCATGGACGTTCCTTCGGGGCGCTACCAAGGCGCCAAGTTCAGTCACTTTGAGTTTGCGAGGAGTCGGGGTGGTGATGTCATACTCCGAATTCCGTCGGAAGAGGAAGGGTGGTCGCTCAATATCAGTCCTGTCAGCAAGCATTACGCTGATTTGAACGCCTACACTCACGTCCAAAAGATGGTCGAAGATATGAAGCAAATCCCAAGTCGGGAAGGCTACACCCATCTCGAACTTCCGGCTGCGAAGATGCGTGTCGATGTGGATGTGAAATGGGTCCTGAACCTCAGAATTGGTGGCGACAAAATTGATCAGGCGTTCAAAAAAGTGGTCTTTGAATTCGATCACGTGAGCGCGAAAGGTGAGGCCGCTTTCGGTGCAGGCGCGACCCGTTCCATGGGAGCGAAAACCCATGAGAAGGTCTTTCGCATCGATGGTTCCTATCTTGCATGGTTCAGCAAGGATGGGATGAATGAGCCAGCGCTTGTTGTCTACGTGGCGCAAGACGGTTGGATCAAGAAGTGAACCAGACGAATCGGCCTGTCCCGCAAGGACAGGCCGACATTTTTTGTGATACTATTTTTTTATGAAACCAGATTGCCCCAACAATTGCGAAAGCTGCTTGATGCCGTTTAGTAACGACCCGGGAAAACGTGAGTCAGACAAATACTGTAGTCTTTGTTTTAAAGATGGAAAATTATGTTACGAAGGAACTGATTTGAAGGAATTTCAAAAAGTTGCATATGAAAGTATGCGCTCACGTGGTACTAACTTTTTTTCCCGCACATCTGTATACCTGGATGATTCGCTTCGCACCACGCTGGAAAAAAAGCGTAACCTATGATGGATGCGTTGTTTCAATTTTTTACACTTGCAATTACCGCGGTGCTTTCGTGGGTTGGGATTGGTACAGTGCCGGCGCGACTCATTGATACTGTTGCTACCACAACACCACAGACCATAGTCCAAGAAATAACGAGCCCTGTTTCTCCGGCGCATGTCCCTGTTGTGGTCCCACCAGAGTCTGCATCTGTAAAGCGCGGATATACGCACGATGAGTTGCTTGCTGTGGCAGACAACACCTATGCAAACGGTATGGTGCCACTCGGTGACTATCATTACGTTACCGAAGGCCCGAAGAAAGGGTATGTCTATCTCTGCCGTGTTCGAGAAGACAATCCAGGCTCCATGGTAAGTGGTCCATGGATGGGAAGTGATTCGTGGAACTTTCTGAAAAAGGTTTCGGTTGAAGGCGTGGTGCCATGGCCGAACGCACGTTTTTCTAATCTAACATCGGGTACGAACCGTACGCTCTCTGGTAATGCTTTGCCCGTTTCTCACACCACGGGCGTTTTTCCTGTATCGCGAAGTAGTGAAGCGGGACAATATGATCCAAATCCCAACACCATCTCTGAACAGTCGCTTCGCGTTTCGATACCCAAAAATCCTACCTATTCAGAAACACCGTACTGTATGGGCGGGGAAGTCGGCATTATGCTCACGGGTGTGCCACTCTTTAATGCTTTTGACGCAGGGCTGCGCGATGCCCCCGCGCATGAATTGCAAGACTCATGTGGTGGCCACCCACAAGGAAGCGGTGAATACCATTACCACAGTTTGAGTTCATGTTTTAAAGATACATCAGTTTCTACTGTACTTGGTTACGCATATGACGGCTTTCCGATTACGGGTGGAAAAGTTGCAGATAAAAAATTTCTCACGACGGAAGATTTGGACAAATGCCACGGTCTTACGAGTGAAGTGATGATCGATGGAAAAAAAGTGACGACCTACCATTATGTGATGACGCGCGATTTTCCCTACTCGGTGAGCTGTTTTCGTGGAAAGCCAGTAACAACTGGTCCGAGTGTCGGTATGGGACAAGGCGGACAGGGAAAACGACAAGAAGGTGGTGTACCCGGCGGGCCGCCTGCAGGCGGACCGCCCCAAGAGGCAGTCAATGCGTGCTCTGGTAAGAGCGCGGGCGATAGATGTTCGTTCATCACACCATTTGGAGACGCGGTTTCAGGCGCGTGTGACACGCCACCGCAATCAAGTCTCGCTTGCGTTCCTCGATAGTCTACAGTGGTGTAGTACACTGCACCCATGCGTATCGTGTTCTCGTGGTCGCAGATTCTTTCTACCGCACTGATAGTTTTTTTATTTGTAGGTGTATCGTTACTCTCTTCGCTCTACCAGCACCAGCTGTATGACCTTGTTGCTTTTGAAGGGTGGTATGGCATGGTGGCGTACACTCTTTTGACTGCAGGTGCCATTATCATTGCGCCGTTTTCTACGCTGCCTTTGATCCCGATCGCATCGCATATGTGGGGATGGGGCGCAGCTGCGCTGCTCTCGATTGTCGGCTGGGTTGTTGGCTCACAAATCGCGTTTCTAATTGCGCGCTCGTGGGGGAAACCGATAGTAGAGAAATTTATTTCGATCAACCATGTGTCTTGCTTTGAAACCTACTTTGACCGAGAGAGATTGTTTTGGACCGTCGTTCTGTTGCGCCTGACCGTACCGGTTGATGTATTTTCGTATGCGCTCGGACTTTTCTCTCGCATGAATGCTCGAGATTTTTTCCTCTCCACTCTTATCGGCGTTGCTCCGTTTGCTTTTGTGTTTGTATATATCGGCACGCTTCCGCTCTCGCTTCAGCTCTTTGCCTTTATTGAGGTTGCGTCAGTTATTGTTGCAATTCACGTCGTGCACAATCAGCGCGATGTACGGCGAGCGCTCTTGTTTCTCGCACTCCTCACTGCAGGTTTTTGTCTCTGGGTTTTTCGTGCAGAAGCGTACGCCAATGTGAAGATGCTTGAAGCGGCGAGTGCAACACACCCGCTGTCTGTCGGTCTTTCTTTGATAGGACTTAAATCTATCCTTGCGCCTCTTGGTTTTCCCGGGGCACCGCTTACCCTTCTTTCGGGCTCTGTTTTCGGAATCTGGTGGGGGACATTAATTGCACTTATCGGAAATACTCTTGGCGCAGCACTCGCCTTTCTTGCGTCGCGCTATATTTTCTATGATTGGGTGCAACAGACAATCATGAAAGAATATCCGCGAGTGCACGCATTTGAAGATCGTATGCGCGAACATGGCTTCAGTACGGTTGTTCTCTTGCGGCTTATCCCACTCTTTCCATTTAACGCACTCAATTTTGTACTCGGTATAACTACTATATCGTTTCGAAACTATATGATTGGTTCTTTTGTAGGCATGATACCCGGGACTTTTTTGTTTGTATACGTTGGCGACTCAATTGCACGCATAAGTCCTCTCAATATTGGTATTAGTATTATTGGCTTGTTTCTCATAACATATGTAAGTAAACGATATGCAGCAAAACTCTCATAATGTTGACATTATTGTGGTTGGTGCAGGCTCTGGTGGGCTCAATGTTGCATCATTTTGCAATCGCATTGGTCTCTCGGTAGTGCTTATAGATAGAAGCGATGAACATATCGGTGGTGATTGTTTGAATTACGGCTGCGTCCCATCAAAGGCGCTGATTCATGTTGCGCGCGAAGTGAGGGCGGCTCGCTCAGTCAGCGATTTTGGTTTGAACGTGGTGGGGCAGGTTGATATCGCGCGGATCATGCAGTATGTACGTGATCGGCAAAATATCATCCGAGAGCACGAACATGCAGAATACTTTCGATCGAAAGGAATAATCGTTGAGTTAGGGGAGGCGAGTTTTACCGGAGAGAGAGCCGTGTCAATTAATGGAACTAAGTATACTGCCAAAAATATCGTACTCGCGACTGGTTCGCGCCCGCGCCCGCTTTTGCTCCCAGGGTTTGAAACCCTTCCGGTCTACACCAATGAAACTATTTTTTCAATGACGCAGCTGCCGAAACGTTTTGTGTTTGTCGGTGGCGGCCCGATATCAATCGAGCTTGGACAAGCCTTTTCGTTTTTGGGCTCAGAGGTAACAATCGTACACTCGGGGAGCCGTATTTTGGAGAAAGAAGCGCCCGAAGTCAGTGTCTTTATGGAAAAGCAATTACGCGAACAGGGTGTCAGTTTTGTTTTTGATGCCAAGCCTCTCAAAGTGGAAGGAGGTGACATGGCGATCCAAACTAAAAACGGTGAGAAGAGGATACACTGTGACGCGGTGTTTGTGGGTATCGGGCGAGTGTTGAATACTGAAAACCTTGATCTCGAAAAAGCGGGAATAGAGAAAACCGCAGATGGCTCGAGGCTGATAATTGATGAGTATTTACGAACGACAAACAAGCGTGTTTGGGCGGTTGGCGATATCGCGGGTAACTATCAGTTTACTCACGCGGCTGAAGAGCATGCGAAGGTGGTGATTAATAATGTAATAAACCCTCTGAAGAAAAAATTTCAAACGCATATGGCGTGGGTGACCTATACGTCTCCGGAAGTCGCCACCTTTAGCCGCTCACATAATGAGCTTGAAAAAACCGGGACGATGCATGAGGTTGTTACCGTACCACTCTCTGAAGACGACCGCGCTATTATTGATTCCGCAGAAGGTTTTATATCCCTGAGTATCGGAGCGCGCGGGAGGATTTTCGGTGGGACGCTTGTTGCACCGAATGCGGGCGAAATAGTCGGGGAGCTTATTCTCGCAGAGAGTCAGGGTTTAAGTGCCATAGATTTGTTTAATCGAGTCGCTCCCTATCCAACCGCTTCGCGCATTATCCGTAAAGCGGTAGGAAAGCATGAAGGTAATAGACTAACTGAGTGGACAAAGACAATACTCAAAATATTGTATAGAATGAAGGTGTGAAAACGGTCCTTGTACTTTCCTTGCTTGCCGCTCTTGGTGTTGGTGCCATCGTCCTCTTACCAAAAAATAAAGAAGCAGAAGAGACGGAGGGGGAAATAGTGCATCCGCTTCCACAGAGTACAAGCACGGTCACTGTACACGACCTTCAAGCACCCGCAACAACAGTATCAACATCTGATCAAACAAAACTAGCTCAAACCATGATGCCGAATGCTACGTACAAAACCATGATGCTCGCGGGCGGATGCTTCTGGTGTGTTGAGAGTGATTTGGAAAAGCTGCCAGGGGTTATTGATGTGGTCTCAGGCTACGCCGGTGGTGAGGGTGAGAACCCGACATATCAGAATTATGGAAAACGTGGGTTTAAAGAAGTGGTGCAGGTGACGTATGACCCGAGCAAAATTACGTATGCAAACCTCGTTGATTTTGAGCTGCGGCACACGGACCCGACCGACCCGGGTGGTACCTTTTATGACCGTGGTCCGCAATACACCACTGCTGCGTACTATGAAACTGAAGACGAGCGAGTAGCGGCACTCAAAGTGATTGCAGACACTGATGTAAAGAAGGTGTTTGATAAGCCCATTGTGATGGAAGTATTGCCGCGAGTGAAGTTTTGGCCTGCAGAAGAGTACCATCAAGACTACGCAAAAAAGAATCCGTTGCGGTATTCATACTATCGACACGGGTCGGGGCGAGATGCGTTTATCAAAAAATATTGGGGTGACGATGTGATTCCCAAGCCACTTGGACCAGTAGCAAATGAAAAACCACAAATTACAAACAATAAAGTAGAAACTATGGATAAACCCTGGATGCGTTTTGTAAAACCAAGTAACACTGAATTGCAGGCAACATTAACGCCTATGCAGTATCAAGTGACACAAGAAGAGGGAACTGAGCCACCATTTAAGAATGAATATGACAAAAATTATGCCGATGGTATTTATGTCGATGTGGTCTCAGGCGAGCCTCTATATTCTTCGAAAGATAAGTTTGATTCAGGCACCGGCTGGCCGTCATTTGCAAAGCCGCTTTCTCCTGATGCGGTGACGGAACATACAGACCGAAAGTTATTCTTTAGTCGAACAGAGGTGCGTTCAAAGATCGCTGATTCGCACCTCGGTCATGTCTTTAACGACGGCCCTGCTGAACGTGGGGGTATGCGGTACTGCATGAATTCTGCTGCGCTTCGATTTATCCCTAAAGAAAAAATGACTGAAGAGGGGTATGGGGAGTATCTGAAGCTGTTTCAGTAATTTGACAAAAGCCTATTTTTAGTGTAAAATTCATTTGCTCGATCCAAGGTACCGGTTTGGTGCAATGAGGCACTACTGGCAGAAAGCTTTGGCGAGCAAAAAACGGAGACTAGAATGTCAGATACAAGAATCTATCTGAAAGGTGACTTTCCTTTCAAGACGGAAAGCGATCCAGGCTTTAAGAGGTTTCTCGTTGCATTTGACCGAAAGGTTGACGAGTCCCTACCTGGACATCCGTTCATCCGTATCGGGGATCCAATGAAACCGGGGTTCGTTGACCCACAGGTGCCACCTGAATACTGCGACTACGTCCTTCACCAGAGCACGTGGGTAGGCGCCACCTGCAAAGATGGTCTCTATGGTAACGGCGGGAGCATCACTGGTCGAATCGAGACGATTCGTGCCGGGACCGAGCAAAGTATTGAGGTCAAGGCGGATACCATTGATGGGATCCGCGTCGCCTACGACGGGATTCGCACCGGAAGGTGGCAGCCGACGAACGACTGGAGTGGTCGCAAAGACTAATCGCTCCGCTCGTTCCGCATGAACTCAAACAGCTGCGTCGAGAGGCGCGGCTGTTTTTTTGTTGCAAATAATTTCTCTTTCATATACCGTGTCGGAAGTCTAAACCAGGAGACTGACATGACGTCCTTCATGAACTGGCTTAAAGTCGAGCGTTCACCGCTCTGGCTTTTAGGTTTTGCATTCGCAGTTGCGATAGTAAGCCTCGCCGTTGAGATTCCTATCTCTGAACTACTCGAGCCGTATCTCAAAACGCCGGAAACCGAAAAGTATTCGGAAGAAGTTCGGAAGCTTTTCTTAGGCGACGAGTACCGGACAGAATACAAAAAGGCAATGTTCCACCTTAGTGTATTTGGGGTCGTCTTTCTCTTTGCTCTGTGGGAGGAAGTGGTATTTCGGATGATGCCGTTGGGTATGCCTATCAGTGCACAGCGCCGGTCGTGGATCGCAACACTCCTCATTGTTGCGGGTCTTCTCATTGCAGGTGCAATACTGTACGACAACTTCGGGGTTCTTTTCAGAGGCAGGGACCCGATCATTCTGATCATCCTCTCGACACTGCTCGCTGTTAGTATGTTCTTGATGATATTTCTCAAGACGCCATGGCTCTTGTGGGTCATGATTGTGTGTTCGTCGGCGTTGTTTGGATACACCCATCACGGCTGTATCAGTCTTTTCATGCAAGGTCTCGGCGGTATCACGTTGAGCATCGTCTACTTGAAATGTGGCGGGGTGAACGGAAAGTAGTTTATGGGAACGATGTACTCTACGCTTTCCCACGCGTTCTTCAACATGGCACTCATGGAGTGGACGCTTTATGAACTCCTGAAAGCAGTGAAGTGAGGCCAACGAATGAAGCAGCAGCCGTCCTTTGAGGACGGCTGCTTTCTGTTTTTGTACATGCTATAATGATAGATATGCAACAAATGCTCTCGTTATATTTCTTTACTACTATCGCTTTTTTCGCTATCGACATGGTGTGGCTTGGTGTTGTTGCAAAAGATTTCTATCGTGCACAGATAGGTCACCTGATGACGACGCAGATTAACTGGGTAGCGGCAATTATTTTCTATCTCATTTTTTTGATGGGGCTTCTGTACTTTGCAGTCTATCCCGCAATCCAAGAAAACTCGCTTGTGAAAGCGGTTATGCTTGGGGCGCTCTTTGGCTTCTTCACCTATGCAACCTATGACCTCACAAACTATGCGACGCTTCGCGACTGGCCGCTTTTGGTTACAGTAGTTGATATGGCGTGGGGGACAGCTCTGGGGGCTACTGTTGCGGGAATTAGTTTCTGGATCAGTCGTTTTATCTATTGATATGGTAGCTGCGAGTATTGTGGGTGGGCTCGCAGTATACATGTGCATTGCCTTTGGTATTGCCCTTGTCAGAAAAGATAACGGTATTGCAGATGTTGCATACGGTGGCGCGCTTATAGTCTGTGCATGGAGCTCCTCCATCCTGGGTACTCCTTCGGTTCTTGGTACGGTACTTACGGCGCTCGTGACGCTCTGGGGAATGCGCCTCATGATACGGATAGCACGCAAAAATTGGGGGAAGCCAGAAGACTTTCGCTATCGCGCATGGAGAGAATCGTGGGGACAGTGGTTTGTACTCCGTAGTTTTTTTCAAATTTATATGCTCCAGGGAGCGATAGCTGCGATTATTGTTTTGCCAGTTACTGCGGTAAATCTGTATGGGGCATCAGCACACATTCTTAGTATCACTACAGGAGTAGTATTGTGGGCGATAGGATTTCTATTTGAGGTTATTGCAGACTCTCAACTCGACTCATTTTTACGAAACCCTGAGAATAAGGGGAAGCTGATGCAGTACGGTCTTTGGAACTATTCTCGCCACCCCAATTACTTTGGCGAATCTATGATGTGGTGGGCAATTGCGTTTTTAGCTATCGTTGCACTCACTCCCTCTTTTCAGGTGCTTGCATTTCTTTTGCTTTCAAGTCCGGTACTTATTACCTGGCTCTTGTTGCGCGTATCGGGAATACCGATGCTTGAGAAAAAAATGGCAGCTCATCCTGATTGGTCACTCTATGCAGCCCGGACAAATGCATTTATCCCGTGGTTTCCAAAGAAATCATAGTGTACGATGTGAGCATGTCACTCTACTCAATTATAGGAATCGTTGTGGTGGGAGGACTCTTCCTCTGGAGCGCTACGGCGTACTGGACGGTGCGCGGCATTGAAGAACCAGCATATACGGTGATTGAAAAACGAAAGGGGTATGAATTGCGCAAGTACAATTCGTACATCATTGCGACTGCTCGCGTGCGTGGCACCTATCGCGAAGCACTCAATCAGGGATTCCGTATCATTGCCGGCTATATTTTTGGCGGCAATACCAAGCGAGAAGGAATCGCAATGACGGCACCGGTTCAGGAAAGCTCATCAGAGCAGATCGCGATGACCGTTCCGGTAAAAGAAGAGGGAAGCGATACTGAGCGTTCGATATCGTTTGTGATGCCAAAACAGTACACGCTCGCAACGCTGCCAAAGCCGAATGATGATAGGGTAAAGCTCACTGAAGTTCAGGCGCGTACCATGGCGGTACTTTCATACTCGTGGTGGGCGTATCCATCGCGTGTTGAATCAAAAAAGCAAGAACTCATTACACTCTTGCAACGAGATTCTGTGCAAGCGACCGGTACTGTCGAAGCCGCATTTTATAATCCGCCATTTACGCCGCCGTTTATGCAGCGGCACGAAGTGATGGTGGAAGTGGTGCGATAAATAATGTAGTGGTTCGGACGAGATGGGTTACAGCCCGAGACTTTTGAGAAACTGCGTGAGTGTCGCACCGGTAATGGCTTGGTATTCGCCTTCTTTCAAATCGCGCAGCTCAATGTTCATGATGCGAATGCGCTCAAGGTCCGCAACCGCAGTATTGAGTGCGGCACACATGCGACGAATTTGATGCTTTTTCCCCTCGGTGAGGATAATTTCAAACTTCTTCGGAGAAAGCGTGCGCACCGTGCAGGGCTTCGTGAGATACCCTTCGATATTGACGCCCTTTTCCATGCGTTCACGAAAAGTGTCAGGCGCAGTTTGTTGTAGCGTCACTCGATACTGTTTTTCATGTTCGTATTTTGGATTAAGAAGCCGATCAGTCACACGCGCATCGTCGGTGAGGATAATGAGACCGTGAGAATCCTTGTCGAGTCTGCCAATGGGGAACGTACCCCAGAGTTTACTTGCACCCACGGCATCCTTCTCACCAAACTGCGGTGAATGGGTCACTACCCCTTGTGGCTTATTAAACGCAAAGTAGCGGTAGGCGCGTTCCTTGGTATGCACTTCTATGGTGTCATGCTCGTGCACTTTCTCACCCAGAACAGCTTTGCGGCCATTGATGAGTACGCTTCCGCGTTCAATCAAAGTGTCTGCTTCGGTGCGAGTGCAGTATCCTTTATGGGCAATGTATTTATTTATTCGGATAGGGAAATCCATACAAAAAGGAGTCTAGCATACATACTTGAAAAAGACTAAGAATCGTGTTACAAAATGTTTAGCCCAAATCCTGGGTGCACAAGAAACTACGGAGAATAACGTGGGTTTGTCAAACAACACTATAGAGCGCATTTTGAACGGTGCGCGCTCTCTGTTCGAGCGCTAGGTTCAACACCACAATCTCATCGATCGTCCGGGTGCTTCGCTGTGCCTTGCTGATGAAAAAGGCCGCCCACGACTCACTGTTGTTATTGGGTGCCCACCGGATGAGAAGTACGATCGGTATGTCTCATTCAGTCAAGAAAAAGCGCGACGCCTTGCGAATCATGCAATGGTAGGAAAGCATGTGAGCAGCTGGCAATCACGCAATCCAGAGATTGACCGCTACGGCGGTGCCATCTGGCTGCGCAACTACGGCGCCGCGCTCTCGCTCTCGGGCCTTCCCGAACTACACGATAAAGCGTTCGCCGCTTCTCTTGCATTTTTCGGTGAGCTGATTGAGTTTGAGTATGTCCTTTCGATCAGGGATGCGAGCGATAATTATTTCATCCTTCCTTCGATCTCATCCCTCGAGACGGCCTGAGGATACCGGGACCGCAAGCGCTGCTTGTGGTCCACACTTTTTTGTTGCACCATATTTACTATGAAGAAAACAGCCTTGTTTTTGCTTGTGATTATAGCTCCGTTGTTTACGAGTGCCGCTTCTGCCTCAGATCTTTCAATCACTCGTGAGGGTAGTTTTAATGCAAAAAATCTGGTAGTGATTCAAAAAGCAGGAACGAATATCTTTGCACGTGCGGTGTGGGGAGATTCGTTTATTCGCATTACGCTTCTTACAAGCACGTCAACAAAAGTGGAGAAGGCATACGGAGAAAGCGCACGCGTCGACGATATTTCTGAGGGTGATACGCTCGATGTTGACGGTGTCCTTGCAAATGGTGCGGGAACCATCATCGTGAAGGCGCAGACAATAAAAGATTATGCACTCGTCAGAGACAGAAAAGTGCTCTCAGGTACCGTACTCGATACCAACACCAATGCATTTGTATTCACACTGCTTGGTAAGAATAAAGCGACCACGACGGTACAGCTTTCTGCTTCGACCATGATAACCAAGGGTAAGCGGACTATAGAATTTTCTGATATCCGTGTCGGAGATAGAATAAACATGGTCGAGGGCATGTACGACTACCCTACAAACACGCTGACGGTCTCAAAAATCGATATCTATCAAGACCAAAAGATATTTGCGCCGCGCGTCTTTGAAGGAATACTTCTCTCGACTTCTTCATCACTGCCTGCGACCATAATGCTTGCGATAGGTACGAAAGGCATGAAGGAGTATCATGAGTACGCTGTGTATCTTTCTGGCGATACTGTTGTATACAATAAAGCAAAAAAGAAGACCGAACTATCACGCTTCGTAGTGGGGGATACGGTAAGAATCTTTGGCGCCATCCGTCTTACTAATTTGAACGAGATTGATGCAGAAGTTATACGAACGATGGCTTTTTAATTCCATACAATCTATGCCCATTCCCAAAGCAATCATAGGTAGTGCGCTCGTGCTCTTTCTCCTTGCCGGAGGCACATTGTTCTATGGATTTATTGCTGCACCGACAGAACAATCGAAACTTGAAACACCGAATTCAAACCGTGCCGAGTCTATCCCGCCAAAGAACTCCGACCGCGTTTCTTCACCCGTGCCATCGCCCGCAACACCAAAACCAGCGGGCCTTACTCTGAGTGCCGTTGCACAGCATAATTCTGCAGAGAGCTGCTACACCGTGATTAATGGTGTTGTATACGATGTGACATCGTTCATCAGTAAGCATCCGGGCGGTCCGCAGCGTATTTTGCGATTATGCGGCGTTGACGGCACCGAGCGTTTTGAAAACCAGCATGGCGGTGAGACGAGGCCAGAGTCGCTGCTTGCAGCACTCAAGGTGGGGGTTCTTGCGCGCTAGAGTATGGTGACAGTGCACCTCATCGCGCTTTCGTTCGTGTTTCTCACGATGGTTATTTCTGACATACAGGCGGTTCAATGGTTTTTTGGAAAAAAGCAGGTTCTTTCTGAAGAGCATCTGCGTCGCTCGCACTACGCTATGTGGGCCGGTCTTATCGCGATGATCGTTTCAGGCATGTTTCTTGCCTATCCAGAGGCGGACTATCTCCTCCATAATGTCTATTTTATTGCAAAACTTTTGTTCGTCGCAACTCTTATCGTGAATGCCGTTCTCATTGGTCGTATCATGCATATCGCAACAACGACCCCGTTTGCCACGCTTTCATCGCACGAAAAAATAGTACTGCTTTCATCGGGTGCTATGTCGCTTGTCAGCTGGATAGCGGCAGCGAGCATCGGTTTTTTTGTGCTCTAAACGTGTGATACTATATACGACATGCTCGAGGCATTTCGACACGCTGCCCACGCCGTACTACTCATGATTCGCACACGGCTGTTTGTATCATCAGTGTTCATCATTGTGCTCGGGGTAGGATGGTGGTATTTCTTGGGGTCAGAAAAGAGCGTCCCGATGCAGACTCTCACGGTTACGAAGGGTGATTTCGTGACACAAGTCACGGTATCGGGAAAAGTAAAATCCGCCTCCCAAGTTGACCTCGGGTTTGCACAAGCAGGAAGAGTAACGGGTGTCTATACTTCTGTCGGAAATAGTGTCTCTGCTGGAGCTCTCTTGGCGCAAGTGGAGAACGATGATCTGCGCGCCCTTGTTGAGCAACGACAAGCCGTTCTTGCAAATCAGCGTGCCAAGCTCCGCTCTCTTGAGGCGGGAACGCGTCCCGAATCAATCGCGGTGACACAGTCGCAGCTCGAGAGTGCAAAAACCGCATATGCGGAAAGTACGATAGCGCTTCAAAACGCTCTTGCAGATGCCTACACGACATCAGATGCTGCAGTCCATAACGTCGTCGATCTGTTTGTAAGTAATCCACGATCAGAATTTCCCCAGATCGTATTTCAAACTTCCGATTTACAGATGACCTCTGACTTTGTTGCGGCGCGCGTGAAGGCAGAGAGTATGCTTTCGCAGTGGTCAAATACGGTGAGCACGACTCCAGCTGCCGTTACTGAAAATATAAACCAAATCGTACGATTGCTTGAAATGGCAAACGCGGTCTTAAATCGCGGTATTTCGAATCAGTCGACTCCTCAGAGCAGCATTAATGCATTGGTGACTTCTGTCTCTGCTGCTCGCACGAGCGTTAACGGTGCGCTCAGCACCCTCACCGCAGCAATGACTGCCGAGAAAAGTGCTGCAAATGCGGTTGTCACCGCTCAAAACAACTTAAAGCTCGCACAAGCTGGTGCAACACAAGCAGATCTCGACGCGCAGCGCGCGCAGGTGCAAAGTGCGCAGGCTGATGTTGATTCGGCACGGGCACAGCTCGCACGCACTCTTATCACTGCACCATTTTCAGGAACAGTAACGAAAGTGGACGCCAAGCGCGGGCAAATCGCTTCCACCAATGTTCCGCTTATCTCCATGATGAGCCGCGGCGTATTTGAAATAGAAGTTTATGTGCCTGAGCTCTCTATCGCAAAAGTAAAAGTGGGGAATACGGCGACCGTAACGCTCGATGCTCTTCCTGACGCGCAATTTGAGGCGAAAGTCATTTCCATAGACCCGGCGGAAACGGTGCGTGATGGCGTGGCATCATACAAAGTCACACTTGAATTTAGTGAAAATAATGCGCGCCTCAAATCAGGCCTTACCACCGACGTAACAATTACAACCGAGCGGCGCTCTGATGTGCTGCTTATCCCCGAAGGCGCCGTGACAGAAAAAGATGGTGATATGGCGGTCGTGATTTCTCGTCCCGATGCTACGAGCGAAGAAAGAAAAGTGGTGACGGGAGAAGTTTCCTCTACCGGCCTCATTGAAATTATTTCCGGACTCTCAGTCGGCGACTTGGTTCTTGTTCCGTCACAAAAGTAGCATATGCCCAGCCCAAATTTTCTCCAGTCGAAAGTAGTCTCGAGATATTTTTTTTCTACACAAGGACAGTGCGCCATTATTGATTTACCGAACCTAGATTAGAGCTGGGTATGGCACTCAGTAACGATGTGCGCATTGGGTTCTTTTTAGCCCTCCGTCAGCTTCGTCGCTCGTCTCTATGGACGACGGGACTCATTGTGTTTGTGATGGTGCTCACATTTTTGAATCTTGTTGTCGTTTCAGGTCTTTTGGTGGGTCTCATTCAGGGGGCAGTCCAGCAGCTGCGTGTGCAGTACACTGGTGACGTCATTATTTCTCCGCTTTCTGATAAGACGTATATCGAAAATACGCCGTCAGTCTTGGCAACGCTCTCGACCATTTCTACGATTAAAGCATTCTCATCGCGTTACACAGACCGCGCCACGCTCGAAGCAGATTATTTGAATCGCCGTGAAGGGGAAAAGCGCGACACGGCAAGCGGCCAGGTCTACGGCATCGACCCTGCCGCGGAGAATAAAACCACCAATCTTGGAAAGTTTTTAAAGGATGGCGCATATTTGAAGCCTGATGATTTTGATCAGATTTTAATTGGGTATTTTCTGCTTAAAAAGTATCTTCCATTTGATGACAGTCCAAACTTTACTGCACTCAAAAAGGCCGACGTTGGCGAAAAGGTACGGGTGACTATCAACGGGCAAACACGCGAGATGACCATAAAAGGAATTTTGGGCAGCAAGGTCGATAATATTCGACAAGGCATTTTTATGACGGACACGCAGCTTCGTGCTCTGTCTGGTAGAAGTGATAACAACGTGGGGGCAATTGCAATTCATGTAGCGGATGGCGTCGATCCGCTCTCGGTTCGTAAAGACATTACGCTTCGAGGTGTGGGGAAGTACGCAAAAGTACAAACATTTGAAGAGGCACAGCCCCAAGGTTTCAAAGATATTGTAAAGACATTTTCGATGCTCGGAGCATTTTTCAGCGCATTTGGTCTCATTGTCGCTGCGATTACCATCTTCATTGTCATCTTCATTAATGCTCTCACGCGCCGCAAGTTTATCGGTATTTTGAAAGGTATCGGCATCAGCGGGCACGCAATTGAAATTGCGTATGTGTTTCAGTCAGTGTTTTATGCAATTATCGGTTCGGGAATTGGGCTTATCGTTGTATACGGACTTTTGGTGCCCTATTTCACAGCACATCCGATAAACTTTCCATTTTCTGACGGCATCCTTTATGCACCATTTAACACAACCTTCTTTCGTGTGGGACTTCTTGTTGTGGCGACACTTGTTGCGGGATATCTACCTGCTCGCATGATTGTTCGAAAAAATACGCTTGATTCGATCTTAGGACGTAACTAATTTACCCGCCTAAATTTTATGCACTACGTCTATGTACTCCACAGTAAGAAGGATAAACAACTGTATGTTGGTTGTACCAATAATCTCAAAAAGAGATTTACCTTGCATAACGCTGGAAAAGTCCTTTCGACGAGGTTGCGGACCCCGCTCACACTTGCTCACTATGAAGCTTTTATAAGCGAGAAAGACGCTTTTCTTCGTGAGAAGTGGCTAAAAACAGGATGGGGTCGCAACCAACTCCGGACGATGTTACCAGAATCTCTTAAAATTTTGGCGGGTATATGATCACCGTAAAAAATCTTAAGCGAAGTTTCAAAGATGGTGAGCGTACCATCGATGTTTTGAAAGGCATTGATCTCACAGTTAAAAAAGGTGAGTACATTGCCATCATGGGCCGTTCAGGCGCAGGAAAATCTACGCTCTTGTATCAAATATCGCTTCTCGACGACCCGACTAGTGGTGAGATAGTAATCGACGGAAAAAATACTCACGACATGACGACGTACGAAAAAACTCAATTTCGATTGAATACGCTGGGGTACGTGTTTCAAGATTACGCACTTTTGCCCGAGCTTACCGCACTTGAAAACGTTGCGTTACCACTTCTGATGCAAGGACTCTCAAAACAAGAGGCCTATGGAAAGGCGCAAAAGTCACTCGAGCGAGTAAATCTGGGCCACCGTCTCGGTAACTTGCCATCAAAGCTCTCGGGTGGAGAACAGCAGCGCGTCTCTATTTCGCGGGCAATTGCCCATGATCCGGTCATTCTCTTTGCTGATGAGCCAACCGCAAATCTTGATAACGAGTCGTCACGTCTCGTTATGGATATCTTTGATGAACTGCACAAGAAAGGACAAACAATTGTGTTGGTGACTCACGAAGAAGACTTTGGAAAACGCGCAAACCGAATTGTAAAAATTGATGATGGAAAAATAGTCGTATAGTTGACCGGTGCATTGTGGTGCGGTAGCTTTTAAAAAGTCTTCAAGAATGGGAGTGAGCCATGGAAGAAATTATCAGTGCGTTTTGGTTCTTTTTGCCTGCATTTGTAGCAAATCAGTGCCCTGGATTTGCGAGGTGGGCTGGGATACCCCCTGTCACTATAAGCCGACGGCTTCTTGGCGGACACAAAACAATTGACGCGTATCTTGTTGGTTTTGTCGGGGCGTATATTGCTGTTGATTTTCAGCAAAGTCTTCATAGTTTTAATACGCGTCACAATGTACTTTTTGCAGACACCACTGAACAGAAAGTGTTATATGCATTTTTGTTTGGGTGTGGAGCAGTGGTAGGAGATCACCTCAAGTCGTACTTCAAACGGCGAAGAGGAATCCCGCCGGGTTCACCGTGGTGGCCTTATGACCAACTTGATTTTGCGGTGGCAGCTTTGATCGCAATCCTTCCGTTCTCGGGATGGATAGGGGTAAACCACATTGTGATTATTCTGGTGGTCTCGGTACTTTTTCACCCGGTGGTGAACTGGGTGGGATGGAAAGTCGGAATAAGAAAGACTTGGAAATAAAACAGGGGTCGGCGCTGGTGCGCCGACCCCTCTTGTGATGTCATATTCCCAGATTGTTCGACAGATACCCTCCAATGTGAATCAGCGCTTTTCGCTTTTCTTCAGGATCGGTATGGAGTCCTTGATCTCGACTGACAGCAATACATGGCCTGTCGATGGGGAGAAGTCCGCGCATACAGTAGTCTGCCTCGTCTCTGACATTGTTGAGTACATAACCCTGAACATGTGCACCGAACTCTTCGATAACTGCTCGTATCTTTGCAGTTTGTTTTATGGGGCTTTCTTCAGGAATACAGACGATGAAGTACAGTGCCTTCTTCAGTGCGTCAACGGTCATAAGCATTCGTCGCGCAAAAAAGTCTGCACGTTGTATGTACTCTCCTTTGAGGTATGTAGCAATATCGGGCCACTTGGCACCAAGAGCTGCGAGAGAGATTTTTCCCTTTTTTTGCAGATTAGTCAGACTGTGAGCTGTAGCGTCAGAATACTTAAGCAGCCTTGTCATGCCGTCTGTTGGCTCGATGTCTAGCACGATGTGCTTTGTTCCGGTCTCGTAGAGATGGGTTCCTAAGGATACGAGCCCGCAGAATTTTTGCAGCATGTGCGTGTCTGAAGGTATGCCAAAGAATGCGTTTGCCATATCGGCGAGCGGAATAAGACCGTGGTCGCTTGGAAATTGTTCCAAGTATTTCTTTACCGACATCTTTCGTTTCTTTGCATCTGCAATTGAGATGTAATTGACGGGCTCGATGACACCGACTTTGAGGTGAGGATTTACTTCTTGAATTGAGTTAAAGGGAATGCTTTCTTTCCCTAAGGTGACACCAACGCTATGCCCACCGTCGGAGTCTAGGATACCAACATGTACTCCCTGCTGCGCTTTGTGAAGTGCAAGTGCTACGGCATTTGTGGTTTTACCAACTCCGCCTTTGCCAGTAAAGATAGAAACGTACATCGTGAGGTTCCTCTCGGTTGCTATGGACTATCGACATGTATACCTGTTTTACTCGAGAAAAGAAAGCCTGGACACGCTCAGCGCGTTTTGTACAATTACGACATGAAAACAACTTCTAGAGGCGTTGCCTCAACATGGGTCATTATTGGAGTTCTTACAGTTATCGTTTTGATGGTAGGCGGAAAGTATAACGGTCTTGTGCGCAGTAATGAAGGCGTTACGGCACAGTGGGCACAAGTGGGAACGCAGTACCAGCGTCGTGTCGATTTGATTCCAAACTTGGTTGAGTCAGTAAAAGGCGTGATGAAGCAAGAGCAGACCGTCTTTGGCGCACTTGCGCAAGCTCGGGCAAATTACGCAGGAGCGCGCAGTACAGACGAGAAGGCAGCTGCGGCTGGACAAGTAGAGAGTGCGTTTGGGCGCCTTCTTGCGGTCATGGAAAACTATCCGCAATTGAAATCGGCAGAAAATGTACAGTCACTCATGGCAGAGATTGCCGGGACTGAAAATCGTGTATCGGTCGAGCGCATGCGCTACAATGAAATCGTACGCGACTTTAATGTGAGTGTAAAAACATTCCCGGGATCGTTGCTCGCATCGTGGTTTGGATTTGCACCACGCACCATGTTTGAGGCAGAGGTAGGGGCAGATAAAGCACCAAAAGTACAGTTTTAGCTATATGAAGCAACTTCTTGTTGCTATAGTGGGTATACTTACGGGCGTCGCATTCGTGGCGCCCGCTTCCGCCTTTGAAGTTTCGGCACGACCACAGGGTTTTGTGAATGACTATGCAAGCGTGCTTACCCCGGAAACAATAGCTTCTCTCGAGAGTACGCTCGTAGTGTTTACAGCAAGTACCTCAAACGAAATCAGCGTAGTGACTGTGCCTGACATGGGAGGGGATTATATTGAACACTACGCAGTCACACTTGCTCAGAAGTGGGGTGTGGGGGATAAGCAAAAAGACAACGGCATTATGCTGCTTCTTTCGAAAGAGGAGCACGCGATTCGCATTGAAGTGGGATATGGGCTCGAAGGCGCTGTGCCGGATAGCGTTGCAAACAGAATCATACAGAATGACATGGTTCCGTATCTTAAACAGGGGGATTACGATACTGCAGTTACAAACGCCGTCACAAGTCTCATAAAAGCGACAAACGGTGAGTACAAAAATAACGTTTCAGTTTCTATGAAAGACATTGAAAGTGCTCTGCCATTTATTTTTGTGTTTGGTGCGTTGGCTCTTCAGTGGCTCGGAGCGATATTGGGACGCACCAAGCAGTGGTGGCTTGGTGGTCTTCTTGGTGCAGGACTCGGTGTTAGTATTAGTACTTTTATTGGATGGTGGCTGATAGGAGGTGCGTTTCTTACGCTGGGACTCACACTCTTCGGGCTTCTCTTTGATTACGTTGTGTCGAGTACGGCAGCAC
>RFQR01000061.1 GCA_009924895.1 bacterium
TTTTATTTAATATATAATAAAATAAATACTGAAAATAATTATAATGTTTATATTATAATTATTAAATTAAAAATTTTTATATCCATCTATAAGGCCCATTGCCTTTAACATCAACATTTTCCTTATGTGGTTCAACATTTATGCTACAGCGTTTTCCATGAACCAACCAGTAAAATTTAACATTCTTAGATGCATATACAGTAAATTTATTATCTTTAATACTGCTTGTATATAATGTTATATTTGATTTATCACCATTATAAATTGGTGTTAATTGAATTGTCAAGTCCGTGCATAACTTATTAACATACTGAGGAAGTTCAATTTCAACACTATCATTATTGGTAATTTCACTTTCACCTCTATAATAAACACCTGCTTCAGGGCCTTCTAAACATGCATGTACTAATAACTTATCTTTATCATCTGGATGATCAATAACAAATGTCTTGGCACTTGCAGAATAAACAACTTCGTTATTGCTTACATCATACATAAGTGTTTTTAATGTATCAGAACTGCTTCTAATTGGTGCAACATAGAAGGCTGAATCATTTACACTATTAACTGCAGAACCATTTGCATTTAATATAATACTGTTAGCATGTTGAGTTGCTGTTCCAGCATTCGCGCCAATTGCAATTGAATATGGTCCTTGTCCATTATAACCAGCACTCGCGCCAATTGAAATAGCAAAATCATTTTGTAATTCTTGTCCTGCTGAATTACCAATTGCTATAGAATATCGTCCCTGTTGATTGTTACCTGCAGAAAAACCAATTGCAACTGCATAGACATTTTGTGTATAATATCCTGCATTATTACCGATTGCAACTGATAAACTGCCTTGTCCAATACTTCCAGCATTATTACCAATTGCAATAGCATAATCACTCTGTGTATCATATCCTGCATTATTACCGATTGCAATGGAATATAATCCTTGTGTATTTTTTCCGGCCATATTACCGATTGCAATAGCATAATCACTCTGTGTATTTCTTCCAGCTTCATAGCCAAATGCAATTGATCTTAGTCCCTGTTTATATCTTCCAGTACTTATACCAATTGCAATAGATTGTTGTCCCTGTGTACTTTCTCCAGCAGCATTGCCAATTGCAATTGATTCAGCATGTTGAAATATATTACCAGCACTACTGCCAATTGCTATTGTATTAATACTTTGTGAATCAGTTCCCGCATTTTGACCAATTGCAATGGAATATGATCCTTGTGTATTTTTTCCCGCACTAAGACCGATTGCAATCGCAGATTCTCCTTGTGTTATTTGTCCGGCCATACCACCAATTGCAATTGCATATGTTCCTTGTTCCTCTTGTCCCGTTGTTACACCAATTGCTACAGCTCCATTACCTTGATCATTATAACCAGTTCTATAACCGATTGCAATAGCATTATATGATTGATTATTTGATCCTGCAGTATTACCTATATGAACACAAGTTGTAGTTTCTGCTGCCCACGAAGATGTATTATTATCCCAATATAAATAATCACTATAATTAACACCTGAAGCGCTTACAATTCCAGCTGGCCCTTGTGGTCCCTGTGGTCCATCAGCACCGTTGCCACCTTGTGGCCCCTGTGGTCCATCAGCACCGTTGCCACCTTGTGGCCCCTGTGGTCCATCAGCACCGTTGCCACCTTGTGGTCCCTGTGGTCCATCAGCACCGTTGCCACCTTGTGGCCCCTGTGGTCCATCAGCACCAGTAGAACCAGTATTAACTGCAGTACCTGATATACCTTGTGGACCTATTGGCCCCTGTGGTCCTTCTTGACCGGTAGGACCAGTAGAACCAGTATTAACTGCAGTACCTGATATACCTTGTGGACCCATTGTACCTGTATAACCTTGTGGACCCATAGGACCTTGAATACCTTGAGGACCTAAAGGACCTGCTGAACCAACAGATCCAGTGTAACCTTGGGGACCTTGGATGCCTTGGTAACCTTGAGGACCTTGTGAACCATCTATACCCTGAGGTCCAACAGTGCCTGTATAGCCCTGGGGACCTTGGATGCCTTGATAACCCTGAGAACCTTGTGAACCAGCTATACCCTGAGGACCAACGGCGCCTGTATAGCCCTGGGGACCTTGGATGCCTTGGTAACCTTGAGAACCTTGTGAACCCACCATTCCCTGAGGTCCAACGGCGCCTGTATAGCCCTGGGGACCTTGGATACCTTGATAACCCTGAGGACCTTGTGAACCCGCAATTCCCTGAGGTCCAACAGTGCCTGTATAGCCCTGGGGTCCTTGAATGCCTTGGTTACCCTGAGGACCAACTATACCCTGAGGTCCAACTGCACCAGTAAAGCCCTGAGGTCCTAATGGGCCTTGTAAACCTTGAGGACCCTCAGCACCAACTGAACCAACAGTACCTGTATAACCCTGGGGACCTTGGATGCCTTGGTAACCTTGAGGACCCTGTAAACCAACTATACCCTGAGGTCCAACTGCACCTGTAAAACCCTGGGGACCTTGGATGCCTTGGTAACCTTGAGGACCTTGTGAACCAACTATACCTTGAGGTCCAACTGCACCAGTATAACCCCTGGGGACCTAATGGACCTTGTAAACCTTGAGGACCCTCGGCACCAACTGAACCAACAGTACCTGTATAACCCTGTGGACCTTGGATGCCTTGGTAACCTTGAGGTCCAACTATACCCTGAGGTCCAACTGCACCAGTAAAGCCTTGGGGACCTTGGATGCCTTGGTTACCCTGAGGACCAACTATACCCTGTGGTCCAACTGCACCAGTAAAGCCCTGGGGACCTAAAGGACCTTGTAAACCTTGAGGACCTTCGGCTCCAACTGAACCAACAGTACCTGTATAACCCTGAGGACCTTGGATGCCTTGGTAACCTTGAGGACCTTGTGAACCAGCTATACCCTGAGGTCCAACTGCACCAGTAAAGCCCTGTGGTCCTTGGATGCCTTGGTTACCCTGAGGACCTTGTGAACCAGCTATACCTTGAGGTCCAACTGCACCAGTATAACCTTGGGGTCCTTGAACGCCTTGGTTACCCTGAGGACCTTGTGAACCATCTATACCTTGAGGTCCAACTGCACCAGTATAACCCTGAGGTCCTTGGATGCCTTGGTTACCCTGAGGACCCACGATTCCCTGAGGTCCAACTGCACCAGTAAAGCCCTGAGGACCTTGGATGCCTTGGTTACCCTGGGGACCCACAATTCCTTGAGGTCCAACTGCACCAGTAAAGCCTTGTGGACCTTGGATGCCTTGGTTACCCTGGGGACCTACGATTCCCTGAGGTCCATCTGCACCCTGAGAACCAGTGACACCTTTAGGACCAGTTACTCCCCTGTTACCTGTAGGACCCCTTGCACCTGTTATACCCGTCGGACCCATTGCACCTGTATTGGCTGCAGTACCCGGTATACCGGTAGGACCCCTTGCACCAGTCATTCCAGTCATGCCAGTCACCCCCCTATTACCTGTAGGACCCCTTGCACCTGTATTAGCTGCAGTACCAGGTATGCCTTGCATACCCATTGGACCCTGTGGACCTGGTGGACCCTGTGGACCAGTTGAACCATCTAAACATTTAAGATTTTTAAGTATTCTACCATTTTCCTCTAATACATTTGATTCTAAATTGTCTAATTTTTTAGAGCCGCGTTTTTTCATGTATGTATATATATGTAAATAAATATAAAAATAATATTACTTATATTATAAATATACCTGTCAGTCCTGTTATATATCACTTGTTCAGTTGAACCAAATTGATATAATGTATGATTTACATAATAGAATAATTTTATATAA
>RFQR01000062.1 GCA_009924895.1 bacterium
TTAGAAAGTCATGGCTATAAAAATACTGAGAACAATTGTGCTATATATTTTGATTTAGATGCATGGGATGGCCAAATTTTTTCCATACCAAAACTTAATATTATTCGTGCAACGGATGAAAAAACATTACGTGATTTTGCATTAGTACTTGCTAATGATGAAGCGGCGTTCAAAACTTATTTCTCATGGGTCTCTTCGGTTTTAACGGATGATGATCCGATTGAATATTATGTTGGGTATGTTGATGGAAAACCCGTTGTACGTGGTTTATCCTGCTATTTTTCACAAGTTGCAGGATTGTATTGGTTATCAACGGTTCCTTCTGAACGTAGAAAAGGCTATGGTAGAGCCATGCAAGAATATAGATTAAAGCGAGCAAAAGATCTGGGTTATCACGTTGCGGTTTTACAAGCATCTAACAAAGGCAATCCACTCTATAAGCAGTTAGGATATCAAGAATGCAGTCATTTTCGCGAATTTAAAAAATTAAAATAGCAAGCGTAGGTTGGGCCGTTCGGCCCAACATGTCGTGCGCCAGGCATGGCGCAAAACTTGGCGGTGAAAGTCCGCTATGGGCTGATTCGAACCGGTCCATTAGCCTAGGCAAGGGTGTCCATCGTGAGATGGAATCTGAAGGAAGCCGATGGCAAAGCATGGCCTAGACGAACAGGACATCGGATTAGGCAATAATGACTAGGTAACCTGGCGATTGACAGAATAACCTGAGTTCGAACAGAAGTGCATTATTGTAGATCCGGCATGGCCATGTGAAGGTTTTGCGTGATTGGGGTAAACCCATGACGATCCGAAAGGAGAGCTTACCCTGGGAGGCCTTGAAGCCTGTCGTATAAAACGACTACGATTCCAGTAATGGCATTGGATGGGCTTCAAGGAGTCAGCAGAGGGTATAGTACTTCTGCAAGATATCAGGCAGGAGGAAGGCCCGAATCAACTGAGTCAAGCCTAGGACGTGAGACTCATAGGAATGGAGTTGTAGAATTGAAAGTGATAGATGATCAATCAGACACTATCTGCCACGGTGAGACTGGTGAAGGCGGTACTGGAACTGGTGCATTGGTGGAACAACAAATTCCTATGGCGTTGAACGCAACCGAAGACTTGACAGTGAACTTGATGGAAAGAGTCTGCCTACGTGCAAACTTGAATCAAGCTTACAAACGTGTGAAATCGAATAAAGGAGCGCCTGGCAAAGACGGGATGACTGTCAAAGCACTGGGAAACTGGATTCGAGGAAACAAAGAGCAATTAATTAATAGCCTAATGGATGGAAGCTACCAACCACAGCCGGTGAGGAAAGTAGAAATACCCAAACCAGGAAAGAAGAACGAGATGCGAATGCTCGGGATTCCCACGGTGGTGGATAGGTTAGTTCAGCAGGCGATACATCAGGTATTGGAAAGAATATTCGACCAGACGTTTTCAGAGTCGAGTTATGGATTTCGCCCTGGCCGCAAGGCTCACGATGCAGTGAAGAGAGCGAGAGACTATGTCCGAGAAGGCCATGCATGGTGCGTAGATATTGATTTGGCGCAATTCTTTGACGGAGTGAATCACGATATTCTGATGTCGAGATTGGCACGAAGGATTAAAGACAAGCGATTGCTTAAGATTATCCGCCGGTTTCTACAGGCGGGGATCATGGAGAATGGTGTATGTAGTGAGAGATACGAAGGCACCCCACAGGGAGGGCCTCTATCGCCGCTACTATCGAACATTCTTCTAGATGAGCTGGACAAGGAACTGGAAAGGCGAGGCCACAAATTCTGCAGATATGCCGACGATCAAAACATTTATGTTAAGACAAGGCGAGCTGGAGAGCGAGTGTATGAGTCGGTAAAACAATTTCTTGAAAAGAAGCTAAAGCTAAAGGTAAACGAGCAGAAGAGTGCGGTTGCGTTAGTTGGGGAACGAAAGTTTCTAGGCTACCGCGTGCAAACGGACGGTCGATTATTAATGGCACCTGAGACAATACGCCGAGCCAAAGACAAGATTCGGGAGCTCACACGTAGAAACCGAGGGAGGAGCTTTGAGTTAGTGTTAGGGCAGCTTAATGTGTATTTACGTGGTTGGCTGAACTATTATCAGCTAAGTCATAGTCGCAGGACATGGCAGGAGTTAGATTCGTGGATACGAAGGAAACTCAGATGTTATAAACTGAAGCTAAAGAAATGCGGAAGTACAATAACTAAGTACCTAATAAGCCTAGGGGCCTCAGAAATAGAGGCCAGGAAAATTGGGGCATCAGGGAAAGGTTGGTGGCGACTATCACTGACAAGAGCAGTTCATCGAGCGTTAGATAAGGATTGGTTCGAAAGTCAGGGACTCATCTCATTAGAAGAGAGATGGGTGAAGCTGTTAAATGCTTAGTTGAAACCGCCGTATGCGAAATCGCTTGTACGGTGGTGTGGGAGGTCCGGGTCGTGAGGCCCGTCCTACCCGATCCGACTCGGGCTAGGTGCCATAGGGAAACGCTGCGCGGGGATGACAGTCTTTCCTTAACGTAATGGCAGTGACCCACTCCGTTCGTCATTTAACCTAGAATAGGTGGTCGAAGGCTACTACGATGGGTAAGATACTGAATTTTAATGGTGCTCCCTCTCTGATTCGACGATCAGAGAGGACTCGTCATTCGCATTATATCTGATCATAATATATTCAGTCAGAATTAATTTTGATTAATTGGTGTATAATTAGAGTGAGGAGACAAACAGCGAAGGGGAGACATCATGGCAGAGGATATTTCACTAGCAAATCAACTATTGATTGCTATGCCATCGTTGAAGGATCCAAATTTTGAGAAGTCTGTGATCTACGTCTGTGAACATAACCCGGCAGGAACCGTTGGATTGATTATTAATAGACCGATGCAATTTCCATTACGGTTGGTCTTTGATCAATTGAAAATAGAACCCATCCGAGTTGAAAGCAATCAAATGCCATTGCTATTTGGTGGTCCGATGCAAACAGAGCGCGGTTTTGTTATTCATCGTCCCTTTGGCGTTTGGCGTTCAAGCCTTTTATTACATGATGATGTGACAGTAACCACGTCCAATGATATCATTCGTGCTATTGCTGAGGACCAAGGACCGAAAGACGTACTAGTCGCAATGGGGTTTGTGAGTTGGGGAGACAACCAATTGAATCAAGAAGTCATGAATAATACGTGGTTGGTTTGTCCTTTTAAGCCTGAAATTTTATTCGACGTTCCCTTTGCAGATCGTTGGAAGTTTGCCGGCTCAACTATCGGTGTAAAAATGGACCAACTGACCATGGGTGTAGGGCATGCCTGATGGTGTATATTTGGCTTTTGATTTTGGGTATAAAAGAATTGGTGTGGCTGTGGGGCAACAATTAACACTCAGTGCTTCACCACTACCTACCTTGCAGGCAAAAGGTGGGCTTCCCGATTGGGCTGTTGTTCAAACACTGATCGTGCAATGGCAGCCGCAAGCATTGTTGGTCGGTTTTCCAACTGGCATGGATGATACAGAATTGTACACAACCGCGGCCTCCAAAGGATTTGCGCGACAATTAAAAAAACGTTTTGCAATTCCCGTGCATTTGGTCGATGAGCGCCTCACTACTGTTGAAGCACGAGCCCTTTTGTATGCAGAGGGTGGGTATCGTAAAATTAAAAAA
>RFQR01000063.1 GCA_009924895.1 bacterium
CAGAGGCAGCTGCCTCTGTGGGTGTTCCTATCTGTTCACTACCATCAGGCATCTCCCTCTCCAGTTTACTAGTGGTCGCAGCTGCAGCTTCTCCAATTCTTTGCCTAACATGAGCGGACGGTGCGTCCAGAGGTTTCCGTGTTCCCATTCCCATGGTCGTATTCTATTGCATCTATTGTAGAACGCCGGGTTCGTATTTGTGGATAAAGGCGCTTCATCGACACAAAGTACCTGTACATACGATATATTGACTTTTTTGTATAGTATGCTAAAATAGATTTGTCGAGATTGTATCGCCGGTTTCGACTGAGTGGGGTGACCCACGACAACATTGAAGGCGTGAGGCGCGCATGGAATGAGGAAAACCATGGCTCGCAGTGAAATCGTGCACAACACCTTCTTCTTCCGTCCGGAGTCGATGGATGAGCCGGTCCCCGGCCTGAAATCGATTCCGATCTACAATCGGGACTCTGGGCTCGTTGTGCCTGGGGTTTCGATGGTTCGGCTTGGGCGGACCAAGCTGGACGACGGAGAAATGGCGTTTGAGCCGACCCCGCGTCAGATGGCAAAGGTGATTCGTTCGACGGTGGAGGGGCGTGCCCCCTTCGTCGAGAACAACATCATCAAATCGGCGTCGATCATCGTCACCGAATTGCCACATGATGCGGACCAGAAACGGGGACGCCGGCGCTTCACTTTTGGCGCTCGAGTGAACGACTCGGTCATCATTCGCATCGAGAGCGGTGAGTGGGGTGGACCCGCCGAGGTCGCCAAGCTCCACGCTCTGATGCAGCGCGCACCCGACGGCTCCTTTCTTCCGACGCCGCACGGTTCTGTCGACCGCGCGCGTTCGACGCACATCATTGGTGTGTCGGAAGGAGACGAAGGCCCGCTGACCAAGTCGCGGCATCTCACCTGGGAAGGCTCGTTCCGTTACTTCACCCTGGTCCCTTCCCCTCACGGGGAGATCAAGGTGTTCACGCGGCGGGCTGACATCTGGGAGATGTTCCCTGGATCAGAGCTCCTCACGGGTGCATGTGTGCCCGGTCGTCTGTTCCGCCTCATCTACAAGGGGAAGGGACAGTTCGAACAAGAGCGTGCTGACGAGATTCGTTGGCGCCCTCGATATGAGGAGGCGCTGTGGAATTTGCAGCAGCGGTCGGTTTCTGAGAAGCCGGCAGCTGCGCAGGCCGCAGCCTGATCGCTACAGTGCCTCACTGTAGCAAACTGGCGCCCGATGGGAAACCATCGGGCGCTCTTATTTGTGTGCTATGATTTGCTTTACATGTATGGTGGGTCGTTCATTAGATAACTATCAGCAAGGGCCACGTGTAGGTGCGGCTAATGACGTACCAACTGATTCGGGAGATCAAACTCCTAACGACGACATGAGTGCTGATCCGAGACCAGCACAGCAACCAAGTCAAGCTCCTCGGAACGTGGACGATTTGGATTCGAGACTTGCAAACCTCACCCCGTTGCCCGATGTTAGTTACCCGCAATTTGTCAAAGACACGAGCGTGAATCCGGCAAAGTGGTATGTGCGGTATAAGCAAAAGGGAGGAGGGTGGAAAAAGTTTCAAGAAGTAAATATACAGCCGTATAAGGTGTCACAAGGGACGCGTGGAGCAGAGAAAAAAGGAACAATTACTTTCGCGTCGCTGTCGAGTGACCCGACTATCACTTGGGATACGCCTCCTGCGCCTGGATCAGTCCCACCACAAACTGATCCTAATGTTCCGCCGCAACCTTCTCAAGCGTATGCCGCAGAACTGAATCGCCGTCTTTCGGCACTAGAAACGAAGATGAAAGAAAAAGATGCGCGTATTGTCGAACTTGAGGCAGAAAAAGCAAAGCCGAACGAGTGGGGAAAGAAGAAAGAGGATTGGCTCGTTACTCCGCCAAGACTTGCACAAGGGCAATTGGAAAGAAACCGCGCAATGTGGAAAGCCCTCGATATGCAACAGAAAGGGATAATAAAAGAAGCAGAAGTGCTCGGCTATGCAGAAACGTTTAGAAAGCAAGCGGAGCATGAAAAGCAGACTCCGTTTTGGAAAAAGACAATGCTCGGAGTTCTGTTGGGTGGCGTGGGAGTGGTAGCGCTTTCTCCGCTTGTTGCCATGTTCCCGGCGCTTGCAGGTATTGCTGGGCTTGCTGGTATCGCGCGGGGGATTTCTTCAGGTATCGCAGGCGCAACAGCGGGCGTGCTTGCGCAAAAACACTTTGAACGAAAGAATTACAAGCATGCGACGCTCCTCGGTGTGATGGTGGGTGCGCTTGCTGGGACGGCATCGTTTCTTGTTGGAAAGTGGGTCGGAGGGCTTATGGGTATTGGTACGGAGGGTGTATTAGCCCCGGCAGAGGTTGACACACCTGCGCGTGAGACCTCGGCTCCGAGTTCCAATACGCCCATGAAAAAAAACGATTATATACCTCCCACCAATGTTAATCCACGTAATCCGCATGGAATCTACTACATATGAACCCTCAACTACTTATTGACATGATGAACGAAGACTTTGCGATGCAGGTCGCAAAGGAGTTTGGGATTGAGAACGAGCCGCTCGAAGTACGAGCTGCGCTTATTGAAGCGCTTGGCTCGAACATCACTCGTCGCTTTCTTCTCGAAGTTTTGAAAGAGTTGCCCGAAGAAAAGCGAGACGGCTTTGCTGATCTCGTTGGAACTGACAAACTCGACGATATGTACGAGATTGTCTCGCCATACATCCCTGATCTTGATGCTTTTGTGAAAGAGTGTGCTCAGCGTGAGATCCAGGAAACTAAAAAGCTCATAGTCGCCAACACATAATTTCTCACCAGGCGGACGTAGGTAAAAAGTAACTGGTAGTAAACCCTACACTCCCTCCTTCGTATACTTCTATGTTGCTATTTTTTCACGGTCGTGAAAAAATAGCAACATGGAAGAAACAAGAGCGATAGAGCAGAGAGTTGCGAAACGTGCAAAAAAGGAACGCATACAAAGTGCGATTTTACAGACCGTCGCAACGGCGGGGTTGCTTATATGGGCGCTTGCCGCACCTAATACCTTGAAACTTTTGCACTATATGCCAGGCACAGGAAGGAGGAAAACGAATGTCGAGCGCTCCTTGAAACGACTTATTGAACGCGGGTTACTTGAGGAGGTTGGCAAAGGTGCTTCACGGAGTGTTCGACTCACAAAACAAGGCGAGCTGCTGGTGGCAAAGATTGAACTTGGGAAAGCTCGTCTTACAACCTCAAGGAAATGGGACGGTAGGTGGAGAGTTGTCGTGTTTGATGTGCCTGAAAAACGACGCGCTGCTCGCGATCGCTTGCGCTCAGTTCTTAAAATGATCGGATTTGCAAAGGTACAATCAAGTGTATGGATTTACCCTTATGAGTGTGAAGATATTGTCCGGCTCATAAAAGCAAACTTTATTCTTGGCAGGGAAGTGCTTTATGTGGTTGCGGAAGAAGTGGAGGGAGGAGAGCGGTATTTTCGTCGTTTTGGTATTTCCAATCCAAATGAATAGAGTACGGTAAATGCTGTTTCAATATTATTTCAAAGCGTCAAACAAAATGATTCAGGATCCATGTTACTATTTTTTCACGATCGTGAAAA
>RFQR01000064.1 GCA_009924895.1 bacterium
CCCCGTACACGTTCGCACGCATACGGGGCTAAGTTTGTGTTGGCTGACTACCTGCGTGCCTTCGCCATTGCTTCGAGTAATGCTTCAAGTGGTATTGACTCGATTAGATTTGCGAACGCATCTGTATTTACGCTCTTGGTCTTGCGTGGCTTGCTTGGAGATTTGCTGGCGAGAATTGCTTTTGCTTCTGCGCTGTCTGCATCGTGCCACTGTTCACGCTTGGTTTTTGGTGTGGCTTCTTTCTTGTTATCCACGCCAATTTGAGCGCCGATGGAGAATACGCGGGCGATTAGGTCTGCGTAGCCTGCTTCGTCATCTGTGTACTTCTCGGCTAACGCGTTCATTGACGCGCTTGCCATTTTTAAGCGTGAGGAGGCGCTCCCTGTTTTAGTTAACGCGCTTTCGAGGCGGTTAACTATTGATTTACGAACTTCTGCGCTAATTGGCAGTTGTTCGGCTAACTCCTGTATTTCTTTGTTCATTTTTTTGCTCATTTCGTTTTGATGAACTCTGCCGATTTGGCATTAGGACAACTCTACTCTCATTTTCCCAATAATTCAAAATTGAGCGTAAAACTGGGGTGTTTTGTCCTATTTATCCCTTTCCCTTTTGGGGTTTGTGTTGGTGATTATTCCAATTCCGCTATGCGCTCATGTCCGAATTGCCCGATTTTCCGTGTACACCAGAGCGCATACGTGCTACATACATCGCTGTCACACGTACGTACAGGCGTCTTCTCGCACGCACGCACAGAACATACATCGCTGTCACGTACACACCTGCACACACCTACGACTCGTTTGTGAACCGATTTGATTTTTATTTTCATTACATACGCACAGGTTTCTTTCTTTCTTTGAGCCTTTTTTGAGCCGATTTTAGGCTGTGGTATAGTTGGTTTTGGTAGTCAAATTGGCTATCAAGAAACTCTCTACGGGTGGTTATCTCATTTCTTCTCGTAGGTTCCCTTACGAGAGGAAAAACATGTATATCAAGATAACAGACGGCATAGCGATAATTATCGCGTTGTCGCTAAGTATCACGCTAATCACCACCACCGCACTACAAAACGCTAGGCTCACACGTCAAATCCGTGAGTTAAACGCAGGAAGGAAGTAAGCCATGAGTAAATTACTCACAGCATACGGAAATACCATGATGAGCATAGGTATATGGTTCATCAAGCGTGGAGAAAATCACGCTCAATGGTACACAGCAAAGCAAGTCGAACAATACGTAGAAGGAAGGAAGTAATCATGCCTACCACACAGGTACCCCCTGAGGGTACATTTAACACGTACTACCAAACACTCGAACAACACGAGTGGTGGTTTAACCTGCCTGAAAACGCCAAGTCTATCATGCGTGATATTGTGATAGAGCCACAGGGCTATGGTTCGTGTAATTGCGGGTATCTTGGCGAGTTATTCGGATACTCTTACGTGTTCGAGTGTCTTTGCAAGAGATGTGTGCAACATTCGCTATTTAACCTAATCCCACAGTTAAGCGGAATTAGGGAAAATCGCTGGCTTATCTCGTATGATAGGTACCTGCCACACAACGAGTTTCCTGCACAGCAAACCACACGTATAAATTGCGCTGGTTGTAATGAAATCATACTTGAACCAAGCGACCACCGCATACACCCTGATAGTCCGTATGTGACTTCTAGCGTTATCTTGAGGTCAGACGGAGATACTGTAAACGTACATACAAGGTGCCTAGCAACTTGTTATGAGTGCGAAAAGCAAATGGTAACTTCACGCGGTAATTGTGCGTTTTATGAAGGACACCCTATTTGCGAAATGTGTTTGGATACAGCGATAGACAATGATGATGCTACTCAGTGCTACTCATGCGCAGAGTACTTCTCGAGTATTTACTATTGCGAGTATCGCAACGCTTCGTATTGCAACAGTTGTTATCAAGAAAGTTTCGAGTGTAGCGAGTGTGGCTCTGATAGGTACTCAGATGAAGACCACGAGTGCTACTACGAACCTAATGCGTATATCCAAAGTTATGGACACCGACCTGCCCCTAAGTTTTACGGGCAAGACGTGTACTACTTTGGCATTGAGTTAGAAGTCGAGGACACACAGGATTACGGCTGTGAGGCTATGGCTGAAAAACTCACGCACAAGTTAGATAATCGTTTCTACTACAAGCATGACGCTTCACTCGATAATGGCTTCGAGATAGTATCTCACCCACACTCACTTGACGCATGGCAAAAGAGTGAGTGGGATTTCTTGAGGCTCTTACGAGTAAACGGCTTCCGTTCATGGGATACAAGTACATGTGGATTACATGTACACGTATCTCGAACAGCGTTTCGCAATTTTGGTAAGCGTGATGAGGCACACGAATTACGTTTCCAAAAACTTATCTACGATAATCAATCACACGTACAAGCGATAGCAGGTAGAAGTACCGACTACGCTAGTTTCATGGACAAAGGCAAACTCGTACGCAAAGTTAAGTATGGTTCAACTGCTGATAGACGTGAGGCTGTAAACGTCACGAATGACCACACTATCGAGATACGAGTGTTTCGTGGTTCGCTCAACAAAGAGCGTGTCTTATCGGCTGTTGAGTTCGTTCACTCAGCCATTGAGTACACACGTTCCATGAAAATAAATCCAAAGGCTAAGCAACTGTCTTGGGTACGTTTCATAGCATACGTTATGGACAACCAAGAGAAATATCCTAACTTCACACAAGTAGCGTTAAGAGCGCTAGAAAATGTGAGGATACCACAGTACGTAAACACCAACGAAAGCGAGGACGAATAATGTGTATGTTGTGCGTAATTCCGCCTAACGTACTACCTTCACGGGATAAATTAACTTATTCCGCGATAAATAACCCTGACGGCTTTGGCTTCGCCATTGTCGTATCAAGCGAGCAACGTATCATTGTCGAGCATACGCTTAACCCTGATGACGCTATCAACCGCTTCCTAGACCTGCGTGCCAAGTACCCTAACGACTATGCGTTATGGCACGCAAGATACGCCACACATGGCTCAGTTAATCTGGACAACTGCCACCCGTTTTACGTGGTAGATGATAAAACTGTGCTAGCGCACAATGGCGTATTACCCATAGATATACCTGCTGGCGACACACGTTCAGATACACGTATATTCACAGAGGATATACTTGCGAAAATGGGCGGTGTTGTAGCGTTAGATAATCCACACATGTACAACATGATAGAGGAATACACGTCAGGTTCCAAGTTGTGTGTACTTACAGTAGACCCACGTGCCGAGTATCAGATGTATTTACTACACTCAGACAAAGGCTCAGAGGACGAGAGTAAAGTGTGGTGGTCTAACACGAGTTGCAACGCTGATTACGGGTACAATCGGTGGACAGCCACGCAAAGTTATGGGAGTTTTTATCCACCCTACACTCATACTGCGTATGCTGAGGAGAGTGAAGGATTATATCCTTGCACGTCTTGTCATGCGTTCATAGACGAGGACAGGTTGAACAATGAGGCAATTTGCCCTATGTGTCTAACCTGCCAATGGTGCGATATGTTCTCGGATAACTGCTTGTGCTACAAGCCTACGAAATCAGTTGCAGACACAC
>RFQR01000065.1 GCA_009924895.1 bacterium
GCTTTAGCGGTTCCTGAACCACCTTCAATAGCCGTAATATAGGCGCCTTCTTCTAAACCGAAGTACCAATAATTACCATTACTATCCAATACTATACAAGCGATTTGTTTTTGACCCGCTATTAATTTATCAATAAAACTTCTTTTAGTAGTTTCTCTTCTACTTAAAACTACTGATACTACTTGATTAAAGAAAGTAGTTCCATTATTCAAGTCAATAGATACGGTCTCAGTAAAATTACATACATTTTTGTTGGTTTGGATCTCATAGAACTTCGTTGGAGAACCTGACGCGGTAGCCATGGTAATACTATGTACCCACTCGGAAGTAGGATAAGTAGAGGAGGTACCTAATACGTAAGATACGTTTGAGAAGTCAGCGAGCCAAAGCTTATTGACGCCTCCGGAGTTATTATCACAGGATTTAGTCAATCCGTTCGTCAAAGCATTACATATACTCATTATATTTTAATTTTTTTTTATTTACTTTTAGTTGTAATATACCACTTCGGAACCATAAATATAACCTACTCCAAACTTGAACTCTCCGATCATACGAACTACTGGAACTCCAGTAATAGTTTTTTGAGGTAAGATTTGTATAGCCTCAAAATCACTCATAAGGTCAGTCAATAGTAATAGGTTATTGGTTTGAGCCGCTACCATTTTTTTAGCTGATAAACCTTTAGCTTCAATAAGCGGAACGTTTAGAAAGTTTAGTTCAGTATAGTTTTGAGCGTAATAAGCCTCAGCTGAAGCGGCTGCTAAAGCTTGACGGTATAATTTGTAAAGAGCTGAAGGTAGATATATTCTCAAAGTAGGGCTCTCTAAAAGCTGAGCCGGAATAGAGCTATATAATCTACTGATCTCTCCAATAACATTTGATACGGTAATAGTAGAAGCCGTAGCCGCTACGTCAATAACGTTCGCGTCAGCTAAAAATTGCTTTTCTAAACCATCGTATAATGATAATGGATAAGAAGCCGTACCAGTATCTCCTTTCCATACCAGCTGTTCCAAGTCAGCTGATACTTTTTCGGCTACAAGGTTCATAAGGAACTCTTCAATAGAAGCCGGGATAACTTCTCCATTATTTGATCCCGGTCGTAGTAAATTACTCAAATAGTCAGTCTCAAACGTTCTCTGGCAATACTCAAGATTAATTTTGATTTGTTCTACCTCAAAAGTTTTTTGAGCTAAAGTTCCTTCTCCAGTTCCAGAAAACGAACAATCTGCTAATTGAAGTATATTACCAAGGTTTAATTGAGCGAGTTTGACCTTTGACTTTACGTCAGGAATAAGTCTAAAACTCTCTTTAGAATTACCGGTCAAAAGCGCCTGAGCGTAAAAACCTTCAAGATCTTTACCATAGAAGGTGGTATTGTCGGTAAAAGCAAGTTTAAAATCTTTTAACATAATTTTTATTTTTATTTTTTTTCTATATCTTTATATAGTAAACTACTTCTTTTTGTAGAAGTTTATTTTTCTTATTGTATCTTCATACTTTTCTACCTTAGCTTTATCCAAGTCAGTAAGTTCTTTGATACTTACGGTTCCAGCTGATTTAGATAAGTTTTCTATTTGAGTTTGGAGGTCATTTAATTTTTCCATATACTCTTTTTTATAGTCAGCCGGATTATCCATCGCATTTTGATCTTGGTTATTTTGAGCCTCCAACATATCTATTCTACCTTTTAGATCAGCGACTACCATACGGAGTTCGTCAAACATAGGAGTAATAATAGTTTTTACCGACGCCTCAAAAGCCGGGTCAGTTGGAGCTGGAACTTGTAGTTCCTCTTCCATTTTAGCGGCAGCGATTATATTATCTACTTTACCACCCTTTGCTACTACTTTTGTTCCGTCTTCAAGTTCATATTCACCGTCAGCGAGAGGAGCTTTTGTTCCGTCTTCTAAAACAATAAATATATCCTTACCTACCGCCGCGTCGCCTTCCCATGTAAGCGTCATACCATCTTTGGTTTTATATTCCATACTATTTAATTTATTTTTATCTACCGAAGTAGTCATTTGTATAAGCTCAATACCGGCTTTTAGTTCTACCGAAAAGCCTTTTAATTTTCCATTTTTTATATCATTATTCCAAAAGTTTTTATCTTTAATCTTTACCGCTCCAAACCAAGAACCGTCAGGTAAATCAAAACCAAGTTCCTTGGATTTATCCATAGAGCCGGTAATCCAGTTTTGAGATAAATAACCTTCTACCTTTATATCGCTATGTTCCATATTGAATATATCTCCAAGCTTTTTCTCGTTATATTTATCAGCTATAACTTGAATAGTAGTTTTATCAAAAACTATATTATACTCTGATCCATTTTCGTCTCTACGGAGTATCTTTTTATCAGGAATAAGTAAAGGCCCGTATAAAACTTGTTTATCAGGTTCTACCGAAAATATAAAATTATCTAAATTAATTTTTGATAAGGCGATCCAGTCTACTTCAATAGCCGGTTCTCCTACTAAACTTACCGCATAAACTCCAGTAAGTTCATCGTCAGGATTTACTACGACTTTATACGTTGGTATATTATCCATACTTTTATATATATATTTTTTAATTTTATGTAGATTATCCAAAGGTAGTTCTTTTACGAAGTCTTGTTGAAGTAGAAGCCGCGTTTTCTACTACCGTTTGTTTTACATAAGTCTCAATAGGTCGTTCATTCAGCGCTATAAGTAGTTCTTTAATTTGCTTCATATCATTACCACCAGTCGCGTCATAATTTACCATACCACCTTCCGCGAATGAGGAACCAATAGGTTTTCCGCCTCCGGCTTGGTTTATAGCTGATAAAACGGGTCTATACATTTTAGTAGATTTAGCGTTTATTATACTTTCTCCATTTGATACTTTTACAAGTATATTATCCGAGGTTCCACTTCCGGGTCCTGATACTAAACCTCCAGTAGCGAATTGAGGAACGAACTTTTGACTTGCTACTAAACCGGCTTGAATAGCGCCTTGAGCTATAACCGCGGCTATAAGAAGCGCTCCGGGTGGAGTAATAGCTCCTAAACCACCAAGTTCAGCTATAGTTTTAGCTACGGCTACGGCTGTTTGTTGAGTAATAGTGGCTAAATTATTTATCTTTTCGGCGGTAAAGGCCTTTTGGGCTATAAAGTTCTTTTCTTGGTTCAGCCGATCTTCGGCGTTTTTTCTTTGTTCGTCAAAACCAGCTTGAGCGTCAATTTCGGCTTGTTGAGCCGCGGTTCTATTTGATACGCTATTCTCATAAGCTTTTTGAGCCCTATTGATACGATCAATTTCCGCGTCATAATTAGACTGAGCTATAGCTTCTTGCCTTTGTCGGCTTCTTTGTAGAAGTTCAAAAATAGCATTTTGAAGCTGTTGTTCTAAAGATAATAACTGACTATTTAATTTTTGTTGAACGGCTATTCTATTTTCGGCTTCCTTTTTATCAAGTTCAGTTTGTTTTTCTATTTGAGCTTGACGCCTATTAATAATCTCGTCAAAAGATTTTTTACCATAAGCTACATCTATATCTATAAGATTATC
>RFQR01000066.1 GCA_009924895.1 bacterium
GTGCTGTTGTAGGTCGTCCAAACAACGTGTCTGACGCCAAACAAAGCGCGAGCAAAGAACTCTGCTGCTCTGTCGAGGGGGATAGGGTGCTCCCCAAACTCGTCCACGTCGAGCACCAGACCATAGACTTCGTCGACGTTCAACTGCGTGGGTTGTAATGCGGTGGAAACGAACGTGACACCGCGAACGCAGCTACCCTCTTTTGTTCCGACGACGGGGGCTTGCAGTAGGTATTGCCAGACGTGATCGCGGTCGTCAAAATAACCGTTAGGCGTCGTGCCGTCGTAGGGGTGCTGCTGTTGCGGGACCGTTCGGAAATCGGGTGCCAAGCCGAAATAAGCCACGATCGACCTCGGGTGCGCCGCACACTTTACTGCGGCGAGGACAGCTAGTTTGCCGTGCTGACCGATAGCCCATCGATCGGCGCTGCGATTGAGGGGTTATCCTGTCGGATCGAGAGAGTCAAGAGAGAACGCCCAAGGCTGCGAGCGGGGAAGCGACCGCTCGCACGGTTCGGAATAAAAAATCGGGAAAAATCGGAAAAATGCCTCGGAGGGGGGTGGACCACTACTTTCGGAAAACTCGCAACCCTATTCTGGGGGGGAAGTGATCTTGTCAGAAATGTATTCCCGTATCCCACACTTTACAACACATCGCTCTAATAGGTTGTGTTTTCTACTGGTCCACTGGTCCAGAGAAGAAAAAAAGAAATAACCATCGCTTCCCAAAGCCGTTTTTCGATTTTTCGGGATTTTTCGGGGTACTGGTCCAGCGGTGGTCCAGTAGTGGTCCACCCCCCGAAGTAGTGGTCCACCCCATCGGTCGATTAGGGTCGGGATTTTTCTCTGAAAAAATGGGTGGACCACTAGAAGGGGGGTGGACCAGTACGGGACAGTACGGGACAGCGGAGTAGTGGTCCGCTGGTCCATCTATCCTACATCGCCCGCCGCAGCCCTGACCGCCGTAGTCAGTTGGCTGCGCGATACGCTTTTCCTAGCTTGTTTTGTGGTCGGAACGTGGCGACGTAAATGCTACCGTCGAGGGTATCGTAGAGGCGAATCCAGCCAGTTGTCAGCCCGCTTTCGCCCTGTACCGTGAACACGTCGCGGCTATCTTCGGCGGTTCTGTAGGCGTTGACGCGAGCGTGTCGCGGTACGACTTTCCAGCCGTTCGCGTGCATAACTTCACGCAAACCAGTTTTCATTCTCTCCTGCACGTCAGGGGGAACGGGAGCGATCGTTTGCGTCAATCTCATGGCTTTTCCTTTCCTGCTAGTGTCTCCCACGCCGTCGCGTGTGTTTCGTTGAAGCGTTCAAGCAAAGCGGGTCCAAAGAATCTTCGCGCGACGAGGATCATGCGAAGGACGTCGAAAGACACCGTCCAGCTAACGAGGGGCAAAACGTCTGCGACGTCGAGCGTAAGGTCGACCCGTTCACCGTTAGCGTCCGTCAACCAACCGTGTTGAAAGGGGAACGGCACGCGAACGGACGTGACCCATCCTTCGGTGTAGGTGAACGGCACAAGCTGTTGTCGCAGGACGATCCTTTGACTGTTCTCGAAACACCCTTTCATTTTCGGGACGACCCGCGCAGCGCGGATCGCCGCCTTGACGTGGACGGGTTGGTGTCGCCAAGGGACGGGGCACCACCCCCGCCGCTGGTATTGCGCCAGACGGCGGGAGACGGTGTCGTCGGCAGAGGCGTCGTCGTCGAGGGCGAGAGGACGCGCCGGGGCGGGCGTCAATCGATCCCCCAATAGTTGCTGCGATCGTTGCGGGCCTGCTCGGGCAAGAGGGCTTCGATCGCGTGGAGAGCAGCGTCCCATCCATCGGCGTCCCACTCGGGATGCTCGCAGGACTGATAGCCGACGCAGGCGAGTGCGGTTCGCAACCCGTCGAGGGGCAGCGCGGGGGCGCGGTCGACGTCGGCGATCGTGATCTTGAACGCGGGCACTCGCTCGTTGTAGCGGTAGGCAACGCTCGTCGCGTTCTGGCCGATCAGCAGGTTCATCGCTGCGACAGGGTCGCGCATGATGACTTCTGCGAAGTCGATCTCGCCGTCGTCCGTCTGCACCGGCAGGCGACCGTCAGGCATCGGGACGTTCACCGTGGCAAACGTCTTTGCGATTGAAGCGTAGTGGCGTTCAGAGCAGAGAAAAGCGGACACAAAGCCTCCGGGGTGGGGCCGGGCATGACGCCCGGCGGCGGGTCAGGGACGGCGGGCGGCGACGTGGTCGACGACGGCGTCGACGTACGCGAGCCAGCCGGGGATGCGATCGTCGTCGGCCCCGGTGAGGCACAACGCGGTGAGCGCGTCGCGGGTCAGGTAGCCCGCGCGCACGTCGTCGACGTCGCGGGCGACCTCGGCGGGGGTCAGGCCGGTTTCTTCGATGACGTCGACGGCGACGTCGGGCAGGGCGAGCGGGTAGGCGTCGAGCGGGTGGCGGCGGGTCATGGTGGCGGTCCTTTCGTTGGCGGGTCGGGGTGTGAGGGTCAGTCAGCCGCGCAGCTTCGCCTTGACGAGCGCGTCGACGGTGGGGCGCAACTCGACTGACACGTTGCCTTCGGCCTCGCGGGCAAGGTCGACGAGCATCGCCAGCGTGATTTCCTCGCCGTCGCCCTCGTTGATCTCGCCGCCTTCGCCGATCTTGCCGATCGGCATTTCCTTGACGTCGCGCGGTAAGTTCATCAGGACTTCGTCGAGCGCGCGGGATGCCTCGGAAAACTTGTCGAGGGCGTCAAACAGATTTTGCAACAAACCGTCCGCGTTGTGACGCGCGGGAAACTTTACGATCTTCCGGGTTCTCATTCTGCACCTACCTTTCGCGCATTAGTCTTTTCCGGCAGGACGTTTATTACGCGCATAATAAACCTGCTGATTAGAAAGAATAATGTGCGAAAGGTAGGTGCAGAATGAACAAGGTTGTCGAGACGCTGATCAAGCAAAACGGTTTTGTGTCGTCCAAGGACGGTTATCGGTTCCGTCTCTTGATGGAGGATCACCCCACCGACGTCGACGCCGCTGTCGCGGCGGGGTTGGTCGAGCGCGCTCCCGAAGGGCTGCGGCTCGTCCCGCAGATCGGCATGGGGGCGACGATCTACGGCTACAGCGACACCTACGCTTACGAGATCGTCGAGATTTCGGAGTCGGGAAAGACGATCACGCTGCGTGAAATGCACGCGGAGCGCGACCCGACGTGGACGCCCAACGTGATCCCCGGTGGCTTCGCCGGTCATTGTGTCAACAACCGCGATCAGCGGTGGACGCTCACGTCGAACCCCGACGGGCGCAAGGTGAAAGCGCGGCTGACGAAGGGCGGGCGCTTCACGATCGGTGGTCGCTCGATCGGAATCGGTCAGGCTTCGATGTTCTACGACTACAACTTCTGACCCACCCCACAACCCAAACAAAA
>RFQR01000067.1 GCA_009924895.1 bacterium
GATACTGCAACTTGAATTTTTTATTCAAATCGCTCACATTTTGGTATCCTGTCACAATCGCCGGGTAACTGCTGTTTGAATTCAGAATCCGAGCCGCGCCGAACGCTCTTGCCAGATCTTGTGATCATTGTTTTCAATCTTGGCCATACACCTACTGCGGTCATTTTTAAAATCATCCTTCAAGGCCCTTAAAAATCGAAAAATTTGCGCGAAAAATGTCATGTTATAATGGCGATATGAATGATAGACACATGGGTTTGCATGAATCCCTAGAAAGTTAAAAATGTCCTCAACGAGCTGACGGCAGATATAGATAGTGTGCGCCGGGCAGCGCATTAGTCAGGAGGGTTAAAGTCCCTCCAGCGCCCAGATAGGGGGAGCTGTATCCAAAGGTGGGAGTAATGCCTCACTGGCCAGAGAGTATTCAGCTCTGGAGGACAGGGTGTCCATCGCGAGGTGGAATCCGAAGGGTTTGCGGAGAAGTACCGAGCTGTAATCGAAGGGAGCCATCCCATTGATGAACCGGTCGGCCAAAGATGGGGCAAGGTCGAGCCTGCACTATCGAGGCGAAGGCGTTCTTATCCACCCATCGCACCAAGGTGTGTGCGGATTGCGCGGTACGGAAGACTAATGTGTGACCCCGGGAGGACTCTTACACTTCATCGAGGCAAGGTGATAAGCGACCCTATAAGTAAAAGACGAAGTGGGAAGTGATGGTGTATGAGTAGTCGGACAACTGAATGGTACCTGAAGTTGTATGAAAGTACGACGACCGAGCAATTGGCGGATGAGTGATTCGGGGAAGGCAGTTGGCAAAGTGGTTGGATAAGTTAAAACACTAATGAGTAAGGATTATGGCGCGGATAAGTTCCCTAAGTGAAAAACCCATAAGCGATAAACCGAGGAGATTAGCGGATTGGCTGAATCCAACGGGTGAAAGGAAGGTTCACTCATTGATAGATAAGGTTTACAAGCAGAAGAACTTGGAGTTAGCTTGGGAAAAGGTCAAACGCAATAAAGGCGCGGGTGGTATCGACGGTCAAAGCATCACGGAGTTTGAAAGTAGTAGCGGTGAGTATCTCGCCCGACTCCATGATGAACTGCGAACAAAGACATACGTACCTCAACCGGTAAAGCAGCAGCTTATACCCAAGAGTGGCCAGCCGGGGAAGTTTCGCCCGTTAGGAATACCGACCGTTTACGATCGGATATGCCAACAGGCGTTGCTCAATCGGTTGGAACCTATCTTCGAACCCATATTTGATGATGCCAACTTTGGATATCGGCGGGGAAGATCGACAAAAGATGCAATGCGTAAAATCTGGAAAGAAATCGAAGCAGGGAATGAATGGATAGTGGATGCTGATTTAAAAGACTTTTTTGGTTCAGCATGTCACCAGAAGGTTCTGACTTTGTTTGGCCAGAGAATAGCTGATGGACGGATACTGAGTTTACTGGATTCCATCATGAAGGCGGGTTGTATTGCCGAAGGCAAGAAGCTCCCGACGGATCGAGGTGTGCCGCAGGGCGGCGTGATTTCACCTTTGGCTAGCAATGTACTGTTAACTCCGTTTGATCGAGAAATGCGTCGGAAAGGATACAGATTAACGAGGTACGCCGATGATTGGCTGGTGACTTGTAGCACGCGAGCGGAAGCGCAAGCGGCGCTAGACTTTGCTACCAAAGTCTTAAGTCAATTAGGAGTGACACTAAACAAAGAGAAAACTCGAATCGTACATGTACGGCGAGGTTTTGAATTTCTCGGCTACAAAATCAAGCGTGGTGCAAAGCCGTTGAAGCTCCCATCACACAAGATCAAGAGCGGTACCAAACAAGGCGCGCTCTATGTGTATCCAAGTCAGAAATCACTCACTCACTTTAGAGAACAAATCAGAGGTCGTACACGGCGAAGATCCCCTCGAAATACGCAAGAGATTGTTGATGCAATCAACCCGGTCATACGCGGATGGGGCAATTACTACCGTAAAGCCCATATCAGGAAGTTATTCGCCATGCTCGATAGATGGATAATGCGAAGACTTTGGTCACAGCGGTATAAAAGATGGCGCAATAGTGGCTGGAAGACATTGCCGATGTCCAAACTACGGGACGAGCTTGGGCTTGTTAGCCTAATTCGATTAATACCCTCTTTGAATCTGCGCTGAAGCGTAGCTTTGTGAAAGCTGGATGCGGGAAAACTGCATGTCCAGTTTGAGCGGCGGTCGGTGGCAAGCTTTTAAGTAAGCGCCACCTCCGACCCGACATTGAAGATAAAAAAGCAGTCTCCATCATCAAGGCCCGAGATGTTGGCTGAAGAAAATGCGCGTCTCAGGAAAGAAAACCAGCAATTACGTGATGAAATCAACCGGCTCAAGGGGGAACAAGGAAAACCCAATATCCGCGGGCAATCCAAAGGACATGGGGGCAATACTGGCAACTCGAATCATTCATCAGAAAAAGACCGTAATAACCGGGCAGGCAAAAATAAGAATAAAGGCAAGGGGAAAAAAGACATCAACATCGACAGGCGGATTATCATTCCACTCGACAAAGCCGGTTTGCCAAATGATGTTCAGTTCAAGGGATATGAAACTCGCACTATTCAGGATTTGAAAATTATCACTGATAATATCGAATTCAAGCTGGAAGTGTATTACTCGCCCGCATTGAAGAAAACCTTTATCGCACCCATGCCTACTGAATATCAAGGTGGTGAATTTGGTCCCGGGGTGAAATCGCTTGTTATTGCATTGTATCGCGATTCCGGGATGACAGAACCTGCTATTGAGCGTTTCCTGAAAATATTTGGAATACAGATTTCACATGGTAAAATTGCTTCCCTGTTGACGGAAGGTCATGATGTTTTTCATCAGGAAAAGGAAGATATTATTGATGCTGGCCAACAAGCAGGTCAATATCAGCAAATGGATGACACAGGTTGTCGTGTGAATGGCAAAAATCATTATACCCATGTGTTATGCAATGACTTTTTTACAGCCTATTTCACGTGCCCTAAAAAAGATCGACTGACCTTACTCGAGTTGCTGTGCCGGGGCCAATTAAAGTTCATGTTCAATCAAAAAGCTCTGGACTTGATGATTGAGTTTGGTCTGGCAACCAAGTGGCAAGAACGTATCGGGACCATGTTACAAACTAATGCTCTGAGTCGTGAAGACATGGATGGGTTGCTGAAAACGCTGTTTCCGAATCCAAAAAAACAGGGGACCAATCGTCGTATTG
>RFQR01000068.1 GCA_009924895.1 bacterium
TTGAATCGAATCATTGAGCGCGCCGATATGAGCGAGGATTTTAGGCACTCGGGCGGTGGACCTGGTGCGGTAAGAGAACTGACGCCGTATGCAGATGAAATAGAAAAGCTTTTGGGAGGTAGGAAAGGCTCGGGAATCATCGCGACTGACTCGACGGTGGAAAATCCATCTGAATTTGCCATGGAAAAGCATTTAGAAGATTTTTTGGTTGAGAACTGGGATAATACAGAGCTTTCAAAGAAATACGATATATACGAAGAGGATGGCGAGATGGTTGGACAGCAGTACCAAACGGATACCGGCCCCATAGATATCCTTGCGATTAGTAAAAACAAAAAAGAACTGTTGGTGATTGAGCTCAAGAAGGGAAGGCCGAGCGATTCTGTCGTTGGTCAACTTCAACGCTACATGGGTTACGTCAAAGAGGAACTTGCCGAAAAGGGGCAAGAAGTGAGGGGCTTAATCATCGCCCTCGGAGACGATTTAAAATTCAAACGAGCATTGTCAGTTTCTCCCCATATTGAGTTTTGTACCTACAAGGTGAGCTTTTCGCTTTTAAGAAAATAAGTTATGGAAATAAGCAATGCCAAAGCTCTTGGAGTACAAGTTGTTCGCAAGAAAATCAGAAAGACAAAATAGTGAACGCTTTTACTTTTCGAAATAAAGTCATCGATTCATACAAAAGCTTCTCAAGGAGCTTTGTTACAATAAGAGCAAAAGATATACGAACCGTCGTAAATTACGAGTACGACGCGGAACGGTTTTGGCCGGAGCCACTAATTCAAATTAATCCAAATTATCGTTATGGAGATAATTTAACGACGTTAGCGGATGCCGGAGCGGTGCATCCGCAAACTGCAAAAATGTTCCGGCTTAAAAGCAAAGATGGAGACCTTAAACCGCTTAAGCTTTTTAAGCACCAGCAGGACGCGTTAGCCGTTGCTAGTAGCGGGCGAAGCTTTGTCGTCACTACGGGAACTGGGTCAGGAAAATCACTGGCATTCTTTATTCCGATTGTTGATCAAATTATTAAGGCAAAGCTCAAGGACCCAACGCCGCGCACTCGAGCCATCATCGTATATCCAATGAATGCGCTGGCAAACAGCCAAGCGGAAGAAATTGGAAAATTCCTTCAAAATCTTGATGGATCGGATGCAAAACCCTCTATTGCCCGATACACGGGGCAAGAAAGCCCGGAGGAACGTGCTGCACTTGCGCAAAAACCACCAGATATTCTTCTTACAAACTTCGTGATGCTCGAATTGATTTTAACACGGTACGAGGAGGTCGATCGCAAGGTTGTTGGGCACTGCAAGGGTTTGGAGTTTCTTGCGATGGATGAACTTCATACTTATCGCGGGCGACAAGGTGCAGATGTTGCTCTTTTGGTAAGACGTTTGCGCCAACGCCTTGGGGCCAAAGATCTCTTGTGCATTGGGACATCTGCAACGATGTCGAGCACAGGTTCTCCTGAGGATCAAAAAAAGACGGTTTCCGATTTTTCATCAAAGCTTTTTGGAACGACTATTCTTGAAACTGATGTTATTGATGAAACTCTTGAGCGTGCCACAAATCCAGGCCTAGGGCTGGAGGCTGCTAAACCACTTCTTGGCAAACGTCTTCGGACTGCAGTCGATTCCTGGTCCACCCTTGAGGAGTTTAAAAATGATCCTCTGGCTGTTTGGGTCGAGCTAACACTCGGCTTGGATATGAAAAACCAGTTGGCTCCGCGGAGAGCGCGTCCTCTTAGCATTTCAGAAGCCTCCCAGCGTCTAGCTTCCGACGCCTCAATCGACTTGGCTGGCGCACGAGCAGCACTCGAAAGGTTTCTGACCGCTGCACAGAACGTTATGGATTCCGGCGAGCGTGCCATATTTGCCTTTAAGCTTCATCAATTTGTGAGTGGTCCGGGAAAAGTTCTCTGTACTTTGGAGCCGCCTGGTACCAGGCAGGTTACGCTCGATGCTCAGCGCTTTGCTCCGGGTCGGCAGGGTGAATCGGTTCTTCTTTTTAGCACACATTTCTGTCGCGAATGCGGTCAAGAGTATCATCCAGTATGGTTCTCTTCGGATTCCCAGCCCAATTTTTCGCCTCGGGAAATCGATGATGTGGGCAGTGATGATCAAGACAGGCAATTCGGTTTTCTTGCCCCCGGTAGCGATCTTACCGATTTTCATGGAGTCGCGGAAGACTTGCCAGATTCATGGACTGAACAAGGTGTCGGCCAGCTGAATATCAAGCAAAGTTACAGACAGGCTGTACCGACCCTTCATTTGATTGATCCGCGAGGCCACCAAGGTTCAGGCGAGAGCTACTGGTTTATCCCTGGCAAGTTTCGATTTTGTTTGAATTGCGCTCATGAACATCAAGCCCATGGCCGTGATATCAATCGCCTTTCCAGCCTCTCGGGCGAGGGGCGGTCGTCTGCGACTACAATTCTTACCCTTGCGATGTTACAGCAGCACTTCGATACCCCTGTACCTGAGAACCTTCTGTTCGACCCGCGCAAGCTTTTAGGTTTTAGCGACAATAGACAAGATGCAGCACTGCAAGCAGGACACTTTAACGACTTTATGTATTTACTCCTGAACCGTGCTGGCCTGATTGCTGCGCTGGACAGGAATCACGGCAAGTTGCAGGCCGGCGACCTTGGAGTCGAGGTGTTCAAAGCACTTGGATTTGAAAAAGATGATGAAGCCGTACTATCAGAATATCTTCAGCAGCCTGATCTTTTAGGACCTGCTAAGCTAGATGCGGAAAGAGCCGCCAGATATGTGCTTGGTTACCGACTTCTCGGTGATCTGCGAAAAGGATGGCGCTTTAATAATCCGAATCTTCGTCAACTTGATTTGTTGCATATCGAATATGTCGGCCTGCATGAATTTGCAGCGCAAGAAAGCGCTTTTGCTGAAGATAAGCAACCGGATAATCTAAATGATACTGCTCGAGCTGGATGGTCCTTATTGCGGGAACTCAGTCCAGAGTCACGGGTCAATCTCGCTCGAATCATCTTTGATGCCATGTTGCGTGACCTCTGTATTGAGTCGGAGTTCCTGAGTTCTACTCGGCAGGAGACCATGCGGCCACTGGTTGCAGCTCATTTGACTGAGAAATGGGGATTTGGACCTGAAGAGAGGCTTGCGACTTCAAGACACCTCAT
>RFQR01000069.1 GCA_009924895.1 bacterium
ATTTGACGAAGGGGGTTAGTGATGCGATAGTAGGGACATGAAAGAAACCAACACCAACACCGAACTTGCCCCGGTTAAAGTGGGCGATAAGGAAACCAAGTATTTTGTGAACTCTAAAACGGGCAAACGGCACACTCGAAATAGTTTTCGGGATTACACCTTTGCTTGTGTCCATGTCTATAACGGCAAGTCCGGCCATAAGGAAGGCTCGGAGTTTGCTACTTGGCACTCAACTCTAAAAAATGCGAAGCCTCGGGGCTATTTACTGCCCTATTTGAAGGAGTTCTATACCGTTGAAGTTTCCAAGGAGGTCAAATAACATGGAAACCCCTAAAAAACATCCTTTGGATCGTGCGTTGGAAAATATCGAAAAAATAAAAAGGACTAATCCCGACCGTTACAACCGTATCATAAATCGGTGTTGGGATCGCTATGCTGACGAGATTGTTCGGCGTATGCCTTCGCTATTGGATGAAGAAAAATCAGTTGACGCAAACCCCCTTTCTGAAAGGATTCGCCCATGAGCAACATTATCAAACCCAACGAACCCGCACCCATCACCGTCCAAATGTCCCGGGATATGGCGAAAGGACTCGCATCCATCCTCGGAGAGTATGCGACCCGAATCACCATGCCCGAGTTTAAGGAGGACATGACCGAGGACCAGAAAGCCGAAGTGACGAAAGTTTTCGAGGAACGGAAAAAGTTTTCCGCTTCCATCGCAAACTCCTTATGGACCGAGGCCAATAAATGAGTCTCAAGCACCCCACCGACGCCGAGGCTCGGTTGTATGTTCAACTTCGGGAGAAGCGTTCCAAGCTAGAGCATAAAGTTCGAGGGATTGGCTACATTCTTAAAAACTCAAAGAAGAACAAGTTTGTTTTGAAAAATATGACTGTTTATATCGACGAAGGGACTCGTACCCACCTTCCTCGCCATGTAGTTGCGAAGCAGTTGGGCGAAGCGTGGGTGAGGCATAATGAGGTTACAACCAAGTTCAAAATGATTCGAGTTATCGGGAGGCCGAAAAAATGAGCTACCGGGCCGAATTTCTGTACCCGGACCTCCGGGAATATATTCAGATTGGCGGGGACTTTGAAACCGTCATCGGGGCCGTCCGGCTCTGTTACGATTTGAAAAACCGTCAGCCCTATATTTCGGACTACCGGGTCGTTTCCTCGGAAGGAAAAATTGTTTTCACCCGTGGGAAGTCATTGACTCAAGAACCCCGTTTGGTAGGGAATTGAGATGGACTTAACGCCTCGCAATCAAATGTTGGTTGAAACCCGGGCCTATGAGATCGGGATTTGCGCCACGGGCCAACCTCTAAAAATGATGCCGATTGAAATTGCCATCATCCCGGAGGTGTATCCCCTCGGACCCATTCCCCGCCTCGCAAACATGATCCAACGCTACAATGTCGCCCAATACGACCGTTTATCCCAAAAGGGATATTCACTAAACCTAATCAAAGGAGAATATGAAAAAATTGAATCCTGAAACACTAGATTTTTTCCGTACTGCCGGGAGGCAGGGCGGGCTTGCCCGCAACCCCCGGAAGAAAACCGCATCGCTTGAAAACTTGAAAAAGGCCCGGGAAAAACGCTGGGCCGGAAAGGATAGAAAATGAGTTGGATTGAAATTGTCGGTCGTTCGTTCGTCGTATTCTTTTGCCTGACGGCGATTGTCAACGCTGTCCTAGTGTGCAAGGACCTGATGGCTGGGAAGTGGGATGATGAAAATTAACAAAACTCCCACCCCCACCCTGATTTCCAAGCGAGATTCACTTCTTAAATCTTGGGCTACCACTTACACTATTGAAAATGAGAAGAAAAAAGTTAAGGACCCCGGGAAAGGTGACGAGTCGCCGTCGCTCTATTTCCGTCACATTTCCGAAGAACTTTTCCGGCGAGGTGCGTCGTGAAAGGATACGAAAGTATCAAAGTGGTAAAAACGAACAACGGGCCGTTGAATATCACATTGGCGTGGGATGGAAAACGGCTTTCGGCCTTCACCTTCCTGAAAAAATCGAAGCCCGCAACAAAGAGGAGAAAACAGTAATGGCTATTCGAGGAATCTATTGTCACCCGGATCATCGGCCCGGGACTAACCCCCTATTTCAAAAATTTTGGCTTTATCTTGCCCCCTTCATCGTTTGGGACAAGGATGGTCCGAAAGGATTCATTAGTCGGAATAAAGCGATGGATTTTTACTACAAAGTGTCCCGGGAAATGCCCCCGCAGGGCATCGCATCCATTGAACGCAAGGGTTGGTTTGTAAAACCCGAATGAAATATATTTTCGAGGACTTATCAGAGGAGGAGGTGTCACTTATCATCTCCTCCCTTTTCCGGGAGCTTCACCTTGTCACCGGGAGAAAGCATTACAAGGCATCGGCTATAAAAGCCGTTATTAGTAAATTGCAGAATCAAAAGGACCGAAAAGAACCTGATGGACCTAGATTCCGTTGCCGTTTGGACTGAACCCCGTCCGATAATGACCGCCCGGGGCGGTACACTTATCCGTACCGCCCGTCCCACTACCGGGTTTTGGTCGTTATGGGCGAGGTATAAAACTTATCTTCGCAAACATGGTATCTCTCCCCGGAAACTTCCTGACGGCACTTGGGAAGTCACGCATTTTATGGATGGGCAACTCCACGAATTAGCCTTGGAGGACGCCAAAATCGACTCCTCCGGGCTCCTAAAATGGCAAGTTGAGCCTATGACCCGCCTTGTAGAAATCCTGAAAACCAATCTTTCGGCGGTCGATTCTAGTTCGACCGGGGTCGGAAAAACCTATACCGCCTGCTCGGTTGCCAAAAATCTCGGGCTCGCCTTGGGCGTTATCTGTCCGAAAGCGGTTATTCCCTCATGGCATGAGGCGTCGAA
>RFQR01000070.1 GCA_009924895.1 bacterium
TCTGCTCCTACTGCGAGCGCGGGGTCGAGGGGAGGCGATCCGCGCGAGTAAGGGGGATCAGCGCGGGAGCGAGTGCGCGAGCGCGAGACGAAGCGCGCAGTTGCCCGCGCCCGTATCGACGACGCTCACGATCACCTTGTTCGCGGCGAGGGCGAACACCGCCGTCGTCGACGGACGATCGCTCTGGAGCGACAGCAGGCCACCGGCAGCGGCCCACGCCGACAGGAACGCGGCGATGTTGGCGTAGCTGGCGTCGACAACTTGCTTGAGACGACCCGAACACGCCGCCGACAGCGCCGCGTTGGAGATCGTGTCCGTGCCGTTGATCGACGCGAACGTGAGAGAAGCCGACAGATTGCCTTGCAAACCTTCGGTGACGGCGATTGCCATTTTGTGTATCCTCGGATCCCGCAGCGGAAGTGCTGCGGGGGTGGTGTTGCCACCCGCGCGCGGGAACGTACTACGCTGGCCCTGACCAGCGCAAGTACGCACCCCCGCCTTGCCCTTCCCTCACCGAACAAGGGTCAGACGCCGAGCAGGACGAGAGGCAGGGGCTTTCGCCTTCGCTGCTTGACGCACGCGAGCAGTCCAGAACGAGCGCCACTTGGCGGCGTCGGCGCAGAACCGCTCCCATTCCTCGGCGCGGTCGTCGGTGAGGTCGACGACGGTGCCTTCGTCGGGCGACGGGACAGGGGAAAGAGGATCGAGTGAAAGCGCGATCCCCTCTTTGTCGACGACGTAGCGTTTCACTTCGATCCCTCGTCGTCCCACAACGTAGCCGCGACGAAGCCGACGTCGTTGTCGAACACTCGTCGTTCCGCGTCGTTCCGAAACCCCGAGCAAGCCCCCGTTGCCCGCCTGCGTCAACAGGTCGCGGAGTTTTTGGAACTCTGGTTGTGCGCGGATCGCCTCGACGATCTTTGCGCTGTTGGTCGTTTTCGTTTCAATCGGAAACTTCCACAAAATGACGTGATCTTTTCTGTCGTGCCGCTCGTAAAACGGCTTTGCGATTGTGACCATGCTGGCCTCCCAATGCCTCAAGCCGGGGCTTTCCCGGCGAAGCAGTCTAGCTTGTGGGGTGGGATCAGCCCGCGAATACTGCGCGACCGTTGCGGAGAATCCTGACAGGTGCGGGCTTTGATTTGACGGCAAGCCCTCCCGCAAGACGATAGGGTGCTTTGTCGCCAAGGTGGGCGCACAACTCGTCGAGAAACGCGAAGGTGTCGCGGTTCGCAAGGCTAGTGCAGGTGACGACAAAGATCGCTGTCGCCCTTCGCTGCGCTCGCGGAAGCGCCGGATCGCTGACAATGTCGATCCGCAACAATCCTACCCGCGCGAGAATCCCGACAAGGGTTTCCACTCCCTCCGACAACAACGTGTCTGGATCACCGTTGGCGGTCTTGTAGTCTGCAAAGAACTTTGCGGCCTTGTCTCGGCAATCTGCCGGGATAACCGAAAAGTTATCGATCTCGTCCGCGACGTCCCGCAACAAGGTTTGCGTATCCATTCTGCACCACCTTTCAATGCCTCAAGCCGGGGCTTTCCCGGCAAGGCAGGTTAGGTTGTTTGTCGAGTCGTTCAGTAGCCGCGACGAACCCGCGCACGGAAATCTTCGTTGGCCTCCATGAAATCGTCGTCGACGGTGTTCGTAAAGCCGTGGAAGTAGTGACCCCAATACCACTCGGTTTCGCCGTCGCAGATCACGGCAGTCACAAACTTTCGCCCATTCTGCGCGAGGATGATACGCGAGGGGCGATCTCCCTTTCCCTGCGGGCAGCGGTAGCTAGAGAGCACAGACCAACCGTTCAAGACTTCCGGGGTTTCCATTCTGCACCGCCTTTCAGACAACGACTTCGTCGTTGTGGATTTTCAGCGTGACCTTCATGTAACCGTCGTCCATTTCGACGCCGATCACGGACGCGAGAGTGCCAACGTCGTTGAACGGATCGGGGAAAACGACAAGCTCGTTCAGTCGTGTCAGCCCGTTGTCGCTGTTCAGCATCGCAACGATCGCCGCGATAGCTTGATCGCGGAGCCGTCGCTTTTCTTCGCTCGTCATTCTGCACCGTCCTTTCGCGCATTAGTCTTTTCCGGCATCGTGTTTATTACGCCCATAATAAACAGTCAAGGTTGAAAGACTAATGTGCGAAAGGTAGGTGAAAGGTTATGGGATACAGCTATCAGGGAAGGTCGCTTTGTTGTGACGTCTGCGGAACGGCGGGAGCGCGCAAGCACCGTTGCCCCTACAACTACTGCCCCGCGCTCGCGTGCTGCTCTGCGTGCTGGAAGCGCAACGACGAAAACCATTTCAAGCACAAGCACAACCACGAACGCTGCCGCGCTCTTTCGGATAAAATGCGCCAGCGTGACGAAAAGGCGGCGTCGTTGCTCGCAGAGGGCAAAGCCCTTCGCCGCGCTGCCGCCAACGTCGGCAAAACCGGGGCGGTCGTTGTTCTCTTTCGGGACGCGCACAACGTCGAGACGTGTTTCTTCATGGGTAAGGCGACCTACGATGCGTTGCCCTTGTTGACCCCCGCCACGCCCGACGACTACCGCGCGTTCGGCACGGTGCTGCCTTGCACGGCTGATTTCCAGACGGCGATGCACCGTCCCGAAACGATCGACGTCCCGGCGCTCTGACCCCCACCCCACAACCCAAACAAAAACCCCCGGCGCGCACCGGGGGTTTTCGTCGTGGCTGTCGCGCTCCACGCAGCGGGCTATTCAAGAGGCGTCGCACCCTGACGCACCTTGTCGACGATTCACCCTATCACGTCCACCCACGGTGGCGCAACCAAATCCTTTGATTCTCTTTGTC
>RFQR01000008.1 GCA_009924895.1 bacterium
AAAGCCCTCGAGGGCTTTTTTGCTCAGCATGGGGTATATCTTAGCTCAAATGCTTTGAAACAAGTTTCGTCATCTCAAACATTGATACTGTATCCTTTCCACCAAAGACTTTCTTAAGCTTGTCATCAGCGTTGATATTCCGCTTATTCTTCTGGTCCTGGAGACCGTGCTTCTTAATGTATGCCCAGAGACCCTTTACGACTTCTGAACGTGCCTTCGGACCCTCACCGACCACGGCTTCAAGGTCAGCGGTGAGGGTCATCGGTTTCATAAATGCTGAATTGGCTTTTGCCATACGCACAAATTAATGATTATCTGCTATAGCATCAGTCTACCTGCCCGCCTCTTGAAGCGCCACCCCTCGTGGGGATAGCACCAGACTTGAGTTTTAGCACGCTCCAGTGTATACAACTCACAGAAGTGCCGGTGTGCGGCATTTTATAGCGGAGAACTAAGACATGAAACCATTCCCTCGCTGGTTCGTTGCAAGCACTGCCTCAATCATGCTGGTAAGTATCCTGTGCGGAATTGCCAGCCTAGTAAAATGGTGGCCAGAACTTCTTTTTACAAGTGCGCTTTTTGCCTTCATGTCGGGATTTGCGCTCAAAATGGCCAATGATCGCTACCTCGCAATCCGGGAAGCAGATCGGTATGATGAGCCGTAAAGTGCTACGAAGAGGCGACGCCCGTCGCCTCTTCTACTGTTTTTTGACTGATACTTTCTCCGCCACAGCGATTCGCTCGTGCCTGCTACGGCAGAAGCCCCCACATATTAGGGTCGGCACCTCCGTCAATCTTAAACACCGCAACACCACGTATACCCAATTTTTTTGCAAGCGCCACTTTGTCTGCAATTGCCTGCGCATCAGACCACCATAGCAGCCGAAATGGTGTTGTCGTGGAAAACGAGCCCTCGCCAGTGGCACTTGAGGTCGATACCGCTGTTCCCGTAGTCGTATCAAGGCTGTCTGCAGAGGACACGGCGCTCTTTGGCGTATACACAAACGAAAGCTCTCCTGCCTGATTGCGCGTAGGAGGAATATTCAGTGAGGCAGTAAGATCAACCGCATAACGTGGGTTAAATGACCACAGTCGGTCATACTCGTATCCTCCGTTTGTAAACGGTGTTACTTCATACTCGCTACCATATGTCGGTATTCCCATCACCAATTTCTTTTTGGGGATGTCAGCGAGCGCGAGTTTCATCACTTTTTCTACCCATTTGATGTCTGCATTTGGCATGTACGGACCGAGCGCATCAGCGTTGAGTTTTACATCAATTGTTCCTTGATCATACGTCATGATACGCACGCGATCGCACCATTTTGCAATCTGTTTGAAGTCGTTTGCATAGTTGGTTGCATCTTTTGGTATCTTTTTTGTGTAGCGGGATGAAACCGGGGTGCGCGCCTCTATGGTACACATGAGCCACTTTTTACTACCAAGCCGTGTCTGTAGGCCTTGCAAAAAAAGCGAAAAGTATGGTCTCGTCTCAGCTCGCTTGTTCTCAAAATCAATATCAATGCCGTCCCAATTTTTTTCTCGCACCAACATCGCAATTTCGTCAGCAAGTGCGCGACGCGTTTTTGCATTTGAAAGGATGCGATGAATAGCAGCACCATCACTCCAGGCAACCGTCGGGATAAAGCGCACCTTTTGAGAACGAGACGTGATCGCCAAGGTTGCCCATGGTTCACCGTCAAAGAGTTGCGTCTTTGCAATCGTACCGTCAGACTTTACGGTATACGAAAAGGGGTTTACTTCGGTAAAAAGTGGTAGGTGTGCGAGGGCCTCGGCGGTTCCGGTTGCACTGCGCCAGGTCGGTATCCACCCCGAGACCTCAAACGCGCGGCTCTGTGCGAGGACCGGTGAGCTTAAAGCCAAAAAAGCAAGAAAAAACGCCATTAAAAAACGATTCATATAATTCAGTATAGCATAAAGAGGAGGGGGTATTGCATTTTTATCAGGATAGTGTATAATGTTATTGTTTTACCAAGTAGGAGTCAGTTAACCACATCATCATGAAAAAAATCACCTTAATCAGTTTCTTGTCTGCACTTGTCCTCGGTGTAGCGACATCGCCCGCCATGGCACAGACCTATAGCGGCATTCCGACAGTCGGAACCTGTACGACGATTACGAGCACCCTTTCCAAAGGCTCTCGCGGATCAGACGTTCTCACGCTTCAGAGCTTTTTGGTTAATCAAAACTATGCAGGTGGTGGATCATGGATGGTTACTGGCTATTTTGGTGATGCGACGAAAGTTGCAGTGCAGAACTTCCAAGGTGCACAGGGACTGCCAAGCACTGGTATCGTTGATGCGGCAACTCGCGATGCGATTTCGCGCGTCTCGTGTGGCGGTGTAAGTTACCTTCCTACCCCAACACTCCCCACCCCCTACTTCCCAATCCAGTATCCTCAATACCCTTATAATCCAGGGTACAACAACCCGCAGTACTTTCCCGCTTGTGGCACGACTAACTTCCCATGCGCCACAGTACCGATTGCGCTCTACTCTGTTGCACCAAACGCTGGTGCCGTTGGTTCAAACGTAACTATCTATGGCCAGGGCTTCTCAACGACGGGTAATACCGTGCGATTTGGGACGGGTATCATCACAAACCTCTCATCTCCTGATGGTCGCTCAATTTCCTTCACCATTCCTGCAAACTTGACTGGTTATGGCTCACAAGTAGTCTCAATCGGTTCTTACGATGTTTCGGTCTCAAACTCATCTGGTCAGGTTAGTAACCTTCTCTCCTTCTACGTAAGTAGTCTTGGCACCGCTTCACAGCCAGTCATCAACAGTATCTCGGGTCCTACGTCACTTGCTGTAGGTGTTCAGGGTACGTGGAATGTCTCGTTCTACAATCCATCATCGCAGTATGCTTCGGTCTCGATTCGCTGGGGTGACGAGTACTTGTATCAGTACAGTCAGGCGCAGGCAGCACAGAGTATCTATGGCGCGGGTTCACAGCAGACGAGTTTTTCACACATCTACCCGCAGGCGGGCACCTACACCATCACGGTGACAGTCACCAACTCAAACGGCGTATCCAATACGATGTCAACAACGGTGAACGTTGGTAACTCGACCGGCACGGGCTCGGTGTACTTGAACTCACTGTCTCCGACTTCAGGCTCCTTAGGAACACTGGTTATTCTTACCGGCTCTGGCTTTACGGCTGACAACACCATTCGCTTCGGCGCAGGTGGCGTACAACACGCATACTCTGCAAATGGGAACCAGCTCTACTTCACTATTCCTTCGTACATCTCAGCATGTGATGTGCAAACGAGTGGGTACTGTAACTTCAATCCCGTGCGAGTTGTCCCTGGTTCGTATACCATCTATGTAACGAATGCCAATGGCACGACCCAAGGTCTCTCCTTCACGGTCACAAACTAGCAACCACTTGTGAGAGGCCACAACAACCGCCCTTTCGGGCGGTTGTTTGGCATTGTAGACACCACACTCGCACGTACATTGTCAGCTCGCACTTGTAGACCTTTTTGCCTTCTCAACTTCGTAGATACGGTCACGAAGCTCGGTCGATGAGTACGTGTGCGAACGAGAATTAAAATAGACGCGTATCGGTAAGTCGTAACCGGTATACTGCTTTCCTTTCCAGTCTGCACCGATGATGCGGATGTCGGGCTTCAAGCGTTTGAGGAGTCGGTAGAGGTCAGCTTCTGATTTGTAGGTGACTACTTTGTCGATGTACTTGATGGCTTCGAGGATTATTGTGCGCTCTTTGAGCGACATGATGGGTCTGTTTTTTGCGGGACGATCGAGCGACGGATCATCTTGCAGGAGGACAACGAGCTGGTCACACTTTCGCTTGGCTTCCTTAAACATGAGCATGTGCCCAGCATGACAGAGGTCGAATGCTCCTGCAGTTACACCAATTTTTTTCTTGTTTTTCACGTGCCAACCATACCAGATTGAAGTCTCCAGTTGTACTTGATATATATTCAATATTGTGATATTATAATACTAATTGGGTTGTGTTACTGGACGCCACCAGAGCTGACTTTTGGAAAAGCGAGAGCGGATGCGGGCCTGGGAAGCTGAGCCCTTCCGCGTATCTCCTCAGTACAATCAGTGACGAGAAATGACCGCGAGCCGATCATATTTCACTTTTCGTTCCGGCTTCCGCAATGCACCAGCTTTGAGTCCGAAGGCACCAAAGGCAAAGGCGAGGTCTGCTACAAAATCATCCATAGTTTCCCCACTGCGGTGACTCACAATGCAGTCGATGTTGTTTGCGCGGGCAAGCTTCATCGTCGCCAAGGTCTCGGTAAGAGTTCCAATTTGGTTCGGCTTAATAATCAAGGCACTTATTGCTTCAGCATCGATTGCCATCTGGAGTCTTTTTACATTGGTGACCGTTAGGTCATCACCGACAATTTTTGTCGGAAGTTCCTTTTTGAGATAGGCAAAATCAGCAAAGGCTTCCTCGTAAAACGGGTCTTCAATAGAAAGAATTGGAAAATCAGCAATCAGTCTGCGATAGAGTGACGTCATGGAATGCGAGTCATGCGCTTTCCCATCGACTGCATAGACACCGTTGTCATAAAATGACGTCGCAGCGACATCGATTGCAATATCCACTTTCCCTTCAAACCCTGCTTGCGCTATTGCCTGCACGAGGAGCTCAAACGGCACGGTGTATCCCGCAGCTGGCATCACATATCCGCCTTCGTCACCCATCGAGCGAGCGGTTTCTTCACCGTAGTTGGTGCGGAGGATTTCTTCGAGAGCGCCTGATATTTTCTGTGCACAAAGGAGCGCTTCTGCAACAGAATCCATGCGTGGAACCAGCATATGTTCTTGAAACGCAATCGGTGAATGGGCGTGTTTGCCGCCATTAATATAGTTGAGATACAAAAGTGGCGTTTTGCGTGATGTTGGAATCGTTTCGAGTGTACGCAAGTACGTGTATAGTTCTTGTCCTGACGCGATCGCTGCACAGCGCGCCGTAGCGAGACTCACGCCGAGTATGGTGTTGCCACCGAGATTCTTCTTTTGCTCGGTGCCGTCAAGTTCGCACATTTTTACATCAACCGCCGCTTGGCCGCCTACATCCATACCGATTAACGCCGGGGCAATAACCGTATCAATTTTTTCAAGTGCGAGTGACATGCCGCCTTCATGATCGCGTAGTTCGCATGCTTCCCACACACCTGTCGATGCGCCAGAAGGCATCGCAAAAGAGCCTGAGAAACTTCCTGCTTCTACCGTGACTTCGAGTGTGGGCTTTTGGCGAGAGTCGGCTATTTCTCTCGCATGAATGGTGGTAATTTTGTTCATACTTACAGCGTGTTAGATGGTGTACCTGCGATGGCGTTTTGGATGTTTTTTACTGACACAGTGAGAATCTCTTCATATGCTTCTCGTGAGAAGAATGCGATATGAGGTGTCACCAAGACTCGTGGATTATCGATGAGCTCACGGTCGCGAATCAGTGTCTGCAAGACTTCCGGTGGCGCGTTGGTTACCGTGCGTTGTTCATCTTTAAGTTCGCGCTCAGCTTCGAGCACGTCGAGCCCCGCACCTGCCACCGTGCCATACTCAAGCGCATCGCAGAGGGCTTGAGTGTCGACGAGTTCGCCTCGTGCCGTGTTGATAAGATAGACACCGTGCTTCATCTGAGTGAACTGATCTTTCCCGATGATGTGTTTATTTTCTTTGGTATACGGTACGTGGAGCGTGATAATGTCTGATTGTCTTATTAAATCATCAAATGCAACATATTTTGTGTGTTCATTTTCAATTTCATGCGCAGGAAATGGGTCGTGCATAAGAATCGACATACCAAAACCTTGTGCGATGCGTACGACACTTTTTCCGATTGCGCCTGTACCGATGACACCTAACGTCTTTCCGAAAAGATTAATGCCTTCAAAAGGCGCAGTGGTCATACTTCCCTTATCTCGTACTTGCTGGACGGCTTCGGGAACTTTTCGCGACAGTGCCAGAATGAGTGCAAAGGTAAACTCCGCCACCGTATGTGTGCCATAGCGCGGGACGTTGCACACCGTAATTCCCTTGTGCTTTGCATACTCAACGGCAATGTGATCAAAACCCGTTGATCGCGTCGCAATACACCTCAAGTGTGGCAAAGCGTCGACACTATCCTCCTTAAAGGTCGAAGCGGTGAAGATAGACACAATTTCAGCATCAGGATGCGCGGTCAGGTCATCACTTTTTGGTGAATGCTCGAAAAAAACAAGCTCATGTTCTGGAAAGGCCGCTGAAAATATCTGGCGTGTTTTTGCATCTGCATCAAAGATAAGTAGTTTCATGATTTTAGTATACACGGTTAGTATGCTCCTGGCTTGTTCATAACCTTTTCGAAGTGAGTAAAGAGCAAAAAAACTCGTTTTGGTGATCTCGCATTACACAATCAACAAGTGGGTTGGGCCAGCGGCTTACTACCGGGTATAGCAGAAGTGATGCTATGCTATTCATATGGCAAAACTCATCGTTGCTCGACATCACGAGTCAGAATGGAACAAAAAAGGTTTATGGACAGGGAACCGTGACAGTCATCTTACCGAGTATGGATTCAAAAAGTCATGCGAAATGGGTGAACTTATTCGCGACATTCACATTGACCGTGCGTTTGCGTCGATGCAGGTGCGCTCGATAGAAACGCTCTCATGCATGCTTGAAACCTTGAACCTCATCCACGTACCAACAGTCCACTCGAGCAGCATAAACGAGCGCGACTACGGGGACTACACGGGAAAGAATAAGTGGGAAATGCAGCAGCTTATCGGGCACGAGCAGTGGGAGAAAGTGCGACGCGAATGGGACTGTCCTGTTCCCAACGGCGAAACTTTAAAAATGGTTTTTGCACGCGTTGTGCCGTTTTATGAAGAGTCAATTTTACCTCTTTTGAAGGGAGGAAACAATGTTCTTATTGTCTCTCACGGTAATGCAATACGCGCTCTTATGAAGCACTTAGAGCACATCCCTGATGAAGCGGTAAAAGATATCGAGATGCTCTTTGGCGGTATTCTCATTTATGATATCGCCGAAGACGGTTCAGTCACCCATAAAGAAATGCGGCAGGTCGAGTCTGACGTGCATGCATGATATACTCCCCGCTATGCAATCGGCCCTCTCCATTGTCGACCTCAAAAAGACGTATAAAACCGGCCTTCAAGCACTCAAAGGTGTCTCGCTCGAGATTCCTGCCGGTGATTTTTTTGCACTCCTTGGACCTAATGGTGCAGGAAAGACGACCCTCATTAGCATAACCGCGGGCCTTACCACTAAAACAAGTGGTACCGTATCGGTTTTTGGTCATAATATCGAAACCGAACCCGAGGGGGCAAAAGCCCAGATTGGACTGGTGGGGCAAGAAATTAACTTTAACCCCTTTGAGAAGCCGATTGATATTGTAACTAATCAGGGCGGTTACTATGGTATGTCCCGCTCTCGCGCTCTCCCCCGCGCTGAGCAGCTCCTTAGTGATCTGGGGCTTGGTGACAAAATGCATGGCAAGGCGATGGAACTCTCCGGTGGCATGAAACGCCGCCTTATGATCGCACGCGCCCTCGTCCATACGCCGCGTTTTTTGATTCTTGACGAACCGACGGCAGGTGTCGATGTTGAGTTGCGCCGCGGCATGTGGGACTATCTCAAAAAACTTACGTCAGAAGGACTCACTATTCTCCTTACAACACACTATCTTGAAGAAGCAGAACAACTTGCAAAGCACGTCGCTATCATCAACAAGGGAGAGATAGTTGTAAACGGGACGATGCAGGGTATTCTTGCACAGCACGGTGACGGAGAAGGAAAAGATGAATACGGCGCAGGCCAACTTGAGCGCGTCTTTTTGAAACTCACTTCTCATAAATAGTATGACAGCGCACCAAAAATGGATCGCATTCTATACGATGATTCGCAAGGACGTTATTCGCATGTTTCGAATTTGGGTCCAGACATTTCTGCCCAGCGTTATCACTTCGACACTCTATTTTCTCGTGTTTGGTACCGTGCTTGGGTCTCGTATCGGGCAAATGCAGGGGGTTGATTACATGCAATTTGTAGTCCCCGGGCTCGTCATGCTTGCAATTGTCACGACCTCGTATGCAAATACTTCTTTCATGTTCTTCTCCTCAAAGTTTTTTGCACGCTCAATTGACGAGCTGCTCGTCTCCCCGATGCCCCCGTGGCTTCTTATCGCCGGATTTATTGGCGGTGGCGTAGTACGCGGAATCGTTGTCGGTGCGCTCGTCCTTACCGTGTCTTTGTTTTTCACTGGTCTTATACTCACCTTCCACAATGCACTTATCGTGTTGGGCTTTGGTATTCTCACCGCACTCATTTTCTCGCTTGCGGGTCTCGTTAATGGCGTCTATGCAAAATCAATAGATGGTATAAACATTGTCCCGACGTTTGTTCTCACCCCTCTCGTATATCTCGGCGGTATTTTTTATTCTATCCACACGCTTCCTGCGTGGTGGCAGTACATCACCTATGCAAACCCGCTCTTCTATCTCATTAATGGTTTTCGCTATGGTTTTCTCGGTATGAGTGATATCTCACTCTGGCTTTCGTGTGCTGTCCTTTCTGCAATAGCGATAGTACTTATTGGTATCAACTGGTACTTGATTCGCACCGGACTCGGGCTCAAACAGTAGGTCCCGCGAGTTTCCTCGCGAGACCTTTGTGCATCACCCAGTCGCAATTGCGTGTGGTGGGATCCATCTGAACAGCCGCACCCGATCAGCGGCCTCCTGGTACCGCTTGCTAATCTCTTCTGGCGGTGCGCCATCTCGGTACGGCTGCTTGTCGAGATGTGAGCCATACGGGCTTACGAGACGCCACGAGTCTGGATCAATGACATCGGCAACGACAAGCCTGCCTTCAGGTGTCACACCAAATTCAACCTTGAGGTCGATCAAGTTACAGTTTTGGAGTAAGAACGCTCGTGCCAAGATGAACATAGCTTTCCGAATGATGGTGTTCATTTCGGAGAAATAGGAAAGCTCTTCTTCACGAAAAACACCTTCGACATTGACTCGATTTTCAACCGTATCATTCTCGGATGCTCGTGTGACGGAGACACTGTTTGGATACTGAGAGACGATGAGCGGATCATCGCTAGAAACAGTGATGCCTCGAAACTGTTTCTCCGTTGTCTTCAAGTAGAATTCGACGACAGGAGGATCAAACACCGTGCCCGGTGTAAGCGCAGGCAGTCGCTTACAAATAGAACCCGCTGCCTCGCGACGAATGACCACCTCAAACGGCAGCATACTGCAGTGCTCTGCGATGAACGTGTTTCGTAAACCACGGTCCATGAAGGCGACAGGGATACCGAACCTGCTCAAGAGCAAAAACACTTCACAGGTCACAGAGTTACAAAGGGCGCCTTTGCCTGGAATAATATCATGTCGTTTTCCATCACCTGCGGTGATGTCGTTTTTTGACATAATCTCAACACAACTGTCATTAATTGCGTGGATTATTTTGGGTTTTGCCTTGAGAGATAATCATCACTTTTCTCCGTGATTATCATGCCACTGCGGCATGATTCTAATGGCACTGTACTGCATGTGTGCCCCGAGTGCTACCCTCTCCTATACGCATCTAGTATGATGCTCATATGGTGCGCCTGAGTACAAAAAGAGCATATACGGTTATTGCATTTGCTCTTTTTCTGGCTATCAGTTACGCATGTTATGAGGTATGGAATTTTTATCAAATTCCGCTTACCGAGACCGTCACCTGGAACGGATCTGGGTTTACTCCAAAAGAAGTGCTCATTCAAAAAGGTGGAACGGTCAGGTTTGTAAATGACAGTACGACGCCTGTTTGGCCGGCATCTGATTCTCATCCTTCGCACAATCGTCTGAAGGGATTTGATCCCGCTATGGGAGTGGTGCCAGGCGCGTCGTGGAGTTTTACGTTTGAAAACGCAGGCGTCTGGGACTTCCATAATCATCTTGAGCCACGATACGTCGGAAGAATCTTGGTCGTCGGTGCGCTCGGCGAGAGTACCGAATCCTGCCTCGCCGCAACACAAGGGGGAACACGCCCGCAGTGCTGGGAAGCCGATTTACAAACAGAATTAAAAAGACGTGGTCTCGACGCAGCGTTCACCTTGTTTGAGAATATGTATTCTGAAAGCACGACCTTTAAAGAAAATTGCCACGATGTGATGCATGTCCTTGGAAAGGCGGCCTACCAGCGATTTAAAATCGATGGTTCAGTACTGACACGTGAATCGACACGATTTTGCGGGTACGGTTTCTACCACGGCTTTATCGAAACGATGCTCTCTGAAGAAGGGCTTCACACGCTAGACTCGGGACATCGATATTGCACCTCGCTTCTCTTTAGTGAAGCATTTCCGACAAAAGTATCAGCATTGAATGCCTCTCAAGCGTGCTATCACGGGATTGGCCATGCGCTGTTTGATTCAATTGATGCTTCACTCTGGGGTGATCCGGAGCACATGGTGAAATCCGTTGAACCCCAGTGCGAATCGCTCTCGGTTCTCCCTTCGCGGCGAGAGGCGTGTATGTCCGGAGTGTATAACGCGCTTGCAAATGCAATGACTGCCTCAAACTACAATCTTGCATTTACTACAACTGGCCCGCTTCGTATTTGTCATGAGCAAAAAGACGAATATCAACTTAAATGCTCTCTCGAAATAGGCGTCGGGTATCTCAACCACTATGCAACTCCCTTTTCTCGCAGTTTTCCCTTCATACGAACGATTGAAAAAATCCCGATTCGTCTCGAAGTGTTAGCGGCATTTATCAATGGTGAAGCGAGGCAAACCCATCGAGGTTCAACACCGCAGTCACTCGCGCGAGAATGCACACAGCTGAGAGATGCGTCGGAGCGTCGTGCCTGCGTGAGGGGTCTTGTCAGCGGTGTTAGCATGCAAGGCAAGCCAGGAGAAGAATATGTAGAGACATTTTCGGTCTGTCCCTTTTTTGAAGAACCCCCGCTACGCTCGTATTGTATTTCAAGAGCCCGGGATACACTCGCGTTTATTTTCAATACTGACAAAATACAGGCATTCTGCGCAACACTCGCACCGAGCGACCAGTCAATTTGTTCTAGGAAGCAGGGATATGTCCCTGATATTTAAGTATCTCAGCGCACGTCAGCGAAGTAATGTTTTCCACTCGTAACGCAGCCCATTCTCCTCACGAGACTCGCGGCTTTGTTCTTTCACAAAGAGATGCTCGTACTCAGGGAAAAACGTATCAGCTTCTGGCGCATCTTCGACTACGGTAAGGTGAACAAGATCCACAAAGGGTAGCGCTTGCTCGTATATCTGAGCACCGCCACCAATATGAATTTCTTCTCCCCCTTTTTGAGTACGTGCCAGTTCAAGGCCTTCTTCAAGCGTAGAGACAGGAAACACGCTTTCAAGCTTCGCAACTTTTTCCTTATCACGGGTTATAACGATATTTGCTCGCTCAGGCAGTGGCTTGCCGCGAATAGCTACAATCGAGTCAAACGTTTTGCGACCCATGACGACAGGGTGACCACGAGTCAGGTCGCGAAAGCGTTTTAGATCTTCCGGCAAATGCCACAGGAGCTTGTTCTGGTTACCCAGTCCACGGTTTTCTCCGATTGCAACCACGATCACCACGTTTGACTCTTTGTACATAGCTAAACGCGAGTGCGTCTGAGCGTAATGCCCGGGATACCGCTTGGCAGTATCGATGGTTTTCGGATGGTAACTTCAGCATCTAAAATTCTCGCATCCTCAAAAATTCTATCAATCACCAGCTGAGGAATTTTTTCAATAAAATAATGTGGACCGCTCGCCACAACCTCTTGCACTATATTTCTAAAATCAACATAGTTAATGGTATCGGCAAGCCTGTCAGAGACGGCACTGCGAGACGCATCAAACGAGGCTCGAATGTCAAACACAAACTCTTGTTCGAGTTTGCGTTCGTGAGACATGACGCCATGCCTCCCCGCCACACTCAAGCCCTCAATAAAAACACGGTCCATACAGGCAGTTTACTTGTTCTGAGGTGCATTTTCAAACAGCGGCCGATACATGTCGTCTTCGATAGAAATTGCAAGCTCGGCAGTATTCACGGTGTCAGTAAAAAAAACCGGCGCATCAGTAATGAGCGCAAGTGGTTGCTGCTCCTTACCCTCACCCATACACACAACAGCAGAGGCAGCGAGCGCATCCGCGACATCTGATCGTGTCATAGCAAGGGGACGGCCAAAAATATCGGGTGTGCCAATGTAATTTCGTATACCCTCAAATCCTACATAGCCCATGGCGACACCCATCGTACCTGCATGCAAAGGACTCGTGCGACTGTCAGTAATCAGTATGCCAAAGTTTGTAAGGCCAAAGTGCGTACGAAGTCGTTCACGCAGCTTCATCGCAGAATGATAACTGTCTTTCGGCAGTAAAATGATTTTTCCATCGGCATTTGACTCATCAACGCCAGCATTCGGCATTACTTGTCCATCTTTAACGGTAAGCCAGCAGTGTTTTGTTGATATCGCTCATTCACTTTCTGATTGAATAAGAGCATCTTTGTCTTCCTTACGTAGTGCCAGCACTACGCGCCCTTCTGTGAGTGCCGCTATTTTTGAAGTGACAACCAGCACTGAGTTTTCTGGAACCTTGTCTATATGCTCGAGAATAAAATCAAACAAGGGCTCACGCTCGAGAAAAACACGCGTTGTAATCGGTGTTACCTGCATAACAGCATCATACCAAGATGGCTACTCGTCGCCATGACCCTCCCCAAAGTCTACGTTGGCTGTGCGCTTACCCACGCGCCTGAATCGTTCAAAGAAATGGTAGCTCAGTTTAAAGCTCAACTCGCTCGAGCAGGATATGCGGAAATTCTTGATTTTGTTGATATGCATGATAGCACTCCAACACAGGCGTACGATCACGACATCGGCTGCGTACGGAGTTGTGACGCACTAATCGCTTTTCTCGACCTGCCTTCATTGGGGCTTGGCATGGAATTACAAGAAGCGATCGTTCAGGGAAAGGCAGTACTGTGCCTTTGCCCAACATAAATACCAATCACTCGCATGGTTCGCGGTATTCGCGACAAAGGACTCACCACCCTCGAAGAGTACTCGTCTGTCGAAGATGCGGTTGAAAAGGCTGCAATTTTCTTGAAAAACGTTAGAGCGCCTTATTGTCGTTCTTGAGCTTCTTTATATCGCCACTAAAAACGTACTTCATTTCGTCCGTCTTCTCCTTCTTTCCCTTATCAACGACATCTTTCATGTGCCAACGACTCTTGCGAGCCTTGATTGAGTGCTTGAGTTCTTCAAAGACAATCTGACAAATACGTTCACCCGGATGCAGCTGTATTATTTGGGAGCGCGTGTTGTTTCGAATCGGAAGCGTGAGTGGTCCTTCGTATGATGCGTCGATGATTCCAGTCAGATCCACAGAAAGCCCTTTGCGGTTTACCGATGAGCGTGGATACAACACCGCCATGAGGTCATCGGGGATTTTAATAGTTTCAAACGTTGAAACCAAAACGTACTCGCCGGGCAAGAGGTCAAACGACTGTCCCTGCTCGAGTTCGATCACATCAAAATACTCCGGGCCATGGTCTTTCAGGGGGTCAATCGTGAGCGCCTTGCGACCTTCTTCGGTAATGCGCCACGATTTCGGCACTAAAAAGGTAAATCCCAAACGAAGATCAACCGCATGTGCCTGCAACTGAAACGAATCAAGACTCGGATTAATACCAATATTTCCTTTCTGCACTCGCGCAAGGATTTCTTCTCTTGTAAGAATTGCCATAATTAAAGGACAATTTGTAAACCAGTAATAGCAGGTTGCGGCTGATATTGATCAGCAAGATTTTTTGCAATCGTTTCAACAAGCTTTTTGTCCTTCTTCTCCGCTTTATCGTAACTATATTTTGGGAGACTCAGGCGGATGGGTTTGTGTGTGTTTTTACGCTTAAGCATTTCTTTTACTGCGTCGTACTGATTGTCGTAAATGTGAGCATTTGAAATCGAGTGCGAGTAGACACCAGGTTTTACATTAAGCTTTTGCGCGAGGATGGTCATAAGGAGCGCAAAGCCTGCAACATCTGACGGGAAGCCAAGAACCATATCGTTTGAACGAACAATATTGTGCATATTGAGTCGTCCGCCAATTATGTTTACGGTAAATGAGTACGGGCACGGTACATTTTTACGGACAGTTCCTCCTAAACCATCTGCACTCGGGTCCCAGGTAATCACCACGCCATGACGTGACGTTGGATCTGCCTTCAAATGCTTTACGAGCTGCCCGAGCTGGTCACGTCCGAAATGCTTTCTCCACCGGTAGCCATAGGCGACGGTGACCGTATCTGCGGGGTTTGTGAATGCATCCCAAATTTTCGTGTAATCGCGCAAAAAATCTGCAGGCTTTCGCGCGCCTGAAATAAACCATACCTGCTCAGCCACGAACATTCGTACCGGAATTTTGCGCAGCGTAAGGAGCGGAAAGCCGTCTTTCTCGACATCATGTGAAAAATGCATCCCGGGAACTGCTGCAACTTCGTGCTTGGTGCGATTATTTATTTCGCGCACGCCATCTTTGACAATGCGACGCAACAGGTCTTGGTAGAGTGCATCGAACTTGGTCATGAGAGCAGTATATATGAGACTCAAAACGTGGTATATACTCCGAAGGCACTGGGAGATATTTGCCATGAAAATCAAGTACCCATATCAGCCTGCGGGACGGGAAATACAGTATGTTTCTCTCGACAATTCGTTTATGGCGATGGCCCGCCACATCGCCCTCACCGAGTCTCTTGACGATGCGATAAAAACTGCTGCCGTTGTGGTAAAAGAGGGCACTGTTATTGCAACGGCGGCAAATGGTAGTGGATACCATAAAAGCCATGTCTGCGAACGGGTACGCCTCAACATTCCGACGGGGCAAGGGTACGACCTCTGCGAAGGATGTCATCCTAAAAATCACGCTGAGGGAAAAGCGATGGCACAGGTACGAGGCGCCGCAGGAGCTGACGTGTATCTCTGGGGTCACTGGTGGTGCTGTGAATCATGCTGGAGCGCCATGATAGCCGCTCGTATCAAAAACATCTTTTTACTCGAACAGAGTGAGAAGCTCTTTAACAAAGAGCATCCAGACAACATCCTCGGCCGGTGGTGACACTGGCTTTTCTTTTAGCATCTTTTTACCACTTTTTCTTTGCCCGTGTTCTTTTCCCCTCTCCACCACCTTATCTCTTCTTTTATCTCCGCCCTTTTTTATTTCCCTCTTTTTCTTCACTTGTATTACTGCTGGTATTTCAAATGTACCATGTTATGTCCGGTCGGACATGACATGGTACATCGGGAAATTATAGTGCCGTGTGATACAATGTTTTTATGGATTTTAGAGAATACCAAAAAAATGCGAATAAAACCGCCGCGTTTAAGAACCTCCAAAAAGAGCAGGCGTTACTCTATGTGACACTTGGTGTTGCGGGCGAAGTCGGCGAACTCGTAAACAAAGTTAAGAAAATTATTCGCGATGACAATGGCATCCTTACTAAAGAGAAGGCCCGAGAGATTCAATACGAAACTGGTGATGTTCTGTGGTATATCTCACAAATTGCTCGCCTCACCGGCAGCTCAATTGAAAAAGTTGCAGAAATGAACATTCAAAAACTGCACGCTAGAAAGAAGCGCGGCACGATACAGGGGGCGGGCGACTATAGATAATATGAGAAAAGGTGTACAGCACACGCGAGGAAAGAAAACACCGGGCAAGCTCATCGTACTCGACGGGTCTGATGGCGTGGGCAAATCCACCCAGACGAAATTGCTGCTTGATCGCTTAAAAAAAGAGAAAGTGAAGGTACAAACGCTTGATTTCCCCCAGTACTCAGAGCATTTTTTTGGAAAACTGCTTGGCGATTGTCTCTCCGGTAAACACGGAGACTTTATTGGAGTCGACCCCTACATTGTCTCTGTGCTCTACGCCGCCGATCGCTGGGAATCTAAAGCAAAGCTAGAATCGTGGCTCTCGTCAGGAACAAACGTTATTCTCAACCGCTACGTCAGTTCAAATCAGATGCACCAAGGTGGCAAAATCGCTGATTTGAAAAAGCGTAAAGAATTTTTAAATTGGCTCGACACGCTTGAGCACAAAATCTTTGCACTCCCGCGCCCGGAGATCATCTTTTATCTCAACCTTCCCGTTGAGCTTTCGCTTCGCCTTTTGGCTGAACGGAGCGAAAAGGAGAAACGCAAGTATATCGCACTCGGCTCACTCGATCAGGCAGAAAGTAACGTGAAGCACCTTGCAGATACTCAAAAGAGCGCACTTGCCATCATTCAGAAAAATAGTACCTGGAAAAAGATAGATTGTGCCAATGAACAGGGCATTTTGCCGCGTGAAGTAATCCATGAGAGACTATATTCACACGTATCCAAAATAATCCGCATATGATCTAATTTATTTGGTACTCTGCATTTCACTACCGGCTAAACCCTAAACCCTATGAACTACCCCCATATCAAACGTCAGGACAAAGCAGTCTACAAAACACTTGAAGGCGAAGAGAAACGTGAGGCAGAAGGTCTTGAGCTCATCCCTTCAGAAAACTATGCGTCAATGGCAGTGCGTGAAGCAAATGCGTCTATTTTTACGAACAAGTATTCAGAAGGATACCCGGGCAAGCGCTACTATGGTGGCCAGAGATTCACCGATGAGGTAGAGCGCATCGCAATAGAGCGTGCAAAAAAGCTCTTTGGTGCAGCATTTGCAAATGTGCAACCACACGCTGGCGCTGCTGCAAACGTGGCGATATACTTTGCACTCCTTGAACCAGGCGACACGGTACTCGGTATGGATCTCTCTCATGGCGGCCATCTTACCCACGGCCACCCGGTCACCTATCTCACCAAAATTTTCAGATTCGTGCGATACAAAATGAAAAACGTCGAGACAGGCGAAATGGACTACGATGCTATGCGCGAAGTAGCGCTCAAAGAGAAACCTAAGATTCTTCTTGCGGGTCACTCAGCATATCCTCGCGAGCTTGACTACCAGCGCATGGCTGATATAGCGCACGAAGTCGGCGCGATTGCCATCATGGATGCGGCGCACATCGCAGGCTTGATAGCTGGTAAAGCGGTGAAAAATCCATTTGATTATGGATTTGATGTAATGACGACTACCACACACAAGACCTTGCGTGGCCCCCGTGGTGGCATGATTCTCACGCGCGAGTCAGAAGAAATTGCAAAGAAGATTGATAAGGCTGTTTTCCCAGGCTTTCAGGGGGGACCACTCATGCACAACATAGCCGCAAAAGCTGTGTGTTTTGGAGAGGCTCTTTCTCCGAAGTTTAAGTCATATGCAAAGCAGGTATTAAAGAACGCAAAAGCGATGGAGAGAGTCTTTGCGAAAGCCGGAGTAAAGATGATTACCGGCGGCACTTCAAATCACTTGCTTCTTGTTGATGTATGGACTTCATTTGGCATCGGCGGCCGTGAAGCAGAAACGCTTCTTGATTCCGTCGGCATGACACTCAACATGAACTCAATTGCAGATGATACAAGGAAGCCAATGGACCCATCTGGCATTCGATTTGGGACACCAGCTGCTACAACCCGTGGTTTCAAAGAAAAGGAGTGTGCTCGTATTGCTGAACTGATGATTGAAACGATCAAAAATCGCACTGACAAAAAAGTCCTCGCAAAAGTGCAGGCTGAGATCAAAAAGATGTGCAAAAAGCATCCGGTGCCGAAGCGCTTTGTGTAGTGTATGTATAAAGAGGGTGCCCGTTGGGCACCCTCTTTGATGTCAAGAGAGCTGCTGGAAGTACTTGTCCAGCACCTCTCTATGAGTCATAAACGCAATTCGTTTCTTGTCGAGTGCTCCGTAAAGGGTTTTGGTCATCACGAGCCGCTCTTGCACTTCCGCAGTCGGTTGGAATGGGAGCATCATATACTGACCCGAGCGCACGATCCCGAAAACCAGCGTTTGCGATCCGTCTGTGATGCTGACCGTGTGAAAGTGGTCGATTGACGAGAGAGGATCAAGAATGTGAACATTCACTTCTTCCCATGCTTCGCGTGCTCCTGCTTCCTGCCAGGCCTCTATCATCGCGAAACCTCCAGGAAGCGCAAGAAGGCCCTTGCCCGGCTCTTCACCACGGCGAACCATGATAATCCCTGGCCCGTATGGAATGATGAGGTTTGTGACAGGAAGTGCGTTGATATACGTCGATTCTCCACATTTTAGTTGCAGCAGTACACTTCCCACTTCCCCTCAGGAAATGGTGGTAGCTTATGGCCACAGTGACCGCAGAACTGATGTGCTCTGAGAAGTTTTTTTCGCGCAGGTGCGGACATGGCTCTCCTCTTTCGTGGTTTACTTGTAAAAATTACTATACAACATTTTAACGCATGGAGCAACTGCGCTCGAGAGACTTATACTAAACTTTATGCTTTCAGCACTTGCGTTCAATTATCTCGCACACGGTCAGTTTATCAAGCTCATCACGCTCATTGGCTACCCCGGACTTGCGCTTATACTTTTTCTTGAGTCCGGAGTCATTGTCGGCGTCTTTCTTCCTGGTGCCTCTCTCCTTTTTACCGCCGGAATACTTGCATCTCAAGATATTTTCAACATCTGGCTATTGATGCCCATCCTTACCTGTGCAGCTATCCTTGGCGACTCAACGGGCTATTGGACCGGCGCAAAACTCGGGCCAAAACTTTTTACAAAACCGCAGTCACTGTTTTTCAAGCCCTCACATGTCGCAAAAGCCCACGCCTTTTATGAAGAATACGGGCCAGAAACCATCATTCTTGCCCGCTTTATCCCCGTTGTGCGCACATTTGCGCCGATGATTGCGGGTGTTGCACAGATGCCGTATGGATTGTTCTTGCGCTACAACATAATCGGTGCAGTGCTCTTTTCCTGCGGAGTTACCGGCGCAGGGTATCTTATCGGAGAACATGTGCCATGGATCGGCGAACATCTTACTCTTGTTTTGATTCTTATTGTGGTTGCATCCTGCGCACCGCTCGTAATCCACTTGCGCAATCATCACGATCACGACCACAAACCACAAGCATAAGTTTATTCACAGTTTTGTTTTTATACTGTTAAAACCGCTCAATAATGACGTATAATCACTGCATGTTTACTGCTCTTACAAACCATGCGATAGACAAACGTCCCTGGGGCGACTTCGAGCGCTTCACTCTCAATGAAAAAACTACCGTAAAAATAATTACTGTTCTTCCCCACCAAAAACTGAGTTTGCAAACACATCAAAACCGCGATGAATTTTGGCGGATTATTTCAGGTTCTGGTTCCGTGGTGATTGGCGATAAAACAAAGTCTGCAAAAGCGGGTGATAGTTTTTTTATTGAACGGGGGCAAAAGCACCGCGCGCTAGGAGGAGTGGAGACGATGCAGTTTCTTGAAATCGCGTTTGGAGAATTTGACGAAAACGACATTGTGCGCCTCGAAGACACGTACGGTCGTTCATAAGCAATATGGCGATGCAGCTGGAAACATTTATCTACGGTGCCATTGCCCTTGGTTTTGGCTATGTGGTCCTGCTCGTTCTGCTGCAACACGCATTTCCCAAACTCGGGGAAAAGCTGCCGGGCTCAAAATTATTAAAACGCAAACGCATACCAGCACTCGAGCTCGCTCGCATCAAAGCAAACCCGCTCCTAACTCCTACGCCAGGAAGTTTTTGGGAGTCTGAAGCCGTCTTTAACCCTGCTGCAATTTTCGCTGGCGGCCGCGTGCACCTTCTTTATCGTGCGATGGGAGGTGATGGTATTTCACGCATTGGCTACGCATCGAGCAAAGACGGGATTCATTTTGATGAACGTGTTTCCTATCCTGTTTTTGGCGTCCTCTCTTCGCACATTCCGAAAGGTCCACGACAGTTCGCGCCCGAACTCTATGAATCAGGTGGCGGCTGGGGCGGTGCTGAGGATCCGCGAGCCGTTATTATTGACGATCGTGTTTTTCTTTCATTCCAAGCTTTTGCAGGATGGCATTCTATCCGTATTGGCGTTGTTTCAATGCCACTCAATCAGTTTTTGCAGAAACGTTTTCTGTGGGCAAACCACGCTTTCCTTTCTGCACCGAACAAAGTCAATAAAAATTGGGTAATTTTCCCCGAAAAAATAAATGGGAAGTATGCAGTCTTTCATGGAATAAAGAGTGGCGATCGCTCAACTGCATTAGTTGATTACGTAGATTCTCTCACTGAGGATCCAAAAGACTACATACAAAGCGATGCGCGCTTCCGCAACGAAAAACATGACGATGCGTGGGACACTATTATTCGCGGCGCCGGGCCGCCGCCACTGCGCACAAAATATGGCTGGCTTGTGCTCTATCATGCAACTGACAAAGACGATTCTAATCGCTACAAACTTGGTGCGCTTCTTCTAGATCTTGAAAACCCCCGCAAGATTTTAAATCGCGCCATGACTCCGCTTCTTGAGCCAAATGCGTGGTACGAAAACGAATGGAAAGTAGGTGTCATTTATGCGTGCGGCGCTGTGATAAAAGATGGAACGCTTTTTGTATATTACGGCGGCGGTGACAAGACCATTAACGTAGCCCACGTAAAACTCGACACCTTCCTCGAGGCCTTGGTGCAAAACCACAGCAGCGAGTTTACAAACGAGAAAGCACAGGTGATACAATAGCACCATGTACATCGTGCGAAGAAGCGTGCATAACCCCATCCTTTCGCCTGCAATTGAGCACGCGTGGGAGATGGTCGCGTTCAATCCGTGTCCGATTCGAAAAGACGGCGAGCTGCACTTGGTGTATCGTGCTCAAAGCAGACCCGATCCGCTCCTCAACAACATTGGCATCTCTACCGTCGCCATCACCCGCAATACTGATGCTGGTTTCTCTCCTTCCGAACAATTCGTAGCACCATCTGAAGAATGGGATCGATATGGATGCGAAGACCCGCGCGCAGTGTACTTTGAAGGAAAGTACTACATTTTTTATACCGCTCTTGGCGGCATACCATTCAGCAAGGACAACATTAAGGTGGCCTGCGCAGTAAGCAACGACCTTGCTAGTATTACTGAGAAGCACCTGGTTACCCCGTTCAACGCAAAAGCAATGTCACTTTTCCCTGAACGGGTCAATGGAAAAATTGCTGTTTTGTTTTCATACCACACCGACGACCCGCCCTCTCGCATGGCAATTGCTCTTTTTGACTCCATTGAAGACCTATGGAATCACGACAAGTGGAGAGAATGGGAACAATCCGGTGGCAAATCTATTTCTGCAAAACGCCGCGATGAGGACCATACCGAAGTAGGCGCACCGCCTCTCAAAACAGATGCAGGATGGCTCATTCTGTACTCGTATATGCGCAACTACTACAGCGGCGGCACACGATCATTTGGCATCGAGGCGCTTCTTCTTGACCTCAACGACCCGACAAAAGTACTAGGGCGAACAGATAATCCGATTCTGATACCCGAAGAGGCATATGAACTTTTTGGCATGGTGCCCGATGTCGTATTTCCTACGGGAGCAGAAATTCGCGCCGACACCCTCGACATTTATTATGGAGCAGCTGACACTGTCTGCGCAAAAGCGTCGCTCCATCTCCCCCATTTACTTGCAGCGATGAAGCCCGGTTCTCGCAATCGGCTCCTTACGCGCGCACACGAAAATCCTATTTTATCGCCCAACAAAGAACATGAGTGGGAATCAAGGCTTGTCTTTAATCCCGGCGCTATAAAAATTGGCGAGAGTTTCTTTTTACTCTACCGCGCCATGTCGAGCGACAACACCTCGGTCATCGGACTTGCCGAAAGCACCGACGGCATTCACTTCAGGCGAGATACCGAGCCATGCTATGTGCCCCGTGCTGATTTCGAATTAAAAAAAGGTTCCCCAACGGGAAATTCAGGCTGCGAAGACGCTCGCGTAAGCGAAATCGAGGGTCGCATCTACATTACCTACACCGCGTACAATGGCGTACAGGCGCCCCAAGTCGCTGTTTCTTCTATTACAATTGATGACTTTGTATCAAAAGAATGGTCGCGCTGGAGTATGCCAGTTCTTGCAACTCCTAATGGTGTTGACGAAAAAGATGCATGTATTGTGCCTAAAAAATTTGGGAGCGACTATCTTTTCATGCATCGTATTAGTGGGCGAATCTGCGCCGACCGAATCCCCGACCTTTCGTTTTCACATCCTGTCAATCGCTGCTTCGATATCATGAGTGCACGGCGAGGCACCTGGGAGAGCGAAAAAGTAGGTATCGCCGGTGTGCCAATTGAGACAAAAAAGGGTTGGCTTATGATCTACCACGCAGTTTCGGTCTCTAAAGAATACGCACTCGGTATTGCCCTCCTCGACAAAGACGATCCAACAACCGTGCTCGCACGCGCCGTCGAGCCTGTTATGGTTGCTGAAACCGGCTACGAAAAAAATGGGGAGATACCGAATGTCGTATTCTGCAACGGGTCTATCGTCGATGGAGATTCTCTCTACGTGTATTACGGAGGTGCGGATTCTGTTATTGGAGTTGCCACCACTTCTCTCTCAAGACTACTTGAAATTTTGAGTCCTCCACTGCATACTAGATAAATGAACTGTCCTCGCGCTGTCATTTTTGATCTCGACGGAACGCTCGCTTGGAGTAAGCAAGCGGTGACGCCTGAAATGGGAGAACATCTAGCGCATCTTTTACATCATACGAAAGCCGCTGTGATGTCCGGCGGCAGTTATACACAATTCCAAAAGCAGCTCCTGCCTGCGTTTCCTCCACACACGGTTATGGAAAACTTCTTTTTGTTTCCAACAAATGCCGCGCAGTGTTGGCAGTATGAAAGCGGCGAGTGGGTACTGCGATACGATACTTCTTTTTCAAAAGAAGAAAGCGCGCACGTTATGTCTGTGTTACTTCAAGCGCTCAAAGAAACCGGGATGGATACTCCTTCCTACCGATTGTGGGGCGAGCGTATCGAGGATAGGGGTCCGCAGATTACTTTTTCAGGACTGGGACAAGAAGCTCCTCTTGAAGAAAAAAAGAAATGGGATCCTGATTTTACACTACGTACCCCGCTTGCGGCACTACTACGCGAGCGTTTGCCCGAATTTGCAATCGGTGTTAACGCCACCACCTCTATCGACATTACCCGCAAAGGCATCACCAAGGCCTACGGTGTACAAGAATTTGCAAAGATCCTTGATTGCGAACCGGCAAACATGCTCTACATTGGTGACGCGCTTTTTCTCGGCGGCAATGATTCTGTCGTCATCCCAACCGGCGTGCAAACTTTTTCTGTAGAAAACCCTCACCAAACCGCTCAAAAAATTGAAGAGATTATCGCTCAATGCAGTGTAGTTTGACAATATTTTTATTTACTGTATAATGTATGTTGCCGTACCTAAGTGCGGCGAACACAGACGTGGAGAGATGAAATGAAGATCGCCATTGTTGCCATCGTTGCCCTGACCAGCATGTGCGGGTCTGCGCTTTCCAAGACCACCGAATGCAGCGCCTTGAAAGCAGTGTTCGTCTCTGACCTCAAGTCGGTCAAGACAACAACGGACCCGCGGTGGACACAGTTGCACCGGGATTACCGCTGCTCCCTTCTCCCACAGTGCGGGACCAACGTAGGTAGGTCCGCACTCACCGAAGGTAAGGCGACAGAAGAGCAGTTCAAGCTGTTCGTGAACGTCGGTGCGAAATGCTCTTGACGACTAGCCTGCCAGCGCTCGCGCTGGCAGGAATCTTTTTTGCTGAAAGCTCAATTCGTGAAATGCACAAAAAAACTGAGAGGGCCTTGTTTTTTTACTTTGACGATACAATGCTATGCTGTTCGTATGAACATTGAGCCTTGGGTAAAAGAAGAAGTTCAGACATTTGTAAATCGACACACACTTGCCACGGTTTCGACCATAATACCAGAAGGTTTGCCTGATGCCGCAGCTGTGTTTGTATGGATTGGTGACGCCTTTTGTTTTCAGTTCGCTACGCGCCTTGAAACTCACAAAGCAAGCAATGTTCTTACAAACCAAAACGTGATGCTCACTATTACCGACAGAAATACTCTTGAGATCCTTCAGGTGTGGGGCACTGCCGACTTCATGACACACCCGAACGAAGTCCAAGATGCCCTGCTTTCATTTCAACGGGTCGTTGCAAAATCAAAGCGATCATGGATGTCCCCTGCTGGCAAGATAATGGGTGGCACAATAACCGAAGACACATCTCGCTGGCTTCCACCTGCCGCGCAAATACCAGGAAAGGGGTGCGGTTTTGTTACGATAACGCCAACACATATACGTTTCCGAAGATACGAGTCTGAACATGCTGGAGCCGGAGACTTCGTTGAATATACCGCAGAATAATGCCATGAGCATCCCTGAACATATTCATGGTGTCCACTGTGTCATCTTTGACCTTGACGACACCTTGGCGCATAGTTTCTCGCCGCCTGATCCGCAGCTCATTTTTGAATTCGAGTTACTTCTAGAAAAAATACCACTCGCAATTTTGACCGGTGCTGGTTTTGACCGAGTGCGAGAGCATTTTCTTTCTGCGGTTTCGCCGAAGGCGCGATTATCGCACTTGTACATTCTTCCTGACTCATCTGCTCAAGCCTATACACACAAAGAGTCGGTATGGACACTCCTGTATAACCACGCATTCACTGAAAAGAGACGCACCGAAATTGTTGCTATCGTTGAGGCCCATCTGCGCGATCACGGCTGGGACGAGTGGCCTCTGTCAGGAGAGCGCCTCATCGTGCGAGAAGCCCAAATCACGATTGCCGCTCTCGGTGTACAGGCCCCACGCGAGCTAAAAGCTGCATGGGACCCGGAGAGAAAAAAGCGGGCCTCACTGCGCTCTGCGCTGGCCCAGGCACTACCTGATTGCACGGTGACCGTCGGCGGGTTAACCGCAATCGACATTTCACCAGAAGGTGTCGATAAATCACATGGTGTGCTCTGGCTCGCAAGGCACTTATCGTGTACACCAAGGGATATGTTTTTTGTCGGAGATTCGTTCCACGAAGGAGGAAATGACATGCAAGTTATCCCAACAGGAATACAATGGCACCAAGTGGCCGGACCGAGTGAGACACTTGCGCTGTTGCGCGCTCTCAACACATCGATTACACGTTGACTTGACTCAATTATGATTACGGTACACAGTGAACGCAGTTGATACCCTTCAACCAGAGGAGGTGCTCATGGGTGTCGTGATTGAAGCTGATAGGCGTTTTGGAGTTTCCTCCGAAACACTAGAAGTCCTCGCTCGTCGCGCAGGCGTATGCGACGATAACGAGTTTCCCCAAGCTGATTTTCATAAAATTCACAAGGCTTGGAACAACGGAGAGCCGTTCGAGGTGGAAGATGTGATGCGTCGGTGGGTAACCGCTCGCTCCCTACTCCATCTTGTCCCCGATTCAACACGAGTTGAACGCTGGTTCAAACGATGCCAAGAGCATATTAGTCACTGCTCACGAGCAAAATACTCCCCTATTTCAGTTAGTGCGACGCTTTGGGCACTTGTTAAGAGTCTCGACGACTGAAGGATATAAACAGTGCTGCTCGCGAGGGTGGCACTTGTTTGTTATACTTACGAAATGAATTTCTTTGATTCGTGCGCACAAGAGAGCATTGACTGCTCCACTGATGAGGCACTCTTGAAACAGTATAGTCGGGATACAAGTATTTTTGTACGAACTCCACGTGGAGTTATTTTTCCAAAAAACAAGGCGGAAGTGAGCCGCCTGATAACATTAGCGCACGAGGCACGCGCGCGCGGAGAATTGGTGTCACTCACCGGATGGAGCGCCGGTACCGACATGACTGGGGGGCCACTCACTGATTCCTATGTGCTCTCGTTTACAAAATACATGAATCACGTATCAGCGCGTGGCGAAACTGCAGAGGTTGAGCCGGGCTGCTATTACCGCGACTTTGAAAAGGCAACGCTTCAGAGTGGCAATTATATTCTCCCGTCATACCCAGCATCTCGAGAGCTGTGCGCTCTCGGCGGGATTATTTCGAATGACTCAGGGGGTGAACTTACGCTCCAGTATGGTAAAACACATGATTACATAAACGAATTGGAAGTGGTCCTCTCTGACGGCAGTGAGGCGCGGTTTGGGCCGCTTTCCCGTTCAGAACTTGCTCAGAAGCAAAAACTGCAAACCCTTGAAGGAGACATTTACCGAAAGATGTATACGCTTGTTACGCAGAACGCAGCAACTATTGCATTAAACACCCCGACAGTTTCAAAAAATTCTGCCGGGTATGCACTATGGCGAATTCACGATAGGGCGCGAGATACTTTTGATCTTGCACAATTGATAGTCGGTTCGCAAGGAACTTTGGCGATGGTAACTAACGCGCACCTGCGCCTTATTCAGCTCAAAAAGCATCGCTGCATGATGGTTGTGTTTATGAAGAATCTCGACACGCTCCCCGAGGTCGTAAAGCGAGTTCTCTCACAGAGCCCCGAGTCATTCGAATCCTACGATGATCACACGTTTTCACTTGCTGTGCAGTTTTTGCCGCAGATGATTGGTCAGATGGGTTTCTGGGGTGCGTCTAAGCTCGGGATTTCATTTCTGCCCGAAGTGTGGACCGTTCTTACGGGCGGCGTTCCCAAACTGGTGCTTATGGCAGAATTTGCCGAAGAGAGCGCGGAGGAAGCGCGCAGTAAAGCAAAGACAGCAATTGCGCTTTTGCGCGACCTGCCAGTTCGCTCTCGCCTCGCAGGCGATGAGGCTCACTCGCAAAAATACTGGAAAATACGCCGTGAGAGCTTTGCACTTCTTCGAAAAAATCTGAAAGGTATGTACGCAACACCGTTTATTGATGACTTTGTTGTTCACCCCGAAGATTACCCCTCATTTCTCCCAAAATTAAATGCAATCCTGCAAGAGTATCAACTCACCTACACTATTGCGGGGCACGTTGGCGATGGAAATTTTCATATTATCCCTCTCATGGACCTCTCCGATCCCAAAGTACGACGCACCATAGTTGAACTATCGCCAAAAGTATATGAACTGGTCGCGCAGTATCACGGCTCAATAACCGGCGAGCACAATGATGGAATTATTCGCACTCCCTATCTTCCCACCATGTTTGCTCCCGATATGATTCGCTTGTTTGAAGAGACAAAGCGCATATTTGATCCACATAATCTCTTTAATCCCGGAAAAAAAGTTGCTGGCGCGCTCGCGGACATTGAACGGTTCATGGTGCGATCAGTGTGAAGCATCTCGGACGTATCGTCTGTGTGCCTCGGAGTTCCCCTTTTAGCACACACCCACGAAGTCTATGTGCTTGAAAAAGCGAATATACTTGCGGCTCTCTCGGCACCGTCGCCAAATCCTTTTTGGGCAATACAAGGAAATGAGTCGCTGTTTGCTACGTGGGGATTCATATCGTTTGTCGTGATTGCAACCGTATGCGCTGCAACCTTTTTTCGCCTTTTTGAACGACAACTGGACCCCGCTCTTTTTCGACTGAAAAAGTATACGCTTCCGGTGTCTCGCATAACAGTAGGACTCTGCTTCGTCGCATTTGCTTTTTCCGGAAATCTGTATGGAAGCGAGCTTTTTCTTTCGGAGGCATTTGCAGACCGGGCGCCGGTGTTGCAGGTACTACTTGGGCTCATGGGCGTATGCGCAATTCTTGGCTTTAATGTTCGACTCCTCGGAGTCGCGATGACAGCACTCTATGGTATCGCGCTGCTTCTCTACGGAGAGTACATTCTTACGTATACTGATTATTTCGGTGTCGCGCTACTTCTTATGCTCGCCGGTTCTGGTCAGTATGCAATCGACTCAGAACTTCCCGCGTATAAAATCCCTGTTCTTGATTCGATATTTCGATCTCTCCAACCGTATGCCTTTGCGCTCCTGCGCATCTGTTTTGGGTGGGGTGTTCTGTACGCGTCAGTATATGCAAAGTTTATACACAGTAACCTTGCACTCAAGGTCGTGAACCAATACCAGCTCACCCGCTTTTTTCCGTTTGAACCATTGTTCGTGGTGTTGGGAGCACTCATCATTGAGTTTATCTGTGGGCTTATGATTATCGCTGGGGTGGCGCTGCGCTGGACACTGCTCTTTCTTTTCTTTTGGCTTACACTCTCCCTTCTCTATTTCCAGGAACTCATATGGCCTCACGGTATACTCTTTGGTCTCGCTATCGCGCTGTTTTTGCACGGGTATGATCGCTACTCTCTCGAGGGCTTCCTGTTAAAAAAGCGATTACGCGAATCAGTCTTATAATCGAACTGCAGCGCGTGCCTGCCGGATTATTCACTTTCTCGAGCGCGAACGCACAGCATAACAACGATAAGGTACGCAAACACCGTTGCTGCCATAAGAGGAAACGTGATGTATCCAAACTCGAAAATGATCCGCTGAGCACAGTCTCCCTGCCCCGAAGCAGGACACGGGACTACCTTACTCACACCCATCTGGAGCGCATGGTGATAAAGCGCAATGACGAGGCCTAAGACGGAAAGCGCAAGTGGGTACAGTGCTGCGCTCGCATCCTTTCGCAAGAGTGCTATACCGGTTATAACCACCTGCGGATACAAAAAGATTCGCTCAAACCAGCAGAGGCCGCACGGTATAAAACCAAGGACTTCCGAATAATACAGCGTAAGCGCGGAGGCAACGAACGATACCGCAAACGCTTTCCGCACTCCCCACGATCCGATGAGCAGTACCAAAACGAGGCACGCTGGCACTCTGTTTCGCAGCGTATACGCGCCAAGGAGAAGGAGCGTGCCACACTGCATAAGCACCGCCCCGAGCGCTAGCCACCAGTTGAGCGTCTGCACCCATTCCATACTTATTGCGGAAGTGCGCAGCCCGATTTATCAGCAAATTCCTGGAGCGTGTGTTCTCCAACAAGCTCAGAACCATCAGGGAACTTCCATGTCGGATACGATTTAATACCTTTTTCTTTGCAAATAGGAGTCTGATCTTGCGCATTCTGAGTAGAGCACTCAACGTACGGCAAGAGCGCCGCAGAACGGCTAAACATCGCTTTTGTTTTTTGGCAATGCGCACACCAGAACGCACCATAAAATACGACGCCTTTATCTTTCAAGCACTGTGCAAACCCATCAAGTTTATTCGAACCAGTATGGTTGTTGAGATACCACGAAGCGCCCGACCCACCCACTATTAGAATTAAAAGACTTATCCAAAATGCTGCCATTCCTTTATTCATGGCAGCAGTGTATCATATTCGAATCTATGGTCTACGAAGATTCTGTTCAGCATTTGAAAGAGCGGAGCAAAGCTGAGAATGCCGCTTTTGTGTTAAAAGTCGTACAGCCTGCGCTGGTGGGACTTATGGATGGATCGGTTTCAACCCTCGCACCTATTTTTGCCGCCGCATTTGCAACGGGCAGTACACACGTTGCACTCGTCGTTGGCATTTCTGCTTCAGTTGGTGCTGCTATTTCCATGGCATTCGCCGAGGCGCTTTCTGATACCGGTGAGGATACCGGACGCGGTCATCCATTTGCGCGCGGTGCAATTGTGGGGTTCGCCACTTTTATCGGCGGCATCTTGCACTCACTTCCTTTCTTCATCGCCGATCTAAAAGTGGCACTCTATACGGCATACATTGTTGTCGCGCTTGAGCTCTGGATTATTGCATATATTCGACGACACTACTTCCGCATGAGCTTCTGGCTCTCAGTAGTACAAGTAGTCTTTGGCGGCGGACTGGTGGTCCTCGCCGGGCTTTTAATTGGCAGCGCGTGATCTACAGCGAACAGTTGAGCACGCACACACTTCTTTCAAAAACTCGTTGAAGTATTCTTGGTCATAATCAATCGTGAGCTCGACACCGCGCTTAATCGAGCGCGCTGCGCGAATAATGATCCGACCCTGTTCAATAGAGGCTTCACAATTCGGATCGCACGAATGATTCACCCATCGCCCCAGGTTACTCTCATCCGAACCATCAATGGTCCACGTATCGTCAATTTCAAATAAATAGCGAGAAGACGACGTGTTAGCTTCCGTCGTGGGTATTTTCATTCCCGAATACTCAGCGACAAAATCTCCTGATTTGAACGGTACTCCAGAAAAAAGCCCCTTACCCTTTCCTCTCACTTCTCGCACCTCCACGCGGTCTGTCCCCATAGCGGGATGAGTGTACCGCAGCGTCGTGAATTTTCAATGCATACTATGGGTATGGAACTCTTCGGCTTTCACCCGCTTACCCTCTTCGAGCTCCTTCTGGTAGGGACAGCAGCGTGCGCATCGGTTGTGATCGGCGTCCTTCTTGCCTTTCATTTTGTTCGTTTTTCCTCTTTGAACATGGCAGTCGTGAGCGTCGGGATATATACCGCAGGTACCATCCTCTTACTCGCGCTCCTTGTAGCGCTTGTTTTCGCATGAACGATCAAACCGTTGGAAACGAAAAGAACATTATGGTGGTGCGCAAGCACTGGTTTTTCCTTCTTGCACAAATTGCACACATTATCGTAATCGGTGTTGTGCCGCTTATTATTTTTGTGCTTGCATTTTTCCTGCCCGAGACCATTCCATTTGCTGCCGCAATCATGCACCTGGGCGCCACCCTCATCGGGATATGGCTCCTCGTTCTGTGGATGGCAATTGCGATTACCTGGATGGATTATTATCTCGATACGATCACGGTGACATCCGAGAGAATACATCGTATCGAACAAGAAGGATTTTTTGATCGGCGCACTATCTCGTGGCACTTGAACTCAGTTCTTGATGTGACCGTGCATGTCTCCGGCGTAGTGGAAACGATTTTAGGGTTTGGGACTGTCACGATTGAAACAGCGGGTGAGGGTACTGGGGATGAATCCTTTAAAGGTATCCCACACCCTCAAGCGGTGCGCGCAAAAATTCTTGAACAAATACATTTTTTGCACTCTCTTGTTGAAGTAAATAAACGACAAGAAGCCCTCATTCACGCCGTTGGACACGATGTAAAAAGCCATCTCACCACAAGCCAAGCAACGCTTGCAAGTATTGTTGAGGGCGATTTTGGTGCCGTCCCTGATCGCGTGAAGGCGGTTGCAAAAAAGGCGCTTAAAGACGCTCGCAGCGGCGTCTCCTCGGTCACGAACCTTTTGCACTCAGCCGATGGGGCAACCGGTGTCATCTCACTTCATAGTACTTCGGTACCACTCTCTCCTCTCATCACCGAGGTTGTAAGCGCGCTCCGGCCAGCAGCAGAGAAGAAAAATCTTGCGCTCATTGTTCACGATCTACCATCAATCACAGTGCAAGCTGATCCCGAGCGTCTCAAGAATGACGTGGTGCGAAATCTTGTTGACAACGCTATTCGATACACGCCTCAGGGCTCCATCACCGTCTCGCTTGAAGTGCAGCAAGAACTTGCCGTTCTTTCTATCGCTGATACCGGCGTCGGCATCTCATCAAACGACTTACAGCGTCTCTTTACTGACGGCGGGAAAGGTGAACACTCAAGTGCAGTAAATCCTGAAAGCACTGGTTTTGGCCTTACTATAGCGCAGCGCACCACCGAAGCACACGGAGGAAAGATTTGGGTTGTCTCAGGAGGAGAAGGAAAAGGTTCTACTTTTTTTGTCGCACTCCCGCTCTCGGTGGCTTCATGATAGGATGTCACGCATGAGTGACAAAAGACTCTCAACCGAAAGTTACAAAGGGGTCCGTGACTTTTACCCCGAGGATCAGTACATACAGCGGTATCTTTTTGAGCACATGGCAAACACCTGTGAGCTTTTCGGATACGAAGAATACGACGCTTCCATCCTCGAACCTGCCGAGCTCTACCGCTCAAAGACATCTGATGAAATAGTGAATGAACAAACCTATACATTTACTGACCGCGGTGATCGTGAAGTGACACTTCGCCCTGAGATGACCCCGACGGTAGCGCGTATGGTTGCCGGCAAATATCGCGAGCTTGCACTTCCTGTTCGCTGGTACTCAATTCCCAACTGCTTCCGTTATGAACGGACACAAAAGGGTCGCACTCGCGAATTTTGGCAACTCAACGCTGACATCATCGGGGCAAAAGGCATTGAAGCTGACGCCGAGGTTATTGCACTCTCGCACGCACTCATGCTCTCGCTCGGCGCACAGGAAAAGGATTTCCAAATTTGTGTATCAGACCGCCGAATACTCGATTCGATTTGTGAGCAGGCAGATGTTTCCTCGGAGCAAAAGTCTCAAGTAATTCGGCTTCTCGACCGCCGTACAAAACTAGATAACTTTGCAGATAAGATGACAGAACTTGTTGGGTCAAAGGAAAAAGCAGACAAGCTTATCGATCTTATCGACCGCACAACATCTTCTGCATACCTCGAGGAACTCCGCACCAAGCTGGAGAACATGGGCGTCCGCAACATGGTTGTCGATACGACGGTCACGCGCGGGTTTGACTACTACACGGGGATGGTGTTTGAAGTCTTTGATACTGACCCAACAAATCGTCGATCAATGTTTGGCGGGGGTCGCTACGATAACCTCTTGGGACTTTTTGGCGCAGAAGGAGTTCCTGCTGTCGGCTTTGCAATGGGCGATGTCACTGCACGAGACTTCCTCGAGGCTCACAACCTCCTGCCTCGCTACGCTCCCGCAACCGAGCTCATGCTGTGCGTTGTAGAAGAAGACGCTATGGCACATGCGGAGCGCCTTGCGCAAGATCTACGCAAAGAAGACGTCGCCGTAGCCATCAACATTTCAGGAAAGCGCATCGGCGACCAGGTACGTCAGGCAGACAAGATGAAAATTCCTTTCGTGATTGCTGTGGGAACAAAGGAGCGTGACAGCGGCAAATATACTATAAAAAACCTCGCCTCCGGCGATGAAATTACGCTTCCTGCCGACCGCATATCTGAGCACCTCTTTAGTGCCCTAGGTTGACTTTTTTTGCAAAAGTAGTATATTAAACAGGTCAACCGCAACAGAGGAGATACAGAAATGTTGCGACAAGCCGTACTCGATGGGCTGACGGGATTGGGGGCAGCAATGCTCCTGTCCATGCTGTGGTGGTGGCTCCGGGGGATCAGTCTCGCTGACTTCATCCCCTTCACCTTCCTCCACCCCGCCTCAAAGATCGCAATGGTCTGCGGAGCGGCACTGGGCTGGTACTACCAGCTCAGCCAGTACGTCGCCTGAGGCACGGATCGGCGAGCGTACCCTCAGCGCTCGCCGATTCAAATTTCTGAAAGTACCTAAAACAATGTCTTACACGGATAAGTCTTGTAAAACCACTTTTTCTTTCTGGTATAATCCTCCCCTATGGCCGCACGGTATATAGTGTTTGACATTGAGACAGTCGGTTCTTTTTCGGGACCGTTTAATCCACTCGAACTTGAGATGACCATCTGTTGCACCTATGACTCAAAAACTGGTGCTTATGATTCTTTTTTGAAAGAAGACTTGCCGCGGTTATGGAAACTCTTTGAACACACCGACGTACTTGTCGGCTATAACTCCGATCATTTCGATATCCCAATTCTCAACAAGTACTATCCGGGAGATCTTTTGAAAATGAGAAGTCTCGACATTATGAAAGAGGTCCAAAACCTACTTGGCCGTCGCCTTAAACTCGACTCAATCGCAGAAGCAACGCTCGGTGCGAAAAAAATAGGCAGTGGGTCTCAGGCGCCACAATGGTGGAAAGAGGGAAAAATCGATCTCCTGCGTGAATACTGCACTAAAGACGTGGAACTTACCAAAAAAGTCTTTGAATACGCGCTCGCGCACAATGCACTCAAATACAAAGACTTGAGTCTCGTCCGAGAAGTAAGGCTCAATACCACGAGCTGGCTTTCAGAGAAAGCCGCTCCCGCACTTACCCACACCCTCGGTTTTTAATGGTATACTTCTCTCGTTATTACTTATACATCCGTATGGATATACTACAAAAATTTTCTACTCCGATTGCAATTGTGATTGCGGGCGCACTGATTGGCGGCGCTGTCTTGTACAGCAATAAATCCGCATCCGCTCCTTCCGCGCAAGGACCAAGCTGGGTAAAACAAACGATACGCGGCATTACTGAGACTGATCATGTGTTAGGGTCCAAAAACGCAAAAGTGGTCCTCATGGAGTACTCAGATACCGAATGTCCTTTTTGTGCTCGGTTCCACGCAACATTGCACCAGATAAAAACTGAGTATGGAGACAAGGTCACGTGGGTCTATCGACACTTCCCGCTTACCCAACTGCATCCTAAGGCACCCAAAGAAGCCGAGGCACTCGAGTGTGCAAAAGTGCTTGGCGGCGATGATATGTTTTGGAAATACACTGACCTACTGTACGGAAAAACAAAATCAAATAACTCGCTTGATATTGGCGTCTATAACACACCATCACCGACACCAACTGGTGAAGACGGCAAACCGTACTACGCCGAAGCAAAACCCCGCTCAGCAACCGATGCTGGAAAACTCTCAGACTTTGCGTTTGAACTCGGCCTCAACCGCGCCTCATTTGAATCCTGCCTCAAATCAGGAAAAATGGCTGACCGAGTGAACGCCGATGCAAAAGAAATTATCGCACTCGGCGGCTCCGGCACCCCAACGAGCTATCTTCTCGTAAAAGGCAAGCAATATCTGGTAGAAGGTGCTGTCCCGTACGCACAGTTAAAGAAAATGATTGACGAGGCTCTGCAGAAATAGTGCTCTTATCTCCACTGCAAAGATATGCGTCCGTAGTGCTATCGTCACACTACAAAGTTCTCAACGTCTACCGCCTGCACGGCCACGTCCGCCAGCTCGACTATGGCGGCAGGTGGAATGCCGAGAACCGTCTCTTCCTCCGCAACTCGGTCACTCCGACCCTCTGACCCTTGGCCCCCATCTTGGGCCTGCCCCGCATTTCTGTTTACAGAAATGCGGGGTGTATTTTTTCACGGCACGCTGGCATCTTCGGCCGACTTCAGGCTTGAGGTGGCGAGGTTCCACTTCTTCAAAAAAGAAGCGAGTTGGTGCCGTGCGCCAAGGGGCTCAAGGCCCCGCATCAGATACAGCCCGAGGGTAATGGAACTTATCCCCATTACTGCTATAAAATGTAAACTACACAGTTCGGCAAAACATTGGCTTAGGTTGGTGTTTTGCTATACAACAAACGCACTCACCGTATCTGTTCCGCCACGTTCTCCAACACGCATACCAGAGACAAGCACCGCAGTGTCTCCTTTCTTTGCATACGATTTGCGCACTAAATCAGTCCGAAGAAATTCAATGATCTCGGGAATAGTATCGCGATGAGGCATGGAGAGCGGGTACGCACCATACAGGAAGGAGGTTTGTCGAAGCGTGCTCTCATTAGAAGAAACTACAACGAGCGGCTGCTGTGTCCGGTATCTACCCACCATGCGAGCAGTAAATCCTGTTTCAGTTAAAGCAACAACGACTGTTGCTGCGATGTCGATTGCTGTTTTAGCGGCATAGCGCGTGATAGCTTCTATGATAGGGATTTCGGTAAACCCTGCGTACGCATCTGATCTGCGCGTGCGTTTGTTGTGATCAACGTGTGTTTCGGTCTCAACTGCAATTTTCGTCATCGTTTCTATTGCTTCAGTTGGAAATGCACCAACGGCAGACTCCGCGGAGAGCATGATCGCATCGGTGCCATCAAGTATTGCATTTGCGACGTCAGAAACTTCGGCACGTGTTGGCACCGGAGACTCAATCATAGACTCAAGCATCTGCGTTGCGACAACAACTATTTTTCCCTTGGCACGAGCCTTTGCGATCATGGTCTTTTGTAAAAACGGCACACGCTCTGCCCCGACTTCAACCGCGAGGTCACCGCGCGCAACCATGATGGCATCAGCTTCATCGATAATTTTATCCAACCGCTCAATCGCTGAGGCTGTTTCAATCTTTGCCATGATAAGGGCCGTCGAATTCAATTCTGAAAGTAGTATGCGCAAATCACGAATGTCTTTTGCTGACTGTACAAACGACATAGCAAACGCATCGACACCTTGCTTTACGCAGTACTGTACGTCTTCTCTATCTTTCTCCGTTAATACCGAAAGCGACAGATGAGTGCCCGGGAAATTCACGCCGCGACGCGAACGAATAGTGCCGCCTGCAAGGACACGGCATTCAATATTATTACCAGATATCTCCTCAACAAGAAAACGCTGCTTGCCGTCATTTATGACTATGTGCGCGCCCGGCTTTACATCACGCACGAGCCCTTCGTAACTTACACTCATGCGCTCAGCAGTTCCTACTGTTTGTTCTGTGGTAAGTGTTATTCGCTTCCCTTCCTCAAGGGTGACAGTCTCAGTTGCGAGATCGCCTGTACGAATCTTTGGTCCTGCAAGGTCCGCGAGTATGGCAACGCGTGTCTTTAGAACAGACTCAACTTCTCGAACGGAATCAAAATGCCGTTGATGCTCTGCGCCCGAACCATGGGAAAAATTGAATCGAGCGACGTCAAGACCTGCTCGGACAAGCAGAGAGAGTTTTTCCGGTGATTCGGAGGACGGGCCGATGGTGGCTATGATGCGAGTCCGTTTTGGAATCATGGTTTCTATTGCTGCGGAATAATGAGTCGGGATTCTTTACATGAATTTCCAAGGAGTGATTTCCACACCGTAGGACATTGCAGATGAACTACACGTTCTTCCTTTTGAGGACTCACGAGCCGGAAATCACATGACACGTACGTATCATTGTCAGTGTCTTCACCCTGACAGCTTTGCCCCACAATTGAATATTCCGCATACAATTTTTGAACAAATGACTCACCTTTACGTTCTGCGACACTTGCCCGCACATCCCTCACAACGATAGAAAAACCTATATATGAGGCGAGTGCCACAGCACAGAAAAGAAACGAAAAAGCGATTGTTTTCATGCGTCAATGGTACCACAACTTGTTTCAGTCATGCAGACATTTGCAGATTACTCCACTCTGTGGCATATAGTATAAAGAAAAAAGGAGGTACTGATGAATATCCTGAGCATCAATGGCATCCTCATGGACGCTCGAAAAATGAAAATGTGGGATGGGGCACAAACGGCGTTCGGCGAAGTATACCCAGACGCGCGATTTGAAACCTATTTCGACTATTACCATATTCTTGAATCTAAGATCATGCGAAACCTGGTACGCACACTGGTAGAGCGAAACGACACCGGTGACGATGTTCTACTTCTTGGGCACTCGATGGGTGGAGTCATCGCACACGCAATGGCCACACACTTTGTTAGAAGCCGCGTTCGCGGCATCGTGACAGTGTTTTCTCCTCATACGTACCTATGGGGGCAATTCGGAAAACAGTTGGAGGCTCAGCCAATCTCTGACGCAACCCCATTCATAACTTTTGAGGGAACTCTGGATTGGCTTGTACCGTTTGGGACAGCATGGCATCCACAGACCTGGAAACATGTGCGACTGGTAACGGACCACCAAGAAGGGCTTATGACCGACCAGCGGTTGTGGAACACCATTGCCTGAAAGACAAAAGAAATTGTAGCGTAAAGATGAACATGGGCCCGAGGATACTTCCCTCGGGTCCACACTTTTTGAGTTATGTTGCGGTTAATTCTGGCTCGTGGTTAAATGAGCGCGCATCTGAGCGCTCTAGAGAAAGGTCCACAATGCGACGTTGTCTACTTCTTTGTTCCATGCTGCCATTCTGTCACGTGGCTTTTGCCGATGCAGAAACAGTGCGGCGGTAGCGCGTATGCGTAGCGAGTCGAGTATCCATGTTGAAACGCCCGTGAAAATTGGGCAAAGCCTCGAGTTTACCGTTGTGCGTGACGAGGCGCAGAAAAACACCTGTTACATTGTAACGACGCTTTCGCGACACCGGCTCGACCACGATGCAAAGCTGGGTGTTTTTTGCGTCCGCGATCGCTAGCGTTGAGAGCCCGCATTCGCGGGCCCTCATTCTCTTTGGGTATCCTGTTCACGCCCTAGGAGCGATTCATGTGCGCTCTCGCTCGACTATGACTTTTTGCAGCAATCGCGCAAGCGAGACGCGCTCGGTATTCGAAAGCGCGTCTAGCAAACGAGACTCAGCAAAATCAGCCGCTGGCTCCGATGAATTCAGCGATTCCTTGCCTTGCTCTGTTATCACAACCGCGTACGTGCGCGCATCTCTTTTGTCCTGCGTCGCTTGAGAAGCTTACGGTGAGTAAGCCGGCGCACCACGTCAGCAAGAGTTGAGCGATCCATGCCCGATTTTTTGACCAGGAACGTTTGACTCATGTCAGGGTACTTTTCTACCAGTTCAAGAATGAGTCGCTGCCGTGTCGTAAGATCCACGTCTGCGTGTAGACTTTCTGTGAAAAGCCGCTCTGCTCGTTACGTTGCACGTTTCAAGAGCTCGGATACTCATTCTACCATGGGAAGTCTCCTTTCAACACACCATGACGACTGTCGTAGCTATTAGCATAAAACCATGAAATGAGACTGGGCTCAAGGCGCCTATTTTGAGTAGAAGGTTTTACTCCCCCATCACCAAATCACCAATACCGCCGAGGAGCGAACCGGAATCATTGGAACTATTCGATGGCATAAAGGAAAATACTTTGCCAGCAAGACGGGAGAACGGGAGCGACTGAACCCATACCTTGCCGGGACCCGTGAGGCGCGCGTAAAAGAGTCCCTCTCCTCCAAAGAGACCCGTTTTTATTGAACCGACGTATTGAATGTCGTACAAAACCGTGGACTCAAATGCAACAAGGCAGCCGGTATCAATTTTTAAGACTTGGCCCTGCGACAAAGAATGCTCGACTATATGACCACCTGCGTGGACAAACGCGAGACCATCACCCTCGAGCTTTTGCATAATAAAGCCTTCACCGCCAAAGAATCCAGCACCGATTTTTTTCTGCAATTCAATGCCAACCGAAACGCCATGAGCTGCACACAGAAAGGAGTCTTTCTGACATACAATTTTCCCACCATGTTCAGACAGTTTGAACGGTATGATTTTGCCCGGGTACGGTGCCGCAAACATCACCACTCCCCTCCCTTGTCCTTTTTGCGTGTACGTTGTAAGAAACAAGCTTTCACCAGTAAGAAGGCGCTTTCCCGCACCGACCATCTTGCCCCACATAGACTGGCTCGCATTACTGCCAAGCACAGTTTGTACTTCTACCTCATCGGTCATACTCATAAACGAGCCTCCTTCTGAAATCACTGTTTCCGCTGGGTCGAGTGTTATTTCAACCGCCTGCATTTCAGTACCGAGGATTTTGTAATCGATTTCGTGATATGTGCTCATAGAACAAGTATACCAAAGTATGCACAAATGCCGTATTCGCATGAGTGGTTCCAAGGTATTGAAACATTGCAGAACTTGACAATAATATTTTTATATATTATAAAAAAAAGAACAGTTTATTGAGCAGAAACGAGAGGAAAAAGAAAATGTCATTCATTCGGTATCTGACAAGACGAGCCGCGGAGAGCGTCTCATACGGAGTTGGATTCGGCCTACTAGCGTTCTCTCTTGGGTGGGCAATGAAAAGCGAGGTCGAGGTGATGCACACACTGGTCGCATTGGTGGCCAGCATGGGGGCACTTTCAGCACTTGCAATGCGACTCTCACCTATGGGCTGGGAAGACCAGTCTAGCTGTAACCATATGGGAGTCGGCCAGTACGAACACGATCTCGACGAGGCCGCTCGTTTGGACCGGCAATGGTTCAAGTGGTGGTGAGAACATAGCGCTTGACAACCTGCCCGGTGGGCAGGTTGTTCCTTTTTACAAATCCTGTAGCATCTCCCTCAACTTACAAAACTGGCAGTCTTCTTCTCCACAACGCGTATTCCAGAACGAAAGGTTCCACACCTCCCCTGCTACCCGTGCTATTTCTACTTCCAACTCCTTAACTTGTTCAGGAAGAACATTAAACTGCTCACGGGTGTACTTTTCTCGCTCAGGTTGGAGGAAATCAATCACCCCTCGCTTCATGGTGTACTTTCCATCAAGTCCCAAAAGAAGTTTATAAAACACAAGTTGGCGCAGATAGTCACCCGTCGCATTTTTAGTACCGCCTTCTAATTCGTTGCGACTTCTTGGTCGTCCAGTTTTGTAATCGACCACGGTGACCCCGTCAGAAGAGAATTCAATTTTATCTAAATCGCCGCGAAGCCTAATTTCACGCAGTCCTTCCACCTCCACCGGACAAGCAACTTCAATTTTGTATTCCTGTAGTGACTCCTTAGGCCAGGTGTCGTTCCATTCCTTATACCAACCAGTAAAAAATTCTGTTCCGCGCTCCAGCATATCTGCCCGCTCACGACTGGTGAGCGGCAAGCGTTTTATGGTGTCTTTCAAATGTGCAATCAGGTCTTTGACACTGACTTTTTGATTCTTGTTTCGTTCGTTGAAAAAAAGGCGCAGTGCGGTATGGCACGCAGTGCCAAAGAGCAGTGTTGAGTTTTGCGCTTTAGGGATACGCACCAAGTTTTGGTAGAAGTACTCCCACGGACAGGACAGGTAATTATTGAGCGCGGTCACAGAAAGCCCTTGCTCGACAAATCGTTGACGTACGAATTCGAGCGTTGGTTTTGAAGTGCGCGTGCGTGTCTTTTTTACTCCAAGTCTTTTTGGCACTTCTACAGAACGCTCAGAGAGTAATACTGGGTCAACATCCTCAAGAAGTCGGCTGCGTAATTTTTCCTTACCGTTGTGACTGCGCGGGTACGTAACAGTAACACCGCGTTTTCCACGCGTAAGCGCTACATAGAGCAGGCGCCTTTCATCTTCGTCTGTGCCTTTTGCTGAGCCTGGCGGAAGCGCAAAAAGTGAAATCTCGCGCCTCCCACCCCAGACACCATCGACAACATTGACCACAAACACATGGTCAAACTCAAGACCTTTTGCACGGTGTGCGGTCATAAGGCGCACCGCACCTTCTCGTATGGTCTTCTGTGTGCCTTTATTAATTGGGATTCTGCGTTCATCAAGAATCGCGAGGTGTGTTACCAAGTCAGAGAGCGAGTAGTCAGGATGTGGGATGGCAAGCGTCTCAACATCCCGCACCAAGGCTCCCGCCTTATCCAAAATTTCAACCGACTGTGCGGAAGCAAGAGCGTAGGACACAAATCCTGATTCTTCAATGATACGACTCACCTGCATCGGTACCGACATGTCGCGGTCACGCCATTTTTGAATCAAGCCCCACAGTTCTTTAAATATTTTTGGCTTTTTTACTCTAGCCTCTTTGAGCTTTACATCATCAGAAATAACTTCGCTCAAGGTAATTTCTCGCCGAGCAGCAAATGATGCAATGCGATAGATGTCGACGGGCGGGAGCGGCGTAAACCACGCGTGGAGCCCCATGAGTACGTGCTCGTTGTTTTCGGGTGAGGCAACAAGTCGCACGACCGAAAGCAGGCGTCGAATGATGGGGTCCTCGAGTGCATTTTGATCAGATTCAATTGAAACGGTAAAGCCAACTTCTTCGAGCGCGTAGCCATACTCAGCACCCTCTTTGTTGGTACGGTAGATAACCGCGATTTCATGGGGCTCCACACCATCAGCAGTAAGTTTCTTTACTTGCTGCGCAATGAATACCTTTTCGGCATCACTCGAATCTACTGCACAGACTTCAATACTGTGGACTCCCACAGCGCCACGCTCCACTAAAGGAACATGCTCTCGCCCATCGCCCGTAATTAGTGCGTGTGCAGTGTCGAGAATCTTCTGCCCTGAACGATAGCTTTCACTCAAAGTAACGCGTTGCGCACTCGGGAATACTGATTTGAAGTAGTGAAAATTTTCGAGAGATGCTCCCTGAAAGCGAAAAATCGCTTGTTTATCATCTCCCACGACAAAGAGGTTTGGCGAATCACCATCACTCAAGAGTTCGAGCAAACGATTTTGTGAAGTGTTGGCATCTTGGTGCTCATCAGCAAGCACATAGAGCGACTCCTCTTGGAGGCGCAAACGTAAGTCCTCGTTCTTCTCCAGTGCTTGGACCACTTCCACAATCATGTCTTCAAAATCAAAACGCTTTCGTTCTCGTAACTCCTTTTCATAGAGCGCAAAAATTTCAGCAAGCTCAAGCGAGCGTTCGTACTGTTTCGCCTTGGTGTGATACTTTCCTTTCATTTCGCCCCTAAACGCTTTGTTTTGCAAAGCGTCGGGCGAACTTCTGGCTTTGCCAGAAGTTTCAGCTTTGTGTGCGCCAGACTCGTGATACAAGTCATCGGTTGCTTCAAATACTTTCTGTTCTTTTTGAACGAATGTTTTAAACGCCGCTGGAGAGAAGTTTTCTCGCTTGAGTTCTGAAATCGTCGCACGAATATCGTCGAGGTAGTGTAGTGGTGAGGTGAATGGCTTTAAAATTTTCCATGCACCGCTTGCAAGAATGTGCTCAATGATTTCAACTTTTTCTACTTGAGAAAGTGCTTCCGAGCCAATGATGCGCGGGAAGTCATCCGGAAAACGACGAATCACGTCATGGCAGTAGCTGTGGAATGTATGAATACGTACTCGGTATGCAGCTGCGCCAATCATCTTACCCAAGCGTTTGCGCATGTTACTCGCACCCGCTTCCGTAAACGTAAGCGCCAAAATACCATCAGGCGGAGTGTCTGTTTTTTGAAGGATATTTGCGATACGCAGTGTAAGTACGTGCGTCTTTCCTGTCCCAGGCCCTGCAACTACCATAACCGGTCCCACAAGGGCCTCTACGGCTTGTTTTTGCCCTGAATTAAGGCCTTTTATTGCCTTACTGAACTCAGGAGTTATACGGGGTAAGGGCGAGGTCATGCGCTCAGTATGCGCTATAACGCTACACAAAACTACTGTAATGCATGCAGTTTACGTGTGTGCCCCGAAACCACACCCGAGAGCACTTGAAGGTTTTCGGAAAGCTCAGGGACTCGCTCTGCAAGAATTGCACGTGAGACACGTTCCAGATACTTCGCTTTCTCTGTGGCCATATTCCATCCAAAACTCCCCTCCTCATCACGGGAAAGCGCAGATACAAGCAGTAGCACACCTTCATGCTTTGGCACCCGATTCGCGTCGAGATTGCCCAAAATAATTTTCCCTGCCGTTGCCACCGCATCCGGCCACTCATGAGAAAATGGTCCAATGATAAGTGCCTTGTTTGGCATATGAAGCCAATCAAAACCGCGACCAACTGCGATAATTTGCTCTCGGTGCTCCAAGTCGATCGGTGGTCGGTGAGAAGCACGCACCTCACTTACATGTTCCAAATTTCCTCTCAAAAGCGGAACGAGATCTGTCACCATTTGTGGATCCATATCAGGGTACAGGTCTCTGATGCTCGTTTCGATATGCTCCGCAGTTTTGAGCGACTCAAGGTCAAGCGTTTTTCCATCAGTACCATGGAGCACGAGCCCCTCTTCGTCAGTCTCAATACCAACAACAATCGGGTAAACAATGCGCGGCGAGGTTCCAAAAACAGAGCCTGCTTGCACTGCGAGCATGTCCGCTGCTGCGTGTGCAGCACCCGTATCATATTTCCAACCAGCACAACCGCGGTGGTGATCACCCTTTGAAAAGTGATAGGTCACCAAAACTAAAACGCGTCGACCATGGTGGGTTGCATACTTTACATACTCTTTTATCACTTCCTGAAAGAAGGGCCAGCCGAGATCGAACTTACCGCCGATGTTTCGAAATGGTTGAATAATGCCTGGAGGCGTCTTGGTGTACACCGATAAATTGAGACGCCCGTCCATACATTTCCAAGCTGCGATTTCGGTCGGGTGCTCGGCACGATAACGAACGCGGGCAAGACGCGCTGCAGCGGAGCGGAAGGCAGCGCTTTGTTCTTCATTGCGATTTAAAATAAACTCCCTCAAATTGCCTGTATAGTCTTCATGCATAGTTCGAAACTATACTCGCTATTTAGAGAGGCGCAAGAGAGATTTGCACATTTTACATTGAGGAGTAAAGTGTCTCGCTAGGAGGATACGCCATGACCCTACTTGGCCTTGTAACACTCATTATTGCCGTCGGGCTCGTGATCAAAAACCCACACCGACGCGACGATGAAGTTGATGAACGACTTGCATTAGCGCTTACCGCTATCGATGAAAAAAGAAAACAGGGTGTTCCACTTTCATTTGAGGACGTCGCACTCTTACGGGCGCGAAGTTTCAATTGACATACACGAGCGGCAGCCACACGAGGCTGCCGTTTCTTTTCGAAAAAGTTATGCACAGAAAAAAGTCTTTTGTCTATTGTCGAGTTGAAACGATAGGAGTAGGATACCGAGCAGTTTTATTCCAACTGAGGGATAAAACACGAGTCAACAGGAGCACTCTGATGAAATTGAATCCTCATGACGAAGCGCTCATCAATAATTTGAAAGATGGTTCATACGGCGCTCTGATGCCCATCGAGCCCGACCAACTTCCTGACAGAGAAGCGTACTGCGCCATTGTGTGCGGTGATGGCGTTCGGAGAAAGGAAACAACGTCCCATCTTCGCAGTATAACCGGGTGCAATTGCGATCACACAATCGCTCTCCCGGGAGGAGCAAGTTTGCTCGCACCAGAATCGCCGCTGTCGGATGAAGCCACGCGGAAAGTATTGCTGGAAAAAGGCGTGGCACAAGCTCGAAAGTTGCAGGGAACAAAGACCGTGCTTGTCACTGCTCACCTTCCGTGTGGAGCAGCCTATGACGCGGGAATAACCGGCGTACAACTCATTGATCATATCGTTTCCGCGAAACACCAGATCCGTCTGTTCGCGGCTCAACACAATATCAGTGACATCACACCGGTAGGCCTCCTCGACGTCGAGTTCTCCGATGGCAAAAAGAGAACCTATGTCATAAAACGAGAAGGTTGGGAAGCCTGGAAGCAAGAAAACGCAACCCGGCAGATAGCCGCCGAGTAAGGTTACATGTTCTTTGGCGGCGCCCTTGTCGGGCGCCGTCTTTCATTTGACAATGCACGAAAGAAGCATATTGTGACTGCGCGGGAAACAGCATGCACAACACAACCCACAGAGGACAGATGGACCAACTTATTAGTCAACTTTTGGGAGAGCTCATCAAGGGCTCAATCTACGCGAAACTAGCGGCCTTCCTTGCTGTTCAATTTACATCCTCGTAAAGTCCCTCCGCTTCGTGAAGGAGTCTGAACTGGGTCTCAAGCTTCGCTTCGGTAAAGTAGCACAGCGCATGAACGGTGAACCAAAGGTCATCCACCCTGGTTTCTGTTTTCTCATTCCGCATGTCGACACTCTGATTCGGCATCCGGTCAGACAGCAGACTATCGAATTGAAAGATCAAAAAGTCACATTGCGTGACAATACAATCTGGATCGTCTCTGCTGTCTTGGTGTACCGCATCAACGACATCTACAAAGCATTGTTCGAGATCAACAACGTTGACTTCGGTCTTCGCAATGTTGCCTCGGGCAAACTTCGCGAGGTCCTGCAGCACCTCGACACGTTCGAGAAGCTGAAGGAAATCAAAGAGGTGTCAAAGCTCCTGATGGATTCCATGGACTTTGAAAAGCAGACATAGGGCATTGAGCTCATTGGTTTCAGCCTCGTTGACTGTGCACCCGATTCGTCGACGGCGCAGTTCATCTCAGCGCGCGCAAAAGTTCAAATGAACTTTAAAGCGCTAGAGCAAGCAGGAATCGATCCTCGTAAAGATCCTGTTCTCGCCGGCATCATTCTGGGTAGTCTCCAGATGGTTACACCTGTCACAGGACACCGAACAATTGAAGGTGATGTGAGCAGAACATCGCATGTGGGCGCGGACGGCGCCGTGGAACGCCTTTCGAATGCTCTTGAGCGTATGCAGTAAGCCTGAAGGCGGGAGCAATCTCGCCTTCATCATTTTAGTAACTTTTTAGCTGTTTTGCTTTTTCATGGAAGCGAATACGCTCCAATGCTTTCGCTTCAATCTGGCGAATGCGTTCGCGGGTCACGCCAAATTCACGGCCAACTTCTTCGAGCGTGTAGCAGATACCTTCATCAGTAAGGCCATTGCGCATTTCAAGAATCTTGCGCTCTTTGGGAGAGAGCTCATCGAGGATGGAGCTCATTTGTTCGCTCAAAATACGACGAGAAGAATCCTGGTCTGGAGAAGAAATGCTTTCATCGGCAATAAATGAGCCGAGTGTTGAACGCTCATCATCATCTTCACCGATTGGTGACTCAAGAGACACCGTGTCTTGATTGATTTTTTGAATGACATAAATCTTATCGACATCGAGCCCCATCTCTGCCGCAATTTCCTCTGGCAGAGGGTCGCGACCCAAGTGCTGCGAAAGCTCACGCATTTTTTGTTTGTACTTTGCAATCGTTTCAACCATGTGGACCGGGATACGGATAGTGCGTGATTGATCAGCGAGCGCGCGCGTAATTGCCTGGCGAATCCACCACGTAGCGTAGGTTGAAAATTTAAAACCTTTACTGTAATCAAATTTATCGACCGCCTTAAAAAGACCCAGGTTCCCTTCCTGAATCAAGTCGAGAAGTGTTAAATCTGGTGAGCGATTTACATATTTTTTAGCAATAGAAACAACGAGGCGCAGGTTTGATCGAGCGAGGACATTGCGCGCCTCTTCATCCCCCGCAACAATACGCTTTGCGAGCTCTTTTTCTTGAAATCCGTTCAAAAGTGGGTACTGACCAATTTCGCGCAAATACATTTGCACTGAATCATACGAAGCGTCCATTCTCTTGTTTTGCAATTTCTTTTTTTCCAAAAGATCCTGACTCTCCGAGTTTTCAAGCATGTTACCTCCTTCGAGAACATCAATACTTGCAGAAGTAAATTTCGCATACATCTCTTCAAGCAAGATGACATTGTCTTCGATGGTTGGAAACTCACGAAGAATTTCGTCATAGGTGACATATCCGCGCTCTTTACCGAGCGTAATCAAAGCCGCAACTTTTTTATCTTCTTTGCCACGGGCTTTGTCACTTTTGGAAACTACTTTTGCGGCAGCTTTTTTGACTCTGGGAGTCGCTTTTTTGGCAACCTTTTTTACTGGCCGCTTTGGTACGGCTTTCTTTTTTGAAACAGATTTGACTTTTTTGCCTTTTTTTTGTGCCATGTAAATGTGGAAAACGGCCTAGGTACGGCCAAAAAACCGCCAAAATTCGTTATCGGCGTTATTGACTATTTTACACCTTTGTGTGGAGTTGTGCAATACGACTTGTCAACACCTGTATCTCCTGCTGTACCCGCGCCTCTTCTGCCTCAATACCTGCCCGTTCTGCCGCTTTCAATACCTCCCCAAGATCCCTGAGCTCTTTCTCAAGACGAGAGCGCTCGATAAGCGCCAGAAGCTGAGTCAATTCTTTTTGCAACCCTTTGTGTTCACCGTAGCGCTGTTCCCCCAAAAAGCGACACCGCTCCTGTTCAACTTCAGGCAACGCACGAAGTGTTTCAAAGGTCTGCTTCCCCGCCGCATCAGAGAGATGCTTCTCGAACACGACAGTATCGATAGCGGGTTTTGCAACCGAGCGCTGCCACAGAAGGAGTCCGTAGGCATTGAACGCGCGCTGATCGACAGATACCTGCTTCTGCACACCCATAACTGCTGCGGGCTTCTCGCGCTCGTCATCGGTTGGTACACGGGGGACCTGTGTTAGTGCCTCACGAACCGCCTCATCAGAAACGCCGATACGACCTGCAATTTCGCGCACATACGCATCTTTATCAATCGGACTTTGTACATCATGGAGAAACGGGACCACCGCGACCTCTACCATTCGGCGATATTTATCGCTTTGTGGTATTCGCTCATGCAATACGTCGAGCAAAAAAGTGATAATGTCTTTCGCGTGTTTAATAACACCCTTCCACACATCAGGACCTTCTTTCAGTATGAGATCTGCTGGGTCCTTCTCACCCGGAATATGAGCCACTTTCACTCGCATGCCTTTTTGTAGAGCTGCTTTTGCAGCTTTACTGGCTGCCTTGAGTCCTGCTTCATCTGCATCGAGCGCGAGTATAAGGTTGTCCGTCATTCGCTTGATAAGCATGGCGTGCTCGGTTGTAAAAGCGGTACCTGACACTGCGACGGTATTTGCCCATCCCGCCTGATGTGACATCACCAGGTCCATTTGCCCCTCTACCAGAATCGCACAGTTCAATTGACGCATTGCCTGTTTAGCTTTATCAAAGCCATACAAAAGGCTTGATTTGTGGTAAAGGATCGTTTCCGGGCTATTCAAGTACTTGGGCGCGTCCGGATGCGCATCTTTTCCAAAGGTGCGACCTGAAAACGCGACCACTCGTCCTGCAGTATCAAAAAGCGGAAACATAATACGATTGCGAAACTTATCTGCCGCACCCCGATCACCTTCACGCGATAGCCCCGCTGCCGCCATTTCTTTTTCAGAAAACCTCTTTGACTTAAGAAAGTCAATCGCATCAGTCCACCCATTCCCTGCCCATCCGATGCGAAATATTTTGATTGTTTCGTCAGAAAGGCCGCGCTCACGCAGATACCCGCGCGCTTCTTCAGTCATCCGAGATTGATACCAAAGCGTTGCAGCTTCCATGAGTTCAAACAATCTATCTTTTTCATCGTGCTCAGTCTTTTCTGTACGAGAATAAACCAGTGGCACACCTGCGCGTTCAGCAAGGATCTTGAGTGCACCCTTAAAATCGATACCTTCAATTGCTTGCACAAACGAAAACATGTCACCTCCAACACCGCAGCCAAAACAGTGATAGGTTCCCCTGTCGGGCGATATATGAAACGACGGTGTTCTCTCGGAATGAAAAGGGCATCGTGCCTTGAGCGCACCCCCTACACGTGTCAGCTTTACGTATTGCCCTACCACCTCTTGAATGGAGAGTTTTGACTTGATCTGCTGAACCGTGTCTGACATATGAGCATCATACTCTTTTCTTTCGTGAGACAAAAGACGGTACAATTATGACATGTCACTGAATACTTTGACAGGCAAACAACTGAAGCCGCCAAGCATGCCTATCACTTTTTGCGAGTTTGCCACCAGAGCGCGGCACTGTCACCGGGAAACTTCACCCACAACTGGAACACTTCCTTCGTCAACTTTCTCTCCAAACCATTATTCAGTTGCAAGGCCTTCAGAAAATAGACTCAACAAAGCTCACACTTTCCCACGACGGAAAAGTATTGATCTATGACAGTAAAGATCCCATCAAAGATGCTGATAAAGTTTTTGCACGGCTAGTTCGTGATAACCAGGACTATAACGGTGTTGAGTATATTATTAACAAAGTCCCTATGCGCGAACCGGGCACACTCGTCCACAGCGAATTGCGATCTTTTTTTTGGATTGCTGCAGCTGTAGGACCTGACAACAGATTGAAACGGCCACTTCCTATGCAGATGAGAGCACTCCGTGCCGCAGATTCAATTGGTGCTCAAAAACTAAAAGAGATGAACTTGGAGGGGGTATCTTTTGTTTCCCAAACAGGCCATATAGCAAAGGTAAACAACCTTGAAACTATTGGAAACATTCTTCGCATAATCTACCCAACAAACAACCAATCCGAAATAACCGAGCTTTCAAGAATTACCTCGGAAAAGAAAGAGTCAGAAAAGTCGCTGGAAGAAATGATGCAGCGTGTTCGAGAATTGGAGGCACAGGCAGCGCAACTTGCCCCCACATCACCACTCTCAGAACAAGACGCTGCGCCCTCAGTTAGGACTTTTGAAATAAACCCTACGATTGGGCGCTCACTTTTGGCAGGCGGCCTTGCCGTTGCCCTACCAACTGCACTTGTGATTGGGAGCGGCCTCCTATTAACTGCCTCACTCGGAATCGGTCTTCTCGGCGCTGCACTCCTTGGAATCAGAAGACTACAGCGATTCTTTCGATAAGCAATTACTTAAACGATATGTACGACGGCGGTGTCAGCAATTTCGCATCCTTTATCCATGTATGACACGACCAGCCGACGTTATTCGAGCCAGTGCCTAAAATCGTACCGGAAGTAAAGTCCTTTGGAATAATTGAAGGTAGTTCAGAGACCGATGAGGGTTGCGTACGTGATCCTGCCGTCTTTCCTTCTGTCCAGGTGTACAAATATCTTCCATCATACACAACAAGAGTTACCGTTGCGCCTGCTGCAGTCGTCGTACGAAATTCTCCTCGCATTTTTCCATCGGCGATATACAGCACATGACCGCTGCGTGATGTCTGGGAGACTTGTTCATAATTGCACTGATGACTTCCCTTTTGGGTAATAACACTTTGATAACTTGGCGGCTTCGGGACAGCGCCTTTTGGTGTTTGTGTTACCTGAATATCAGGCGTAGTCGAAGTCGTAGTGGTTGCAGTAGTAGCTGTCTCGACAGGTGCTTCAACCTTTTTTGACCCAAGCGTAAACCACAATGCTCCGGCGAGTAGCAAAACGAGAACTCCAACAGTGACTTTATTCATAGGAATAATTAAGTCAATAATATCGAAAGTCTATCACCGCCTAAAAACAGCACAACCACCCGACTAAGGGTGGTTGTGTTTTGGTATCAAGGTAGAAGACGCGAAGATTAGCTCAGCGTCTCCAATTGACACCGGACACTTTCTAGGAAAGTAGTCACAGCCGCCATCACACGTCGACATTCGAGGACTGTGGATGGACTCATGGACTCACTGCCTTGAGAGACAGATGAGTGCTGGGGCTTCCAGCTAGCGTCGCGGTGGCTTCTCACTCGCGAAACTCTCCATGGACTCTTACTCACGTAAGAAGTCTAAACTTCGTGAGTTGCCTTGGGAGCGAACTTTCACGAGTTATAAAAGAATTATATACGTATTTTAATTATTGTCAAGTACTACTTTACCACCAAGAAAGCCCCTCGTCGGGGCTTGCCTTGGAGAAACTAATGGTTAGTTTCGTATGTCAGATCGCTCTGTTTCCTGTGGGTGCAAGAACGCCATCTGCTTTTCGAGTTCCTTGATCATGTCATGCTTCTTAGAACCCTTAAAGCCGGTACCTGCCGGAATAAGGCGACCAATAATCACGTTCTCTTTAAGACCAACAAGGCGATCTGTTGCACCAGAGACTGATGCTTCTGCAAGCTTGCGCGGTGTGTTCTGGAAGGAGATTGACGAGAGGAATGATGCGCGCGTGAGCGACACTTCGGTGATACCCAAGAGGAGCTGCTTCGCACGCGCGGGTTCTTTACCTGCTTCTTTTGCTTCGTTGTTGAGGCGCTCGAGTTCAAAGTCTGCAACAATGTCGCCTGCAGAAACGCCCGTGTCCCCGACCGTAGTAATTGATACGCGACTAAACATTTGCTTCACAATAACTTCCAAGTGCTTGCGCGCTGTTGAAACACCTTGAAGTTCGTAAATGCGCGTAATTTCAGAGATGATGTAATTTTGTGCAAACTCTTTGCCCGCGAGGAGGAAGAGCTCGTCTAAGTCTGCCGAACCATCGGTCATAAAATCACCCTTCTTGACGTTGTCACCAACTTTCACGTTGAGCTGGCGCGCCATTGGGATAAGATACTCGCGGTCTTTCTTTGAAGCTTTTTGATTCTCTGTTGCGAGAATAAGCATCATGTCGCTACCCTCTTTGCGGATGTCGGTTACGACACCGTCAGCGCCCGCGAGAACAGCGGGAGTTTTCGGCGTGCGACATTCGAAGACTTCTTCAACACGCGGAAGACCCATGGTGATGTCACCGCCAGCAGTTGCAACACCACCGGTGTGGAAGGTACGCATCGTGAGCTGTGTACCTGGTTCACCGATAGCCTGCGCCGCAATAACGCCGATCGCTTCACCGATGTCGACAATTTCGCCGTTTGAGAGGTCCATACCATAGCACTTCTGACAGACACCACGAGCGACCCTACAGCCGATTGGTGAACGAACAGTTGCCTCTTGCGCATCCGAGTTTTCTATTTTCTTTGCGTCATCGCGATTGATGAGATGACCTCGTTCAAGACCCGCTACTTCTTCCGCGAGTACGCGTCCAAAGAGACGATCTGAGAATGAGCCTCCGATATTTTCCTTACCCGGACGCTTTATAGTCATGCCTTCTTTGGTGCCACAATCGTCTTCAAGCACAACAACATCGTGAGCAACATCGAAGAGGCGGCGGGTCAAGTACCCGGCACGTGCAGTGTTGAGCGCAGTGTCAGCAAGACCTTTACGTGCACCGTGCGTCGAGATGAAATACTCAATCGGCGTAAGACCTTCTTTGTACGATGAGGTAATTGGAAATTCGATAACTTCACCACGAGGGTTTGTAATAAGACCCTTCATGCCTGCCATCTGGTGAAGCTGGACAACAGAACCACGAGCACCGGAAGTGATCATGTCATGGACCGGACCTGTCTTATCGAGCGATTCAACAACATGCTTGCGCAAATCAGCTGAAACTTTTGCCCAGATTTCAATCGTTGAGCGCTTTCGTTCGTCGTCAGTCAAAAGACCGTTTTCGAAGTTTTCCATTTCTTTCTGCGCTGCGGCAAGGCCTGCTTCAACCATTTCCTGCTTCACACCGGGAGTCCGAACATCTGAAATTGACCACGTAATACCTGCGTGCGTCGCGTAGCGGAAACCGAATTTCTTTATTTTGTCGAGAATGCCCGGGATGCCCTCGAGTTTGTAGTGTGCAACGAGGTTGTGCACGAGAGCACCGATTTTCTTGTTAGTGATTTCTTCGTTGATGAATGGGTAGTCGGTTGGCAACACCGAGTTGAAGAGAAGGCGACCAACTGTTGTCTCAAAGACTTTTCCTTCAAACGGTGCATACTTTGCACTGTCAGATGGCAGCACTTTTATCTTTGCGCGCATATCGACTGCACCGAAGTCATAGGCAGTAATCGCGGCATTGGTTGACGGGTATGCACTTCCCTCACCCTTGAGGCCTTCAACTGACTTGGTCATCCAGTAACAGCCGAGAACGATATCAAGAAGTTTTGAGGCAACAACAACGTCACCAGAACCAGGCTTCAGAACGTTTTTGTTTGCTGACATTATCTTCGCTGCTTCCATCTGTGCCGCTTCTCCAAGTGGAACATGCACCGCCATTGCGTCACCATCGAAGTCAGCGTTGTATGCGGGACAGACGAGTGGATGGACTTGAATAGCATTGCCTTCAATAAGAACCGGTCTAAATGCCTGAATTGACTGGCGGTGAAGTGTCGGGGCGCGGTTCAAGAGAACATATTTGCCCTTGATTGCCTCTTCGAGAATCGGCCACACTTCTGGTGCCTCATCTTCAATCATACGACCTGCACCGCGGATGTTGTAGGCGTGTTCGCGTGCAAGAAGTCCTTGAATAACAAACGGTCGGAAGAGTTCGAGCACCATATGCTTGGGAAGACCACATTCGTCGAGTGCAAGATCGGGACCTACCACAATCACGGAGCGGCCCGAGTAGTCGACACGCTTACCAAGAAGGTTTTGGCGGAGGTAACCGTGCTTACCTTTCAAATAATCAGCGAGTGATTTAAGAGCACGACGTTTGCCACCTAAAATACCCGAGACACCTGCACCCCGGCGCATTGAGTTGTCGAGGAGAGCGTCAATTGCTTCCTGCAAAATACGTTTTTCATTGCGCAGGATAACTTCAGGAGCGTGAATTGCCATAAGGCGTTTCAAGCGATTGTTGCGGTTGATGACGCGGCGATACAGGTCGTTGAGGTCAGACGATGCGTGGCGTCCACCTTCAAGTGCGACCATGGGGCGCAACGCTGGCGGAACAACTGGGAGCCGTGTCATGAACATCCACTCAGGGCGCACCTTTGAGCGCTTGAGAGCTTCTCCAAGCGCAAGTCGCTTACGAAGACGATCTCGGTCTCCTGCCGAAGATTCTTCGTAGTCTTTGCGAACTTTCTTAACGTACTCATCAAGATCAAGTTTCTTCAAAATGTCATAGAGCGCTTCTGCACCAATTGCGGCGCGGAACATGGCGCCGTACTTAACCGCAAAGGTGTGGTAGTTTGCTTCGTCGAGAACAACACCGACACGAATTGATTCGATATCGTGCTTCGCTTTTGTTGCAAGGTCTTTGAGACGAGTCTTTTCATCAGGATTGTTTGCCGATTTTGTTTTTGAAGAAAGTTCTTGCTCCAAATCCTTGAGGAGTTGTGCGCGTACTGTTTCGTCAACGGCAGTAACGATGTACCCTGCAAAGTACACTACTTTCTCGACATCAGTTGCTGAAAGACCAAGCATGAGCGCCATACGCGATGGAATACCGCGAAGAAACCAGATATGTGCAATCGGGGTCGCAAGATCAATGTGACCCATGCGTTCACGTCGGACGATAGCGCGCGTGATTTCCACACCGCACTTCTCGCAGGTAATACCGCGGAACCGCACCCCTCGGTACTTGCCACAGTAACACTCATAGTCTTTTTCAGGACCAAACACTCGCTCATCGAAAAGACCGTTCTTTTCGGGGCGCTGGGTACGGTAGTTGATAGTTTCCGGCTTCGTGATTTCACCGTGCGACCACTCAAGAATACGCTCGGGCGAGGCAAGCTGCATTGCGATTGCTGAGAAGTCTGCTGGGATTGCATCCTTATTTCGTTTTTGTGGAGTCATACGCATTGTTATTCGTTAGTCGCACCATCCTCAATAAATTTCATATCGATACCCAGGCCGCGCAAGTGCCGTACAAGCACATTAAAGGTCGCGGGTGTATTTGTTTCAACGATAGGCTTGCCAGAGACGATGGCGTCGAAAGCAGCCGAGCGACCGACGATATCATCGGATTTAATCGTAAGAATTTCGCGAAGTGAGTGCGCGGCACCGTAGCCAAGAAACGCCCATACTTCCATTTCTCCCACACGCTGACCACCGTTTTGTGCCTTACCGCCGAGTGGCTGCTGTGTGGTAAGTGAGTAGGGGCCGATTGCACGCATATGAATCTTATCTTCAACCATGTGGTGAAGCTTGAGCATGTACATGTAGCCAACCGAAACTTTCTGGCCGAATGGTTCGCCAGTGCGGCCATCGAAGAGCGTGCGCTTACCGTCCTCTTGGAAGCCTGCTTTTTTAAGCTCTTCACGAATCTCTGCCTCGGTAGCGCCAGAAAATGAGGGAACAACCGCTTGGTATCCAAGCTCGTTTGCGGCAAGACCCAAGTGTAATTCAAGAATCTGACCCAGGTTCATACGGGATGGAACACCCAGCGGAGTCAAAATGATGTCAACAGGATTTCCGTCTTCATCGTAGGGCATATCTTCTTCGGGAAGCACGCGCGAGATAACGCCTTTGTTACCGTGGCGACCAGCGAGCTTGTCGCCGACCGAAATGGTGCGCAGCTGTGCGACCTCAACGTGTACGCGCTTGATCACACCGCTTTCGAGCGCGTCGCCGTTTTCGCGAGAAAAGACTTTTACACCGACAACGCGACCACGCTTGCCACCCTCCATGCGAAGCGACGTGTCTTTTACATCTTTTGCTTTTTCACCAAAGATAGCGTGAAGGAGACGCTCTTCGGGAGTCAGCTGGGTTTCACCTTTTGGAGTTACCTTACCAACTAAGATATCGCCCGGGCGGACCTCAGCACCGATGCGAACAATACCGTCTTCATCGAGATTGCGGAGCTTAAATTCTGAGACGTTGGGAATATCGTGCGTGGTGACTTCCGCACCGAGCTTGGTGTCACGTACGACACACACGAATTCTTCCATGTGAATCGAGGTGAACTTTGCGTCCTTTGCCATGCGCTCTGAAAGCACAATAGCGTCTTCGAAGTTGTTGCCGAACCACGGAAGAAATGCCACGCGGACATTCTGACCAATCGCGAGCTGTCCATGCGCAGAGGTCGCCATGTCAGCAAGCACTGTACCTTTTTTCACTGAGTCGCCAACGTGCACGATGGGCCGCTGGTGATGAATGGTGAAACCGTTGGTACGCGCAAAATTGACGAGGTTGTATTCACGCGCTTTGCCTGCGGAATTCTTGACGATAATTTTCTGTGCGTCCGCGCGCGTTACTTCACCAGACTCTTCTGCAATGACGAGGCGTCCTGAATCGCGCGCTGCAACGGCTTCAATCCCAGTACCGACGATAGGGGCTTCTTGTACGACAAGAGGCACTGCTTGCTTCATCATGTTTGAACCCATGAGCGCTCGGTTTGCGTCGTCGTTTTCTACGAATGGAATGAGCGATGTACCGACCGAGAACGGTTGGTTGGTTGCAACTTCCATCAGTGTCACATCTTCTCGTGCGACGAGCGTCGGCTTGCCCCCTTTACGCACCTCAACAATCTTTTCTGTTATCTTTCCATCGTCGCCGCGAGCAGTTGCCGCGTGAGCAATCGTGTGCTGCTCCTCTTCAAGCGCATTGATGTAGACGATTTCGTTCGTCACCTTGCCTTTTGACACCTTTGCATACGGTGTCTCGATAATACCGAACTGGTTTGGACGAGCGTAGAGCGACATGTGCAAGACAAGTCCAATGTTTTTACCTTCAGGAGTATGGATTGGGCATACACGACCATAGTGTGATGAGTGTACGTCACGAACCTCAAGACCAGCACGCTCAGAAACGAGGCCGCCACGGCCCAAGGTCGAGAGTGTGCGGAGATGCTCGATTTCATCGAGCGTGTTGTACTGCTGCATGAGCTGGGAGAGCTGGTCAGTCGTAAAGAACTCACGAACTGCTGCCTGGAACGGACGAGGGTTTACGAATGAAACCGGTGTTGAGGTTTCTGGCTCTACCATTGCCATGCGGTCCTGGATGTTGCGCTTCATGCGTGAGAGGCCGACGCGCATGCGCTGCTCAAGAAGCTCGCCAACGAATCGAACGCGGCGGAAGCCAAGATGGTCGATATCGTCTGATTCTGCCTTCGGATTTGCATTCAATTCTGCAATGGTTGTCACAATGCGAACAGCGTCATCCTTTGAAAGCGTGCTGTTGGTCAGGTGCTTATCGTCGGTAGGAAGTCCCCAACGACGATTAAAGTGGAAGCGTCCCACTTTTGAGAGATCATATCGCTCTGCTGAAAGCGTCGAATCGACATGGGTACGCGCAGCATCCGGTGTGGCGATGTCGCCATCGCGAAGACGACGATAGATTTCGACATACGCTTCTTCAGTTGTTTTTGCTGGGTCAAGCGCAAGCGTCTGTTTAATAGCCTCCAGTGCCGGGGTTCCTTTGAACGCAGACTCAATGTCTTTGTTTGATACAAATCCAAGTACGCGCAAAAGCGATGTGACCGGGAAGCGGCGTTTGCGATCAATTTTTACATAGATGCCGCCGTCAGAATCCGACTCAATTTCAATCCATACGCCGCGCGCCGGAATAATCTTGCCCATGAAGTAGTTTTTGCCTTTATAGGGCACTCCTTCGAAAAAGACGCCGTACGAGCGAGCGAGCTGCGGAACAACGATGCGCTCAACACCGTTAATCACAAACGTGCCGTGGTCAGTCATCCACGGAAAATCAGTGAGAAAAATCTCCTGCTCTTTCTCAGAACCCGTTGTTTTGTTCTTGAGTTTTACGGTGATGGAGAGCGGTGCCTCATAGGTCTTCATCATTCGTTTTGCATACTGTTCGTCCCAACGCGGCGCGCCAAAGGCAAATGACACGATCTTAAGATCGAATTTCTTGCCCGCGTGATCGCAGATTGGGGAAAATTCCTTAAAAACCTTTCCCGTGCTTTCTTCAATAAATGTTTTAAACGATACAACCTGCGAGTCGACTAAATTTGGCAAATCGACCAATGGTTTTTGATAGCGACTAAAGAACTTCTGCGGCTTTGCCGCTTTGTGTGACTTAGACATGCAACAACAACATGTTAAGAATTCAGAGCGTTACTAACGCTCTTTCTTAGTAAAAAGGGCTCTAGCCCCGAGGCCTCTTTTGCGATTGAATGTCACAACTCAATCGGTCATTCGCAAAAAGTATGGGAATTATAGCCATTCGTAGTTAAAAGTCAACAATTTCGTCAAGAGGCGTCTGTGGATAGTATGTATAATTAAAAATACTTGACAATATATATAAACATATTTTATTTACCTCTAAGCTGGAGAAAGACATGCGTCTCATACTCGTGTCCGGCAATGCCCTGTAACAAGGGCATCCCACTCTCTTTTTAGCGTTCGTCGCGTGAAAAGTTGGGACAAGTCCTAGTCCCGTCAAACAACAGGCTGGAATCATCTGCCATTCGTAAAGAGCCATACTGCAGACCATTGAAGAGCGCCCCCTGACCTGTAAAGAGTGACGTGTCACCTACGAAAACGGTGAGCCTCGAGGAAGCAGAGCCTCAACCCCGTGACTTATTCGCTGGGTAATTTTTATTCTTCCTCACTCTCTCCTACTGCTTTTTCACCTGATTCCACTTTATCGAGAGCGGTCAAAATGTCACCAATGCGACCATTCATCGTTGCTTCGATGTTAGACCATGACTGTTTAATACGATGATCGGTAATACGATCTTGTGGAAAATTGTAGGTGCGAATTTTTTCACTTCTGTCCCCAGTACCCACCTGCTGCTTACGATCATCAGCGCGAGCACGATCTTCTGCTTCATCTTTCATCTGCTGCAAACGACTCATGAGCTGTGTCATTGCGCGTTCGCGGTTTTGCGCCTGAGAGCGCTCCGACTGACAGCGAACATCGATACCAGTTGGTTTGTGCACAATACGGACCGCAGTTTCAACTTTGTTAACGTTCTGTCCTCCTGCACCACCGGAGCGAGAAAATTCAACTTCCAAATCTGTGGGATTAATTTCAATCTTGGTGCGCTTATAGATAGGCAAAATCGCAACTGACGCGGTGGAGGTGTGGATGCGGCCCTGGCGTTCCGTTGCAGGCACTCGCTGTACACGATGAACCCCCGTTTCAAAACGGAGCTGCTTGTAGCAATCCTGCCCTTTTATTTCAAATTGTGCTTCTTTATACCCACCCATCGTTGCACGAGATTCGTCGAGGGCCTTATGTGCCCAACCTTGCGTTTCTGCATAGCGTAAATACATGCGAGCAAGCTCTTCTGCAAAAAGCCCCGCCTCATCCCCGCCGACGCCAGCACGGACTTCGAGCACGATCTCGTTTGGCCACTCGCGCTCATTTGGACTCCCTACTATTTTTTCCATATCAAGAAGGAGCTGCTCTTTACGCTCTTCAATTTCTTGAAGCTCCTTTTCAGCAAGTTCTTTCATTGTTGGGTCAACTTCAATGAGTTCAGCCGCATCCTTCTCAGATTGCGTCAGACGCTTCCATTCCTCAACCAGATATCCGACACGGTGGTCGTCTGCATATTCGAGTGGATTCAGGGAGTTCATAGCCACAAGGGTTAGGGTATAGGGTAGCACATAAACCCCGCCGAAGCGGGATGTGATGCAAACAAAGCTATTTTTTAGATGCGACTTTTTTGGTAGCGCGTGTCTTGAACTTCTCGACGCGGCCTGCGGTGTCGATAGTTTTATTTTGACCCGTGTAGAGTGGGTGTGACGCACTTGAAATTTCAACGTGATACACCGGGTACTCTTTTCCATCATCCCATTTGTCGGTTTTAGTAGTCTTGACAGTAGAACCAATCAAAAAACGCTTGCCGGCGGTGACGTCTTCAAAAATAACCATGCGGTATTCTGCGGGATGAATGTCTGTTTTCATGTCATGGAACTATACTGTATTTCGATGTGTGGTGCAAGAGTATGACCCGACCAGGGTACCCGGTCGGGTCGCTTTCTCAATCGCACCATGTAGCATTCACGAGTGCCGCGTTTTTCCCACAATAAAGAAGTTTGTAAACGGACCAGGCCGGTTGCACTCTCTCTGTGGGTGCTGCTACTCTTCGCACTTCAGGTACAAACCGGGAAGAGAAAAACTCCTCGGCAACTTCGTGCACAGTCAGGCTCGAGAGAGGAGCAAAATACTCTCCTTCCGGCGCTTCAAGAAAAGGAAGCAAGAGACGCAAGGAAAACGGCATCCCCTGCACTGGAGAAAATTTCTTGAAATAATCGTCGTACACGGTGGGTGTTACACGATGTAGTAGTACCATAAGTGCCGCTGGATTACTCGCGGTGCCAAGATATTCGGCAGCAGGTAGGTCAGCATATTTCATAGCACCCTCCTTGAGATCATGGTTCTCCCCGCACTCTAGCAAAAAACAAACCAGGGCACCACATCGCTTGTCACCAGGAAAAGTACAGTTGCGGCACCACGCTTGCAAAATCATCAGTCCAGGCGACCGGAATTGGTTCGGGCGGTGGCGCTGACGCATACGCAAAAGCTTTACCAGAAAAGACCTTCGAGTCTTTCGTCAATAAGACCCAGGTCGACGGTACTGCGCTTTCTGCATTCCCTGGATCACTCACTTTCATTGCCGAAAATCCTATCTCAGCCGCAGCACGGAGAACGACCGGTGCCAAGTCAACATACTTACTCGATACGTGCACTGCAAGAATACTCTGTTCGTCTTTCAGATACTGTTCGTAGAGGCGCAGAGCCTCAAGAGTCAAAAGATGGATAGGAACAAAATCATCAGAGAACGCATCGATTGCCAGAATGTCATACGAGCGATTACCAACGCCACGCTGAGACAAAAGCACTCGTGCATCCCCTTCAACAATCTCAACGTGCGCGCATTGCTTTAGATAGGAAAAATGGTCGTGCGCCACGCGAATTACTTGTGGGTCAATTTCATAAAAATCAAACGAGTCTGATTTTTCACAGTATGCAGCAAGCGTGCCTACGCCAAGACCCACGACTCCCACCGAGAGAGCCCCCTTTTCCTGTCGTTCTCGCTGTGCCGCAAAGGCCCGTCCCACTCCGGAAGAGGCCGTGTAATAGGCAGTTGGTAGTGTTGACTTTATTTCATCGCGAAACTGAGAACCGTGGAGTGTTGAACCGTTGGTGAGGCCGCGAAGCGACGGGTAGGTGTATACCGTCTTTACGCCATAGAAATTTCTCATGCGCTCAGCCGCAACATCTGACCCTGCTGTACGCACTCCAGTAATTGAAATGACATACGCGCATCCGAAAACACACAAAAGGGCTGCTGCTCCTTGCGTCCACAAACGTGTCCTTCCCCAAACACGAAACAAAGTAATGGAGAGTATTGCATAGAGAGTTGCGAACACAGTGAGGGGAACCTCTAAATACTCCGAAAACAGGAGTGGGGGAACAAATGCTGCAATGCCGGTGCCAAGCATACCGCCAACACTCACCCATCCGTAAAAAAGCGGAAGATGTGCAGCCTGAGGACGAAGGCGCCACACCTGCCCGTGAAAAACTAAGGAGGAGAAAAAGAGAAGCGCGCAGTATGCCACGACTGCGTACGGCAAGGTCGATGAGGAAACCGGCGTTACTAAAAGAGTCGCTCCAATTGAGGCAACGGCCAAAAGTATAGGTACCGGAGAAGATGCTCGGCCCCAAAACGCAAGTACAAACGAAAGAAAGTAGAGTACGAGTGGTATCGTCCAAAGCACGGGAAGCGGCATGAGTTCTTGCGTCAGTTGCGTTGTAATAATCGAAAGCAGTCCCGCAGGGAGTGCGGAGAGCACAACCCAAAGCACTTTCGTTTTATTCTCGACTTGTGGCAGCGCTGTCAGTAACGGTGCCGGTGCTTCTTCACGGACCGAACGTGCTATCAAGATATGGAGGCATACCAAAACCAAAAGCATCGCTGCGCCACTCCAAAATAAGGTTGTGATTGAGAGAAAGGGTTCAAGAACGAAGGGAAAAAGCAGGACCGCACATATCGAAGCACCGTTTGATACTGCATAGAGCGTGTACGGTTCAGGATGAAACTGGCGGTACCAATACTGCAGAAGCGGCGACGTACTGAGCATAAAAAATACGGGACCAGCCCAGAGCGTGAGTGTGAGCGGAACACCAAGGAGCGGTCTCTGGATGAACACAGGCCCAACCCACCACGCACAGAGAAGAAGAGTAATCGAGACGCACCATGCAACACTATGAACTCTTTTTTGTAGGTGAACTGAGTACGTCGTCAGTATATACACATACCAATATCCCATGCAGAGAAGTGTGGTAAAGAAAAAGAGACACATCGCCCACACCGAAGATACCCCGCCAAAGTACGGAAGGACGCGTTTTCCGAGGAGTAATTCAAAACCGAATAGTAAAAAAGAGCTGAGGAATACCGCAGCAAAAAACA
>RFQR01000071.1 GCA_009924895.1 bacterium
CCAAGTAGAATATCTCCCTTGGGTTCTCCGAAGTGATCGTTCGGGTTGCATGGATCGTAATTCACAATCCCTTTTTCGCCCTGAATCTGCAAGGCAACATGATCGTAATACTCGGCGTCGTAAAGGTGAACACCTACCGGACGAACGGCAAACCCGATAGAATGAAGCATGGACCCGGAAAGCAAAACCTGATCGTCACAATCCCCGTTTGCCATTCCGAATTTTTCGTATTCGCCTATCATGGCAATCGGTGATCGGACATACTCAAGCCCAAGCGGGTCCCGGACATAGCGAACATAGTCCTCCATGAAATTAGTTACTGCCCGGACTTGCCCGGATCGGTCGTCGTTTCCAACGGAATCCCCGAAAAGAGAGGTAGTGAATCGGCGTACCCGGGGATCAATCCCATATTCAGCAATCAAACGGGATAGAACCGAAAGAATTTGTTCGGCGTCCGTTGCCCCATAGCCTACCCGATAACGGACGGTCCCGTGTTCTTCGGATATGCGAAGGGGCTTTTTGTCGAAAATACGGTCGATGAACTCAAAAAGCATCCCCTATCTGTCTAGGGGAAACTCTTAAAAGTCAATGTTTGCCGTTTTTCGGGGCCTTGGGCTTCACCTCTTTCGGAGTCACCCGGGGGGCAACGCCGACGATAGGTTGAGCCGTGGACTCATCGGGGGTTTCCTCCGGCACTTCCTCAAGGATGATTGCTCGCAGGGCGAAGAACCATTCCTTATGAGGGAGCATTTGCGGGATAGGCTTGGAGATATTCTCCCACCATCCGGGATTTTCGAGGTAGGTTGCAACCGCTTCGTATTCCTCATCGGTGATTAACTGTTGGTAGAAGTCGTGAACTTCACCAACATCCGATTTCTGTTCGGCGAACTGAATCAGGGCAGGAATAATTGACTCCATTTTTTCTTGCGGAGTCAATTCTTTCGATGCGGGCGGAGGTGTTTGGGCGGTTTGAGGAGTGGGAGCCTGAACCGGGGCCTGCTCCGGAAGAGGTTGTGCCTGCTGTCCACCCGGGAACATGGTCCGCATCAGTTGAGGAATTGCCCCAACAATGTCTTGAACGAATGAACCTTTTTCTGGTTCGGAATCATCCTCATCTTCACCCGCTAACTTTTTCAATTTGATAATCGTGCCAAGCATATCATCCATTGAGGTTTTCGAGGATTCGAGGGAGTGCTTCAAAAGCATGGTCGAAATGCTGGTAAGAGCCGTATCATTTGTAGGCTGTGGACGCCCTGCCATCGCCGACGCCATCGCCGACATCATCCCAACCATCATTTTCGTAGATTCTTGCTGATTCATAATCATCATCTGCATCATCTTATCGCTTTTATCTGACATCATATTGACGATGGAGTTCATGTCCGGCCCGCCCTGCTTTTCGGATAACTTGGAGGCAACCGTTTCCACTAGGCGAACGGCATCATAGCCCCCAGCGGTCCCGGAACCTTCCGAATCCATTTCCGATTTGCGAGTTTTATCGACTGAAAAATACCAAGTAGGACCGAATGAACCGTCCGACCTGCGAATCCGACAACGGTATTCACCGCCCCCGTACTGTCTTGCAATCTCCTCCCGGTTGTAATCTTTAAGGCCGATTTCCGCTAGGTGGGCGTATCTCTCGGTCCGGTTCATGCGACGATTCACGATAATGGTCGAGGTTGTGGCGTCCTCACGCTCTAGGATGGTGGAAATTTCGTTTTCTTCCCGGAGGCGTTTTTCCTCATCCGAGTCGATGTCGTGACCGAAGATCACATCCTCATCGAGCTTCTTGGGGCGACCCCGTTTAGGTGTTAGGTCTATTTCTTGTTCGGTTTCGATGTCTCGGGGCATGGTAGTGTCTCCTTGGGTTGGTTAAAGAGCGTGACAAAGACGGGAGTGAGTTCCCCCATCCAAGCCCCGATCTGGTTAAATTCAAAAAATTCGTTTGCTTCTTCCTCTGTCATACCGTCCCGGGACATCAGCTTTGCCAACACTTTTTCCCGATCATAGGCTAAAACGGTGTCCATTCCGTACCGTTCGCATATACCGACGATGCAATCGTCGAAGCCGTCCATCTTGAGGAGGTCGGTGCAAAGTTCGTTCATCAGTTTATGAATTGAGTGACGGGGTAAGGTGATTGAACTCCCATAATCTCTTTTGAGGTGTCGAGTTCTAGTTTCGCTTCCAAAATCAAATTGCCTTGTTCGTCAATTTTAAGAATCCCGGGCTTGTCACACTCATGGTTGAAAAGTCGATAGACATAGGTTGTGTCGGAAGTGACTATCCCGATTGCGTACTGGATTTCGTCGATTTCAATTTCATCGCCATCCTCTAAACCCTTATACGAAATCTTCTCAATCTCACATTCGCCGTCAAAAGGGTGTTTCGGGTCCCGATTAACAATTTTTACGGTCGAATCATCCAAATGGTAGAACAAAGCGTCATTAAATAAGATTCGGTCCTTACCAGAGAACAAAACCCCCATATAATACCGTGGAGGCTTGGGAAACTGCTGGTTTATTTGAGTAGTGGGGGCGTATCTTTTGCCAACTTTTGATGTTTTCGACCGAGATTCTTGCCGTGACTTTGCCATAACTATGACCCTTAAAATACCGTGAAACCTACCGAGAACAAGAAAAAAATTGCGGTTAAATAGTATTTAATGCCTATAAAAGAAATCCCCCGGGGGATTT
>RFQR01000072.1 GCA_009924895.1 bacterium
CTTTATAACGCCTAGAAATCCTCGCCCGTGATCATTGTCCGGGTGACTTAAAACAAGATGATCCAAAGTTAAAATTCCTAAGCGGGAAAGTTCGGGAAAAAGAACCTGAGTGCCCATGTCCCAACTTTTCCATCCCCCTCCCCCGTCCACGAGAAGAGTCTCTCCAAAAGGAAACTGAACCAAGGCCGAATCTCCTTGCCCCACATCGAAAAAGGTCACAATAAGATTGGGATTAAGGAAACGGTCGTAGATCCGGCTTCCTAAAAACCAGATTAATAGGCCGGTGAGGAAAACGCCTTTTTTTGAAACGCTAGAAATGCCCATCAAAGCAGGTTAAGCAAATGATATTCCAAAAGAAGTACCCGCATCTCAAACCCCAAGAAAATAGAACGAAGTGTTTGAAATTTATGACGCAAGGTGATTAAATGCGCCCCATGTACGCCAAGCAAAGCTTGCGTTTACTAGTCAGTGAGAAATGAACAATTCGTTTCAAGTCTGACCTGTTTAACCGAGTAACATCGAGAACAGTATCGAGTCTTGCGCCAATTAGGCAACGAAATTGGTGAAGTGTAGACAGAGAGCTTATAGGCCGTTAAGGGGAATGTCCCTTTTAAGTAATAGAGCTCCGAGAAATAATTGTGATGTGAGAAGGCCGAGCTAGTATGGAAACGCGAAGGCAACATTGGAAAGCAGTAATGCGGGCCAACTTCTCCGGAGTCCGAGAGCACGGCATGTAGGCATAGTAAAGGTAGGAACTTGGGAGAACCCTTAAGGATTTGCAGAAATGCGGAATTACAACATCAAGAAAGACAATTTCAAGACAAGTATAACGGCCTTTTGGGTAGTCAGACTGGTTCGTAGTAGTAAGGAAGTGGTGTAATGACCATGGAGCGAAGGGACCAGCAAAATGTGGTTCTTATCAAAGGCACCCCAACTGCTTGCAATAGCAGTAACAAGGGGCAAATAAAGCAAACCTCACGGGAGGATGACTTGAGCTGGAAGATAAGAATACGGTTAAAGGCTCAGGATAAAACCTGCGTCTTCACAAACCTCATGAAGCATATCAATATCGATACGCTTCGAGAGGCCTATCATGCCATCGATGGAAAGAAGGCAGTAGGTGTCGACAAAGTCACCAAAGCTGAATACGGTAAAAGGCTAGAGGAGAACCTAGAAGACCTTCGAAAAAGAGTCGCAGTAGGTTCTTATCGGCCCCTACCAAAGCGTGAAGTACTTATTCCAAAAGCAAATGGGAAAATGAGGCCTCTAGCAATAGCAAGCTTTGAAGATAAGCTAGTGGACTGGTGTGTTGGATCTATCCTGACAGAAGTATATGAACCTTTGTTCATCAGAAATTCTTTTGGGTACAGACGAAACAAATCAGCACACGGCGCGATAGAAGCATGCTACTACTCGCTGGAGGATGGCTCACGCCCAAATGTAGTTGAAATAGACTTTGCAAATTTCTTTGACTCAATTCCACATAAAAAGTTGATGCGAGTGATTAAAAGAAGAATTGGTGACAAGAGATTCATTGGGTTAATCTACAGGCTCCTGACAGGTGAAATTCTAAAAAGTTCGGGGGAGAAACTCCCCGGCATTATAGGAACTCCTCAAGGAGGGATAGCTAGCCCAATATTAGCAAATATCTATCTTAACGAAGTTGTCGACCAGTGGTTTTTAGAAAACTACGCGTCCTACAACAATATAATCGTAAGATATGCAGACGATGCAGTCTTCTTTTTCAGAAAAGAAGATGAGGCCCTAGATTTCGTAAAACAGCTTCATCAACGCGTAGCGCTATTTGGCACTACGCTCAATGAGGCAAAGACACGAAAGCTCAAGCTTGGTAAGCAAAGCCACGACAGTTTTAACTTCCTGGGTTTTACCTTCTACCGAGGAATACAAGGTAAAAGAAAGATCCTAAAAATTAAAACTCAAAAGGAAAAGCTAATCAAAGGAATTCAGGAATTCTATCATTGGATTAAAACATACAGAAATGGAGTAAAACTTAACATCCTATGGAACATGGCCAAGGCCAAGATCACAGGACACGTTAATTACTTTGGTTACTGGATGAATAATCTTAAAGTAAATCACTTCTACTTTGAGGCGCTTAAATCACTCTACAAGTGGTTAAATCGCCGAAGTCAGAAACACTCTTACACAATTGAAGGATTCAACGAACGAGTCAAGAACTTTCCCTTGATGCCAGCACCACAGAACATCAAGTGGAAAACACTGGGGAGAAGCTATGCACGCATCTAACCGACTAACTAAACACATTTTGAAGAGCCGTATGCGGGAAATTCGCACGTACGGATCTGTGAGGGTTTTACCTTCGGCACTTGCTAACCACAAAGGTCGGGGGTAACTCTACTCTATGACTAAGCCCCCTTTTAAAAACCGTTTGGCCGCAGAAACTAGCCCTTACTTACTTCAACACGCCCACAACCCTGTAGATTGGTTCCCATGGGGCGAAGAGGCTCTCAGAAAAGCCAAGAAAGAAAAGAAGCCGATTTTTTTGTCGATCGGATACTCGGCCTGTCACTGGTGCCACGTCATGGAAAAGGAAAGTTTTGAGGATTCTGCCACCGCCCAAATTTTAAATGAGCACTTTGTAAGCATCAAAGTCGATCGCGAAGAACGCCCCGACCTGGACAATATCTA
>RFQR01000073.1 GCA_009924895.1 bacterium
CGAAACATTTTCGTTTTGCTCATTATTTTTGTTGCCAGACTTGGACGAAGTTAGAGCCAGTGTTTTGAGCGACGTATCGGATTTTCGGTATAAAATCTTCACATCGGACTTACTCGCAATCGCATAATCATTATGGCACGGCAGAAACTCACGGACTACGCACGGTCGAAGCGCACGGCAAAGAAAGCCCTCGCTCGCAATTTTTTCATGGAAGCGCTGCGTCGTGAGGCGCGGCAAGGCAAGTACGACGATTACGAAAAGATGCTACGCTCATCACAATGACCAAGGACTTTCGGACATGGCTCGGCAAGAAGGAGCAGATTGACGAGAAGGAGACGCGCGTCTTTTTCCACGAGCGTGAGATATGGTTTGCGCACCTCGGTGCGAATGTCGGCTTCGAGCAGGACGGCAAAGGCGAGAACTTCGGACGACCTTTGCTGATTTTCCGCAAGTTCAACAATGAGGTGTTTTGGGGCGTGCCTCTCACGACACGCGAGAAAGGTGGTAAGTTCTATCTACCGATTGAACTGGGCGACGGCCTACCACGCAAAGCGATACTCTCGCAGTTGCGCTTATTCGACGCAAAGCGGCTGTACCAAAAACTCGCAACAGTGGATGTTGAGACGCACAAGCGCTTGGAAGCCGCGATAATCAAACTCGCCCAAGGAAAGTAGGAACGTTCAGAGGCGGCATTTCTGCCGCCTCGAGGCCGAAGCCGTTTGTACCAATATTATATGCGCACCTTGATGAAAAGCAAATGAGGGCGTTCACGTTGTGAATGTATCAACTGCCTTGAGCACGACTTTCTGAATTTCTTTGTTGGCCACAAGTGTATTATGGCCGCCGATTGGTACCTCGATATTCTCCATCGCGCCCTCAAGATAACTGCCCGAGTCAGCCCAAATATGGGTATCGTATTCGGGGAAAACAGAGATGATGCTGGCGTTCACCTTTTGGTGCCGCTCAAGGTCTGCAATGACTTCGCTATCCCTTTTCAACTCCTTGAACGAGTCGTGAGGAATGAGTTTGGCGAGTGCGGAGCCAGAAAACGGCGTCGCGATAGCAACCATGCCAAGCACGCGATGGTCGGCGTTGTAGTGTGCGAGCAAGTATTTGCCGATTAAGCCGCCTTTGCTGTGCCCCACAATCACGGCACCTTTGATGTTCTTTTCTTCGAGGAATTTACGAACGACTTGCGCACCCCTCGCAACTTTGGGCGGTATGTGCCCGAGTTTGGGGACCGCCTGCACAACAAGCGCTCGAAGCATTTTTGCGGACGAGGGAACGCTGTAAATATTCATCCCCAACTCTGGTACGATGTAGACGGGATGGCCACGTAGCGAAATCTTGTCGCCCAGCGTTTTCATGTACCCCCATCGACCAAGGATGCCAGGTATCAGAATGACGGGGACTTTCCCCGCAACAGTGTATTCGAGATAATGCTTGGGCGGTTTGGTATAGACGTTCATGACCACTGCGCCATGAAATAACTGCACAAATTCCCGCAGCCACGTATGGGCTTTCCTGTGAAATTGCATATCTCAATCCTACCATCATCATGAAAGAATTATTCTTCGAGCGTCGAGGCATTTTTTACACAGTCAATGATTTCCAAGAGGGGCGGCCGACTATCGTTTTCATTCACGGGCTATCGGGAAGTTCGTCGGCATGGTTCCTGTTCGAAAAAGCGTTGAAGCATCGGTACAACCTGCTGATGCTTGACTTGCGGGGACACGGCAAATCGTCAAAGCCGCGCGGATACCGCGCCTATGATATTCGAGAACTTACTCAAGATATTGCCGAACTGACCGACCATCTCGGTTTGCGTGATTTCATACTCGTAAGCCATTCTTTCGGCACCCTCGTCGCACTGGAGTATTTACTTGCCCATCAGCACAATGTTGCTCGAGCCATTTTCTTGAGTCCGAATTACGGCGTTCACAGAACGCGACGCGCTCGGTTGAGCAGACCGTTTTTAACTGCCATCATTCGAATTGCAAATGTATTCCCATTCAGCACAAAGCGCGGCATTCGTCTCGACTACTCGAAATACCTCAATACTGGGGACTGGAACCTGCGCCGAATGGCCGCCGATATATCGAATACCACCCTGCGCGTCTACCTGTACTGTCTCGAACATACCTACAAATTCAATCGCGATGGTTGGTGGAGTCGCATCAACGTCTCGACGCTCATTGTCCATGGCCGCGATGATTCGGTCATTCCTGTCGCAAACGCCGAGCAGATGGCAGCGCGAATATACGATGCAGAATTAAAAGTATTAGATAACGCCGACCACATGCTCGTACTCAATAAGGTAAACGAAATTGCGCCAGTTATCGAGACCTTTTTGAGCGAAAAACGGCTCAACCAAGCCACTATTGACAACACCGCTACTGTGTGATATTTTAGTAAAAAGAATCATCCTACTACGACGGAGGAAGAGAGATGGCCGAGATGAGCAGTAATCCCCGCATCCAAGCGCTGCAATCGGAGATTGCGGAACACGAAGGAAAGTTGCGGCAACTCTGGCGCGACCTCGAGCGAGAGAAGAGCAAAGAACTAGGTTAATAAAGCGTTCGCATTATACGGTAGGGATCTTACCTAATGCAAGACCTTGAGCGCTTAGTGTTTTGGAGCGGTGGGCGTAAGGTA
>RFQR01000074.1 GCA_009924895.1 bacterium
ACCAAAAAATTTCCTCGCATTTTGTCCGGCTCCTCCCCCGACCCCTCCGCCGCAAAACGAAAAGAAAGGAGAGGAAATTTTTTGGGTTGCTCCGCCGCTTCGGAAACTTCGCAAAGGGCAACAAAGACATTCACCAATGAAGCCCATTTGCTCCGTATCCTCGCGGCGGCCGAGGCGCTTCCTCCGCACGTTTGGCAGTGTGTGAGAGCGCGTAGCTTCGACTAAACTCTGTGCTAAGGGCAAAGGGCGCGGCGTGTATACCGGCCTAATCAACAGTGCCAAATTCGTGCTACCATTTTCGCATGGAAACGGTCAAACCTATGGAGCAAAGACAGGAGATAACGGCTAATTCCCGCCAGCAGGACAAGATTATTAAAGTGCTTGAAAGCGGAGACCTCAACGCGATCAACCAATCCGCCGCAGCCGTTTCGGACGCAGAGCGCGCTTCGTTTCGGAGCAGGGTTGTCGAAGGAAAAGTGGACGGCGTTGCGATTGACGACAGAGTGATCAAAAGTATCACCGCACCTTTCAGCGGGCAAGACGGCGCGCACCAACTATTTCAACATATTCAGAGCAATCCCGACCTCGCTAGGAATTTCTCCGCGCGGCTCAAGGAATCAATCCACCGGAACTTTGTGCAAATCGAAGGCGGCGAACGAGGATTGCGCGAAGAAGATATCGTCGATTTCGTAGCCGCGTTCCCCACGCCGCGTCTTTTCGACGAGACCTTTATCTCAAAACGCCGCGAAGATTTAATGCAGCGCATGGCAGCGACCAAGCCGGAAAGCGGCGACGCGTCATTATTGAGAATGGAGTTGAAAAATTTGCAGGAGCGCGAAGCAACCGTCTACCCTCGTTTCAAAGCGGCGATCTATGGAAAGCGGAACGAGTATTGGGAGCAAGGAAAATTGTTGCTGCGGGCTTCGGGCAAGAACTCCGTTGACCCGATTACTGACGACATTCCTTCGCGCCCACAGGAACGCGCTGCTTCTTTCAACGCTCTGCCCTCGCGAGAACAGATGATCGAAAGCGATTTGGCATATCAAGATGCGCAGCTGTCCGATGACGTGAAGCGCCGCATGCTTGATTGGTCGCGAACGTCGGAAAGTGCGCAGCGGTATGCGGATTCCTTATTGCAACTGTCGCAAAGAGAAAATCTTGAAGCGATACGGAATCTTGCTAGAAAGATTCTCGATACTATGGTAAGCGAAGCGGCACGAATCGGGATACCGCTGACAGTGTACGGGAAAAGCATGACATGGGCGATGTGGGATATCGGCAAGCAGTATCATTTTTTCACGCACCCGGATCAGATCGAGCCGGGCTATGAGGAAACCGGCAATCCGCTTGAATCGCAAACGAAGCAGGACGAAATAATCAACCGCCACCTCGGCTGGGAAGCATATGCCGCATTCAGCACCAATGCGCAAGGTTGGAAGGAGAAAGTGGCACGCGATCCAAAATTCGCACCAGCGCTTGAACTTCTGAACAAGCCGCCAAAGCAAAATAATACGTTGAGTTCAAAGGACTTGGCGGACTTGGGAGCGGCCTTACGAAACGTGCGATAAATTGTTTTCGAGTATCGCGTCAAGAAACACCTTATTTTTCACGCACCACGCCGATGTGTCCAATTCGTCGAGGGGTAGCCATGCGCGTCCGTGCGTCTCGTCGTTGCCGTTAAAATCGGATTCGCTCACTGCTTCGCAGAAGTAAAATGCCATATGGCATTGGGGGTACGGATACGGAAAGTCGTCGGGCTTTGCACTTATCACTGTCGTCTGCATGTAGCCAACCGGCTTCAGCACCTTCACTTCGACGCCGGTTTCTTCAAAAGTTTCCCGCACGGCGGCGTCTTCCGGCGATTCGAGAGGATCGCGATGTCCGCCGGGGATATCAAGCTGCCGCGCTTCGCGCTCGCCTTCGCGCAGCTCGGTGAGAAGAAGTGTGTGTCCTTAATGACGATTGCAAAAGCGGCCGTGCATTGTTCGTCGGGCGGCAAGGTTTCGGATACATACGTTTTTTGCACGCTCTCACCGACAATCCACGGCAGGTTTATTTCCGTGGCTACAAGTTTTGACGTATCACTCATACAAATTTGATTGTGGCACCGAACGTTTGCAGCGCGTCTTTTACGCTAGTGTACTTCGTTTCCTCCAAAACCGATGTTGGTTTTGTCGTATGCCACGTTTCACCGGTAGTTTCCTCAATCGTCGCCTGAAATCCATCGGCTGAAATTTTGTATATGGAAATCGGAATGTTGAGGCGCTCCGCCTGCTTCGCAGGAACAACCAATGTCATTTGATCGTGGTCTATCATAATATCAAAACCCTCATCGCTCGACCACGGGAACGAATGCATGGCCGCAAACGCAGGGTTAAGCGAGGCGTAAATCATGGCAAAGTCGATTTTTCCGGCAGGCGTATACCGCTTTCGTGGCTCCAACGTGGCAAGTCCTTGCGTAGTCGAGCCGTGATAGAGAAATTCCATTGGTTCAAGAGTAGCATAGCGGCGGAGCAACCCAAAAAATTTCCTCTCCTTTCTTTTCGTTTTGCGGCGGAGGGGTCGGGGGAGGAGCCGGACAAAATGCGAGGAAATTTTTTGGT
>RFQR01000075.1 GCA_009924895.1 bacterium
GACCTTGGCCCAAAAGGCCAAGCCGTCCGCCACACGCCTCCAACCGCCGAGGATGGGATGCGACCTGCTGGTCGACTCCCTGGAAAAGGTCGGCGTCGACACGATCTTCGCCTACCCGGGCGGGGCGAGTATGATGCTTCACCAGTCGCTCACCCGTTCGAAACAGATCCGCACCATTCTCCCCCGCCACGAACAGGGCGGTGTTTTCATGGCCGAAGGTTACGCCCGCGCCACCGGGAAGCCCGGCGTGGTCATGGCCACCTCGGGTCCCGGTGCCACCAATCTCGTCACCGGCATCGCGGACGCCTTCATGGATTCCGTCCCGCTCGTCGCCATCACGGGCCAGGTGCCCACCACCGCGATCGGCCGGGGCGCCTTCCAGGAAACCGACGTGTTCGGAGTCACCCTGCCCATCGTCAAACACAGCTATCTCGTGATGAATCCCGCGGACATTCCGCGGATCGTGGCGGAGGCTTTCCACATCGCGAACACCGGCCGTCCCGGCCCGGTGGTCATCGACATCCCCAAGGACGTGCAAAAGGCCACCGCCCAGACCTCCTGGCCGCCGGTCATGGATATTCCCGGCTACCGCACCCCGCCGACTGCGGACGAACACGCCCTCCACGAAATCCTCGGACTGATCGACAAGGCCGAGCGCCCTGTCCTCTACGTGGGCGGGGGCATCATCACCTCCGGCGCGGCCGAGGAACTGAAGAAATTTGCCCGCACCACAGGAATTCCCGTCACCACCACCCTGATGGGCATCGGCTGCTTTCCGGAGAACGATCCCCAGTCCCTCAAATGGCTCGGCATGCATGGCACGGTCTACGCCAACTACGCGGTGGACGAGTGCGACCTACTTCTCGCCTTTGGCGTGCGTTTCGATGACCGCGTCACCGGCAAGGTGTCCGAATTCGGCCACGATTGTCCACATCGACATCGACAACTCCGAGCTGAACAAGAACAAGTCCGTCCAGCTCCCCATCCTGGCCGATGTCCGGGCCGCCCTGCGTCAGCTCAACCAGCTCCTCGCCCGCCGCTCCACCGCCGCTCTCCCCAAACGCTTCAGCAAGTGGCGGGAAAAGATCGAGGGCTGGCGGAAGAAATACCCCTTCACGTACTCTCCCGTGCCGGGACGGATCATGCCCCAGCAGGTCATCGAGGAACTCTGCCGCCTGACGAAGGGTGAGGCCATCCTCACCACCGGCGTGGGCCAGCACCAGATGTGGGCCGGGCAGTTTTACGACTTCCATCAGCCCCGCAGCTTCCTCACCTCCGCCGGTCTCGGAGCGATGGGCTTCGGTTATCCGGCCGCGGTCGGCGCCAAGGTGGCCTGCCCGGACCGGGAGGTCATCGACATCGACGGCGACGGCTCCTTCCTCATGAACGTGCAGGAGCTGGCTACCGCCATGGCAGAAAACATCGCCGCCAAGGCAATCGTCATCAACAACCAGTATCTCGGGATGGTCGTACAGTGGGAGGATCGCTTCTTTTCCAGCAACCGCGGCCACACCTTCCTCGGCGACCCCAACAACACCGAAAAGATCTTTCCGGATTATCTACCCATCTGCCAAGGGTTCGGCGTGCCAGCCGAGCGCATCACGAAGCCGGAGCAAATTCGCCCAGCCCTGGAACGCATGCTGGCGGCCAAGACCGCCTACGTGTTGGACGTGATGGTCCCCTACACCGAGCACGTGCTCCCCATGATTCCCGCCGGCGCCACGGTGAAGGACATCATTCTTGAGCCGATGCAGCTCGGTGACGCCCCGCTCCAGTCCGAAGTCCCGGGCTAGGCGGTTTGCCCACGCCGACCTACTTCCCGTAGGCTTTTGGAAATGAGGAATTATCTTATTGGATTATCCCTGGGGACCTATCTCCTTTCGTGGTTCACCAAAGTCCATCATGCACAAAAGGGAGCTTGGTTTTCCTTGATTTACGGTTGGGAAGCTTTTCGCGTAGGCCTAGGTCCAATTTGGCCGAGTCTAAACGCCGTCACAAGCTGGAGCGAGGGCAAGCCTTCAGAGAGCGGATACTCCCTTCTCATGACCATCATTCCCTCATTTCTTTCTGTTCCTAGCTCTTTCACAAACGGGTGGATGGTTCTTTTCGGCCTGGCGTGTTTGACGAAAAAGGTCGAGTCGTGGCGCCCGGTGCTTTTTTCCGGATTTGTTTTTTGCTTTTGTCTGAATCTTTTCTGGTGGCTTTCTCCTTTGGGGGTGGGGCCACAGGTGAAGCATATTTCGGGGCTTCGTCCCGGGTATTTTCTTTGGAATCTGTCTTTTGCCCTGACCGCTGTTTCCCTTCTCCCTCAAGGTGAAACCGGCCTGACTTGGTTGACGCAAATATTTCGCAAAATCGTGATTCCTGCCACCGGCGTCTCTCTGCTGTTTGCCGGCTATTTTCATTACATAGATTTGGAGCGACGTTTTGCAAAATCCGAAGAATCCCGGAAAGAAGAGAAGGAGGCCAAAGCCCGTCCAGATTTTCGC
>RFQR01000076.1 GCA_009924895.1 bacterium
TGTCTCGTGGGCTCGGAGATGTGTATAAGAGACAGCCTGTGGGGCATGCGCATGCAGGGCCGCCACCAGCTCGCCCTCGCAGAGGGTGTTCGTCACCTCGCCGAGGCGCACGTTGAGGGCCGGGTCGCCCGCGCGGATGGTCGAGTGCCACAAATTTTCCCCCCCTCTTCTAGTCCGCCGATGCATCCTTGCTCCTCTACGTTTTGAACACCGTTTCGCCATTTTTGTTTTATACATTACTAAAATAAAAAAATTAAATTATCCCTTAAAATATATCTAAAACCCATCAAAACCCTTTATAACCGGTTTCTTGATTCATCACTCATTTCTTGATTTCCTATATATGGGGTTTTCTCGCCATTCGGGGAAACTATTTGTCCGGTCGGAGAAATATCCTCTTCTACTTTTGTGACATGTGACACAGTGACACAGTGTGTTTTTGCGGCGATTTGGATTTCACACTGTTTGAAAAAGAAATTGAAATAGATTTCGGCCACAAACGGTAAGACAGTGAATAGAAGAATAGAAGTATAGAAATGAAATCTTGTGGATGCTTGAAGAATGAGAAAGGTGAATTTGGGTTGAGATTGAAAGAAATCTGGGATGAAGTGGTTGAGGTGTGTGAGGCTGGAAGCTGGGAAGAGTTGAAGGATGAGGTGAGTGATGTGATGTTTGGGTTTGGAAGGTTGTTGGGGTATGTGTGTGGTCGTGTGTATGTGAAGATGTGGTTTGATGAGAGACATGTGAAGAAGATTGAAGGAAGAATGGAAGAGTATGGATGTGTCAGAAGCAAGAGACATTTGGTGAATGGGATGTGTCCAGGTATGTAGATGGTGGGGTGGAGAAATAGATTGTCCGCCGTGGTGACAATATCCTCTTCCACTTTTTTTACTGGGGACTTCGCCTCCCGTTAACCCCCCAAGCCTACGGCATTTCTTTTACAACCGGTTTCTTGATTTGTCACTCATTTCTTGATTCCTTGTTTCGAGGGTTTTCGCGCCATTCGGGGAAACTATTTGTCCGGTGGACAAAATATCCTCTTCTACTTTTGTGACATGTGACAGTGTCGCCCTGTGTGATTCCCGCCATCTGCAAATTTGTAACTCGCACCACAACGCCCCATGTGTTTTGTGTGTTTTTTGCGCCGATTTCCATTTTCCACTATATGTCAGGAAAATTGAAATGTTTTTTGCGCTATGGATAGAATGCAGTGCTCTCTCAGACATCAATTACGAAACAATGAACTCCGGAAATACCATGACTCTCTCTGCGAACCCCATCGTGGAAAAGTGCCTCGCGAAAATGGCGAACGACGTGACTACCCAAGTCCGTGACAAACTCGTCGACATCATCATTGCCGTGCTCACGCGCGAATGTGAGGATTTCGATGGCGAAACTGTCCGTCGTCTCATCTACGCTGAGCTCGAATCCACCCCGATGCACTTCGCTCTCGAGAAACATGTTGCCGCCGCCTCCAAGACCCCCAAGACAAAAGTCGTCGAACTCGACGCTGACGGCAATCCCGTCAAAAAGGTAAGAACCCCCAAAGAACCCAAAGAAAAGGCCCCCAAAGCCGCCAAAGAACCCAAAGCCCCAAAGGCACCCAAGCCCGTCCTCACCGAGGAAGAGCGCGAAGCCCTCAAGGCCGCCAAACAAGCTGAAAAAGCTGCCGCCAAAGAAGCCGCCAAGGCTGAAAAGGCTGCCGCCAAAGATGCTGAAAAGGAAGCCCTCAAGGCTGCCGCCAAGGCTGAAAAGGCCGCCGCCAAAGAAGCCGCCAAGGCTGAAAGGGAGGCCGCCAATGCCGCCGCCAAGGCAGCCAAGCAGGCTGAGAAGGAGGCTGAGAAGGAGGCCGCTAAACTCGCAAAACCCGCCAAAGAACAACGCCTTCCCATCCCTTGGTGCGGAAAACGCATTGACGGTCGCTGCGAAGCTCTGCGTGCCTACCACGGCCTGTTCGCCCAGTGCACCGCCGACGCAACCGAAATCAGCGCTTTCTGCCCCTCGTGCGAGAAATCCGGCGCACCTTTCGGAACCTGCACCATGCGTCTCGCATGCGGCATCTTTGACTACACTGCCCCCAACGGCAAAAAGTGCGTCAGACTCGCAAATGTCATCGACAAGTTCGGCTTTGCTGAAGCAGGAGAACAGGCATTCCAAGAGGAGGCAGCCAAACACAACATCACTATCCC
>RFQR01000077.1 GCA_009924895.1 bacterium
GCGGTGCACGTGCACCGCCGCTTTTCCTTTTTGAGGAGCCTTCTTCTACTCCGCGACCACGCGCAGCACCTCCTCTATCGTTGTCACCCCTTGTGCCGCTTTAAAAATGCCATCTTCAGCCATCGTCATCATTCCCTCTTTGCGAGCTTGCTGGTGAATTTCATCATCAACTGACCCTTTCATGATAAGCTCGCGAATTGTTGGCGTCACCGCGAGGACTTCATAAATACCAATACGTCCTGCATAACCCGATTGCGTTACTCCCCCCTCTTTCGGAGTTGAGAAGGGAATGTTTTTCCACGTGGCATCTTTGGCAACCACTTTCTCTCCTTTGAGAGCCTTCAGAACAACTCCCGCGTCAACAATTTTCTCAAGCCGTGTTTGCTCGTCACGACTTAATTCATGTGCTTCACGATCATTCGCAAGGCGACGTACCAGGCGCTGCCCAATCACGATGCGCAAGGTCGATGTAAGAAGAAACGGTTCAATGCCCATATCAAGAAGACGCGAAACAGCACCCGCCGCAGAGTTTGTGTGCAGAGTTGACAGCACCAAGTGGCCGGTAAGCGCAGCGTTTATTGCAAGACTTGCCGTTTCTTTATCACGAATTTCACCCACCATAATAATGTCGGGATCTTGACGCACCAGGGAGCGAAGACCGGAGGAAAACGTAAAACCAATCTCGGGGCGTACCTGCGTCTGATTCACGCGCTTCATCTGATATTCAATCGGGTCTTCCACGGTAGAAATGTTCACATCCGGCGTATTTAAAATATCGAGGAGTGTGTAGAGTGTGGTTGATTTACCCGCACCGGTTGGGCCCGTGGTCAAAATAAGTCCGGTCGTTTTGCGCGTTGCATCATGCATGCGCTCAAGAGCTGAGCCATGAAACCCGATACCCTCGAGGGTAAAGCCCGAGATAGAATCGCGAAGCAAGCGCATGACAATCTTTTCGCCGTAGTACGTTGGCAGCACCGAGACACGGAATGATACTTTCTCTCCACCATTCTCTATTCCGAAACGACCATCCTGAGGCAAGCGGTGTTCGTCGAGCCGCATGTTGGAAAGCACCTTCACGCGCGCCGTGACCGCTGCAGCTGCGTGCTTTGGTAACACCATTGCATCGTGGAGGAGTCCATCGATGCGATAGCGAATAAGAAGCGATTCTTCCAGAGGCTCAATATGAATATCAGAAGCACCTTGTGCATTTGCGTGACGCAAGAGAGTGTCAACGATACGAACAGCAGGCACACCTTCAGCTACTTTACGGATCTCCTCCTCGCCTTCTGCAGGTTTTGCAGACTCAAGCGCTTCTGTTTCCTTCTTTATGACATCTCCTAAGTTATCTTTCAGCGTTTGCTGATACTGTTTGAGCGCCGCTTTGATACTGGCAACATCAGTGAGTCGCGGCAATACTTTTAAGTGCGTCTTTTTCTTGATAAAGTCAATTGCCGCCAAATCATCCGTATCGAGCATGGCGACTTCAAGATCCTCGTTTTTGTGAGCGTACGCAATAATGTTGTTGCGGCGCGCGATCGGCTCGGGGATAAGGGAGAGAGTTTGAAAATCAATCTTTGTTCCAAGAAGAGAAATAAATGGAATACCCAAAATATACGCATAGGTGCGACGCAACTCGTCTTCCCCGATAACATTTTTGGCAACCAGAATGTCAGCAACGTTCTTTCCTCCCTCCTTAGCTTCTTTCTCAGCAGAATCAAAATCTTTTTGTGAGACGAGCCCCGCGTCCGCTAAAAAGGTGCGAAGATGTGAGTCTGCAATGTACATAGTTGTTCATTAGTATAGCAAGGAAAAATATGTTAGAAGGCTTGTAGGTTCTTATTCGGAGATACACATGAAGCATGAACAATGCGACCACCTCCTCCCCGATCACTTTGAGCATATTGGGGGTGACAGTTGGCCTCACGAATCCCTAGAATGTCTACTACATGACGGACACGCCGGAGAACATCTCGGCAAATTCCAAAGCGGAGTCTACCTTGCATGGCTCAGAGTTGAGCACTGCCAGGATTGTAGCCCAGAAGAAGTAGAAGAGGGGTATTGTGACTGTTTTGAATACCACTACCCAGATGCTGAGGAGATAGAGGAGCGACTATCACATGACGGGTTTGAAAAAGAATAAATGCCTGAGCGCGATTTTATCTTGGAATTCCAAGAT
>RFQR01000078.1 GCA_009924895.1 bacterium
AACTTGATAATTTTTCGTTATCTTCAGTAGTAAACTTTAATCGTTCAATAGCCGCTTTGCGTAAAGCCTTATTATACTCTTCCTCTCCAGCGGCTCCTTCTTCAAATCTTTTACGATCAAGTAATTTATTATTTTTAATAAAATCTATTTGAGCGGTTATTTGAGCTTCAGTAGCGTCAAAAAAGGATCTTTGAGTTTTAGTAAGAGCGTCATAAGTAGATTTTTCTATATCTTGTATGACTTGGTATTTATCTTGATATAAAGCGGCTATTTTTAGAGTATAAGCCGTATTATCGTCAATAGAACCATTTAGGTAGTCAGTTCCTAAACCAAATAAATCTCTAATAATAGATAAAGATTTGTTTGTTCCTTCTAAAGATATGTTATAGGCGCTATTTTGAAGCTCATTTAAAGCTGAATAAACTTCTTTACCTCCGGTTTTTAGGCTATTTAATAAACCGTCAGTCAAATCCTTTGATAATGTTATATTGGTTTTAGCTAAATTATCTTGATAAATTAAAGTAAGGTTTTTTACAAGGTTATTAAATGATCTTAAATCTATCTCTGGAGCTTTTCCATATGACTTCATTAAAACTTTTTTAGTTTCGTCATTAATTTTACCTAAATCCGTCTCATATATATTTACATATTTTTCCGTAAGACGACCTACCGATTTAAAGAAAATCTCAAACTGAGCCGGAGATAAAATCTCGCTTGCTACTTTTTTAGCCGCTTCTTGTTGTTTTTGTTGTTGTTCTAAAATATACTGGTTTGTTTCTTGAATAAAAACTTGTTTTTTAGCTTCAACGGCTTTAGCGTATTCAGCTTTAGCGTCGTCTATTTGTTTAGCTTTATCAGCGTAGTTTTTATCATTTTTTAATCTATATTTAATCTCATCTTCAAGCCTTTTTGTATATTGTTCGTCAGTTTCTTTTTTCTTTTTTGTAAACTCTTTTTTATTTTGTAGTTCTTTAGCTTCTTCGTCATAAACTTTTTTGAGAACTTTATTTAGGTTTTCCTCTTCTTGTTTTATCTTTTCGTCAAAGGCTATTTGACGTAGTTGTACTTCTTCGGATAAAGAAGTTTTTACTCTTTCTAAATAAGCCGTAGTAGACTGAAGGTTATATTCATTTGTAAGTTTTATAAGTTCAGCATAGGCGTCGGCTAAATTACTTATAGACTTTTGATTTTCTTTTATAGATTTGGTATTTGTTTTTACCTCCGTTTCGGTTTTATTAAACTTTAAAGATAATTTATCTACTTCGGCTTGTAAATTATTACTTGTAATTGCGTATTTTTCGGCTTCGTTTTCGGCTGCTTGAAGAGCGAGCTTACTTTTTATTAAACTGTCGCTATATACTGATACTCCATAAGTTTTTTGATCATAATCTTCTATTTCTTGTTTGGATTTACCAGCATATTCGGCTACGAGTTTATTGAGATCATCTTGAGCTTTTACCAAGCGACCAATAGCCTTTTCTTCTTCCTTTTGTTGATTTTGTTGTCGTATTTTTAGAACTTGTAAGGCGATATATTCTTTTACTGAAGCGTTTAGCTGATCTTGGAACTTACTTTCGTCTTTTATATTTTTTAGAGTAGTTCCATACTCCTTATTTATTTTCTCTAAAGTAGCTTGACGTTCTTTAGTTCCAGCGTCAGTTTGTTTTAATTTTATAATAAGGTCAAAATAACCTCTTGATAACTCCCCGACTTTTTCTCGCTCTTTCTCATCGGCTTCGGCTTTAGCTCTTGACGCCTCTTCAAGTTTCTTTTTTTGTTCTTCGGCTTGTTTTTCGGCTTCCGAAGCTCCTTCAGTAGCCGAGGTATAAGCATATAAAGCGGCTACTCCAGCTAAAATTAAAGTTATTAAAATACCTACTGGATTTGCGTTCATAGCGGCGTTTAGGGCTCTTTGAGCTACAGTCGCTGTTCCGGCCGCTACGGCTTCAGCGGCTTCAGCTACGGCTTGACGACCTACAACGGCGGTCAAAGAAGTTCTCAAACCATTTTGTATAAATAAAACGGCGGAACTTTCTTTTTGTAGAACGTTTCCTAAAGCCGTAAGCCCGTTTAGAATAGCCATGATACTATTTAATCTTACAAGCGTTTTTTCCAAATTACTATTTTCT
>RFQR01000079.1 GCA_009924895.1 bacterium
GACAAGCAGAACTTAATCTCTATGGCGTATGCTTTAGGATATCGTCCTAAGGTTACTTCCACTGCTATTGTTAACTTAGATGTGTATCAACAATTACCAGCTGTAATATCAGCTAGCATAGCTTCACCTGATTACAGATATTCATTGTTTATTGAAAAAGAAGCTAAGATCAAATCAGCTACAAATTCAAACGTAGTATTCGTAACAAATGATTTGGTAGACTTTAGTTTTTCATCTTCAGCTGATACAACCGACATTAGCATTTATCAAATAAATGGTACAACTAAGATAAACAACAATAGTCTTATTGAAAATAATATAAGACTTCAACCACTTATAAGTGAAAACAATAATATATTAGCCGAATTTATTGATTTAACAAGTGTTAGTACCAGTATTATTTCTGAATCTAATAATAGTCATAATTTAGGAAGTATTTCTAAACAATGGGCAAATGCTTATATAAATGATTTGAGTGTATCAAATATTAGCGTAAGCAGAAATATTTTTATCCCCGACAATACTATTACAGAAACCAACTTAAGTTTGGACCTACAAATAAAAGTAAATACTGTTAGTTCTGGGGGAATAGGTCCCAACTCTATTAATAGTAGTCATATAATAGATGGTTCTATTTTAGGTACTGATATAAGTAGTGCTACTGGAAGCAAGATTGCTGTTGGAACTATTACATCATTTAACATAGCAGAAGGGACTATTTTAGGGACTGATATAAGTAGTGCTACTATTACTGGAAGCAAGATTGCGGAAGGAACTATTACATCATTTAACATAGCAGATGGGACTATTTTAGGGACTGATATAAGTGATGCGACTATTAGTGGAAGCAAGATTGCGGAAGGAACTATTACATCGTTTCATATTGCTACTGGTTCTATTTTAGGGACTGATATAAGTGATGCGACTATTAGTGGAAGCAAGATTGCGGAAGGGACTATTACATCATTTAACATAGCAGATGGGACTATTTTAGGGACTGATATAAGTAGTGCTACTATTACTGGAAGCAAGATTGCGGAAGGGACTGTTACATCATCATAGCAGATGGGACTATTTTAGGTACTGATATAAGTGATGCGACTATTAGTGGAAGCAAGATTGCTGTTGGAACTATTACATCATTTAACATAGCAGATGGGACTATTTTAGGTACTGATATATCACTCGGACAAATAACAGAAGCACATTTTGACGAAGCACTTATAATTACATTAGGAGGTTTTGGAGATTCTTTAAATGCTATTAGTGCCGAAGGTGCTATTACATCATTTAACATAGCAGAAGGGACTATTAGTGGAAGCAAGATTGCGGAAGGTTCTATTACATCATTTAACATAGCAGATGGGACTATTTTAGGTACTGATATAAGTGATGCGACTATTAGTGGAAGCAAGATTGCGGAAGGAACTATTACATCATTTAATATAGCAGAAGGGACTATTTTAGGAACTGATATAAGTGATGCGACTATTAGTGGAAGCAAGATTGCGGAAGGGACTATTACATCATTTAACATAGCAGATGGGACTATTTTAGGGACTGATATTTCTAATGGAACAATTACACAAGAAAAATTACACATAACTATTCAACTTTATTTAGCAGAAATAGGTCAATCAATATATAATCTTGGACGACCTGGTTTTTGGGGAACTTTTAAATTTATGAATACTAATAGTAGCGACACTGGAGCAGAGTTAATTATAACTGCTGAAAAAAGGTATTATAACTCACCAACTAATACCTACGAAATACAAACGATACTAGCACCACCAGAAACAATAACCAAAGGAAATCACTATACTATTTCAATACCACTAGGAGAAAGACTTATTAACGATATTACAATAATACGAATGTATTACACTATTAATAAAGACCAAATAGAAGTTGTTTCAAATACTATTTTTGAAGAAAACGACAAAAGTTCTGATGTAAATGGTAATTATTATGATTTTATATTTGATGGTACTTATACTGAAAATAACGGCGGAAATGCTGAAATAGGTTTTATTATTGCTGATAACATAGTAATTAATTAATTACT
>RFQR01000080.1 GCA_009924895.1 bacterium
CAGCAGCAGCTGCTGCTGCTGCAAATCAAACTGCTTCTGCTGCATCAGGGGCCTTGGCAGCCGCAGCCGCTGTGCAGGCATCTGCGGCTCAAGCATCCGCGGCTGGGCTTGCAGCAGGGATTGCAAAGGACACGGCTACTACGCAATCCGGACTCGCAGGATTCCAAGCGCTTTTAGCGACAGCCTCTGCTGCTAAAGCATCCGCGGCTCAAGTTGATGCGAACACGGCTCTTACACAAACACAACTAACGCAACAAGCGGCATCGGGTACTCTTGCAACCACGCAAAAGGCAGCAGCCGACACCGTTTCTACTGCGAATACCCTTGTGGCTGGGATTACTAGCAATGTTGCAGGTACTTTATCACAAACTGCTTCCGCAGCCCAAATGGCGGCGCAACAAGCTTCTGCGGCCTCTGCCGCCGCTTTAGCGGTAGGACAATCTGTCCAAACAGCTTCCAGTAATCTAGTGAATCAACAGGGTATGTCGGCATCGGCAGCTTCTGCAGCTCAAGCAGCTTCTGCAGCCCAGCTCGCTGCCCAAATAGCTCTTACAGGGACTGTTGGCACACAGGCTTCGTCATCCCTCTCTGCTTCTGCAGCTTCCGCTGCCCAAGCCGCTGCTGCGGCAGCCCTAACAGGAACTATTGGCACACAGGCTTCTGCTCTTCAAGCGGCTTCTGCTGCTTCCGCCGCCCAAGCCGCTGCTTCTGCATCTTTGAAAGGAACGCAAGATACCCAGGCTTCAGCCAGCCAATCCGCTTCGGCGGCTTCTGCCGCCGCTCTAGCGGTAGGACAATCGGCTCAAACAGCTTCTAGTAGTCTAGCGAATCAACAGGGTATGACAGCGTCAGCTGCTTCTGCAGCTCAAGCAGCTTCTGCAGCCCAGCTCGCAGCCCAAATAGCCCTTACAGGAACTGTTGGCACACAGGCTTCTTCTTCTCTCTCTGCTTCCGCCGCTTCCGCAGCCCAAGCCGCTGCTTCTGCAGCTCTTACAGACACGCAACGCAAACAAGCTTCTGCGGCCCAATCCGCTTCTGCCGCTTCCGCTGCTGCACTTGCAGCTAGTATTGCGGCTTCTTCATCGATTCATGAGACGTTGACAGCAGAAGCGTCTGCAGGTAAATCAGCTTCTTCAGCTCAAGATCAAGCTGTTGCCGCGTCTGCATCCAAAGATGATGCATCCGCTGCAGCCGATGCCGCGTCGACATCCCTTCAAGGAATCCTTGGCAATCAAAGTTCGAGTGCCCTTGCAGCGTCTGCAGCCAAGCTTCAAGCAGCAGCTACAACCCTCGCAGCATCTGCTGCAAGTGGTGGACTTGCCTCTGTAGGAAAAACGATTACAAATCTTACAACTCAACAGGCCTCTGCTTCTCAGTTAGCGACTCAACAAGCATCCGCGGCTTTATTAACATCCCAAGCCCTCGCAGGAACATTGAGTGGACAAGCCACTACGTCCCGAGCCGCTTCTGCTGCGCAAGATGATGCAGCAGCCGCTTCCGCTGCGCAAGATGATGCATCTGCGGCACTCGCTGCCATACTTCAAGGTCAGGGCACATCGTCTCAAGCGGTTTCTGCGGCCCAACTTCTTACAGCAAGGGCCTCTGCGGCACAAGCTTCGGCCGCATTAGCACTGAAGGCGATTACAAACCAACAAGCTTCCGCAGGTAAATCCGCTTCCGCTGCTCAAGATCAGGCACTCGGTGCTTCTTCTTCTCATGATGATGCATCCTTGGCAGCTTCTGCCGCTACGGATGAACAACTTATGGCATCCGCTTCTCGCCAGGCAACAGAAGATGCGGCATCTAGAGCAATAGCCCTCGGTCTTACCGCATCATCGGGTCTTTCAGGTATTCAAACTTCTGCAGCCCAAGCTTCCGCCGCCCTCTTACAAACTCGTTTAGCACAAGCTTCTTCTGCTCTCGCTTCTCTTTCTGCGCAAACTCTTGCTGCAAAGACTTCCGCCGCCCAAGCATCTACTGC
>RFQR01000009.1 GCA_009924895.1 bacterium
AGCTGGAGGAAACGTTGGCATCGGTACCACAACACCAGGAACGAAGCTTTCCATTACCAACGCAGTCTCTACCGCACAAGCAACTCTCGCGTACGACTCAACCCGCTATACCAACATGCTCACCGATGCTTCAGGTAACTTCATACTCACGCCGCAGAGTGGCAATGCGTATATGAACGATGGGAACTTCTATGTGTGTAGTGGTGGTGCGTGTCCTTCGGGGACACCGAGTGGGACGGGAAATGTTATCGCAGAGACGAGTCTTATGGTGGGCACTTCAACCTCGGTAAATGAGACAGGTATCTTACTCTATGGACCTTCCGGCTTCGGTTTTCTTTCTTCTCCTAACAATATTCATCTTGCAAGTAACGCATATTGGGATGGGACAAACTGGCGTACCATTACTGCAAATCAAGCATCAGTGGTCGATGCTCTAGCCAATGGTGATATTTTATTCCTCAGTACTAGTACCGCGGGCACTCCTGGAGGTATCATTTCTGGTTTGAACCAATTGATGACAATAAAAGCTTCAGGCTTTGTCGGTGTCGGCACTACTTCGCCAACACAAATGTTCTCTGTGCAAGATAGACTTTATGTTGGTGCAAACGGCGCAACGGGTATGGGTACCGCTACCTCCACTTTCCAGGGTGATATTAAAATCACAGGTAAGCTCGATGTTGGTACCATCGACCCGGTCTATACCATCGACGGCGTGAAGTATGCGACGTACGGTGCAAGTACGATTGGCATAAAAGAAGAGATGGTTGCAAAAGTGCCGGTCACAGCATACGACGCTGAGCGTAAACTCTACACACATACTATTTTCTTTACCACGCTCCCAATTGGCTCTGATCTCTGGCTCTTTTACAATGCGACTGATTTTGGAGAGGAGTGGGACAATCTCGTTGTCTCTCTCACGCCATCATTTGATGGACGCGTATTCTATGAACAGAATCCTAAAAATAACTCGCTTACTATTTTCAGCACTATGGCAGGTAATGTCTCACTCCGCATGATCGCAAACCGCTATGACCATCGAAAGTGGCCGAACCTGCGCCCTGATCAGGATTCAGACTTCACACACCACGTACTCCACAGTAAGTAAAAAAGCGCTTGTCTCAGGCGTGCTACGATGCTGTTATATGATACGAGTAGCAATCAATGGTTTTGGGCGTATTGGGCGTGCGTTTGTTCGTGCAGCACACGAAACGGGTGCTGATGTAGATATTGTCGCAATTAACGATTTAGGAGATGCAGAAAATCTCGCGTACCTTTTAAAGTACGATTCGGTGTATGGCAAGGCACAATTTCCAATTTCAGTAGCGAATGGAAAGCTCATGATGGGTAAGTGGGAAGCGCAGGTGGTCGCAGAAAAAGACCCAGCAGCGCTTCCGTGGGGAACGATGAATGTTGATGTAGTTGTTGAGTGTACGGGGCTCTTTACCGACTATGCAAAAGCGAAAGCGCATCTTACTGCCGGTGCAAAAAAAGTTGTCATTTCTGCCCCTGCAAAAGGAAACCCTGTAGAGGCCGGTGTCTCGGGAGCAACAGTCCTTATGGGACTGAATGAAGAAAAACTGGGTGCATGCCAGATAACTAGTAATGCATCATGTACTACCAACGCTTCTTCGCCGGTTATTGTTATTCTCGATGAAGCAATCGGGATTGAAAAAGCAATTTTGAACACAACGCACTCATACACCGCGACACAGGCTCTGATCGACGGCCCTTCAAAGAAAGGTCCGCGTGAGGGTCGCGCAGCTGCGCTCAACATGATTCCATCATCGACAGGCGCGGCGATTGCCGTCACGCAGGCATACGAAACGCTTGCAGGGAAGTTTGACGGTATCTCTATTCGCGTCCCAACGCCCGCAGGCTCAATTGCTGATATTACCTTTATTGCAAAACGACCGACGACGGTTGAAGAAGTGAATGCGGCACTTCGAGCTGCGGCGAAATCAGAACGTTGGAGCGGTGTTTTTGCGGTGTCTGAAGAAGAATTGGTCTCGTCTGACATTGTCGGAGATTCACACGGCTCAATCGCTGACCTCACCATGACGCGTGTTGTTGATGGCAACCTAGTGAAGGTCCTGGCATGGTATGACAATGAGATGGGGTATACTCACACACTCTTGCGACATGTGCTCAAAGCAGGTGCAACGGTATGAAAGTAGTAATTGGCGCGGATCACCGCGGCTTTGCGCTCAAAGAAGATTTAAAGTTGTTTCTGAGCGTCGGCGGGTATGCTATTCATGATGTTGGTGCTCACGAATATGTTTCTACCGACGATTATCCTGTTTTTGCAGAAGCGGTAGCACATGCGGTTATAAACGGTGAGGCGGAGCGAGGCATCGTCCTGTGTGGTTCTGGTGTAGGCGTTTGTATCGCCGCAAACAAGATATATGGTGTTCGAGCAGTGGATGCGCATTCTGTTTCTGAAGCACAGGAAGCGCGCGAACACCAAGACGTAAACGTACTCACGCTCTCTGCGGATAGGCTTGACGAAGATACGGCACGTGCAATCGCGCTTGCGTTCCTTACCACGGATTTCTCAGAAGAAGAGCGTCACGCGCGTCGCATCGCACAGATTGCGGCGCTTGAAAGTAAAGATGTGTTTGATGAATGGTGCTCTATCAAACGCGAAACCAATGCAGAAAAGTCTCATCATTATTTTCGAGAAGGAGATGTATTTTTCGTACGTATGGGAAAAAATATTGGGTTCGAACAAGATGGAAAAGGAGGTCTTTTTTTAAGGCCGGTCTTGATAGTGCGAAAATTTAATAAAGATATATTCTTTGGAGTTGCATTAACTACGCATCTCAAACACAACCCTTTCTACATCCCAATAGGCTCAGTGAGGGGCCAGGAAAATGTAGCAATTCTGTCGCAGTCACGTCTGTATGACGCGCGTCGATTAGATTACCGCTTGGGTAAAATAAATGCGCAGACACTTGCACTCGTAAGGACAAAATTACGAAGTGTCCTTAAATTGTAACCCCCCGCTTTCGCGGGGGTAGGACGCCGAAACGTCATTTAGAACTTCATTATAAAAATTACATCGCGTATGTCAAGCTCATTTGTGGAAATCATTCCTGCGATAATTCCAAACACGAAAGCAGAACTTGACGCCTTTATAGAAAAGGTGTCATCGTTTGCGCCCGTAATTCACCTTGATGTGAATGACGGTGTATTTGTGCCGGCAGTTTCGTGGCCGTGCGCAGAAGGGCAGTGGGAAGAACTTGAAAAAGCGGCACAAGAAAAGCGGGTTGTTGCACAGGGTGCATTCGATGTTCACCTTATGATGTCAGATCCGGTGCGCGCGGGTGCCTTGTTTGCGCGCGCAGGCTCTCGAACGGTTTTGGGACATATAGAAGCATTCCAAAATGCGCAGGAAATAAAAAATACGTTACAGTATTGGAAAAAAGCTGGTGCTCAAAAAGTGGGAGTTACACTCCTTTTGGATACGCCACTTTCAAAATTTGCAGCAATTAGTGACGTTGTGGATACGGTCCAGCTCATGTCGATTGCGCGCGTTGGCTTTCAAAAGCAGCCATTTGAGGAGAACATCTATGAACGTATCGCGGAACTCCATGCGCTCTATCCTGCACTACCTATTATGATTGATGGCGCAGTAAATCAGGAAAATGTATCGAAGCTATCTCATGCGGGCGTAACACATTTTGTTGTTGGTTCTGCAATACTACGAGCCGCCGACCCACATGCTGCATACGAAGAGATAAAAGCGGCGGTATAATACGAGCATGCTCTCAAGTGCTCGAGTCAGAGAATTAAACGCAACCGCTGAACAAATTCGCGAAACAATTGTTCAGATGCTCGTTGCTGCGGGCTCGGGACACACTGCGGGTCCCTTGGGCATGGCAGATGTGTTTACGGCCCTCTATTTTGAAGTTCTCACGCATGATCCAAAGAAGCCAGAGTGGCCGGAGCGCGACTGGCTCATTTTAAGTAATGGTCACATCGTGCCCGTACGCTATGCAGCGATGGCGCATGCGGGATATTTCCCCGTTGCGGAATGTCTCACACTTCGACAGTTTGGCTCGCGCCTCCAGGGTCACCCTGAACGAGAACTGTTGCCAGGACTCGAAACAACCTCGGGCCCCCTCGGAGAGGGGTTGGGGCAAGCAGCCGGCATTGCATATGGGCTGCGTATGGATGGCAAACCAAATCGCGTGTATTGCATCATGGGTGATGGTGAGCAAAACGAAGGCAGCGTCTGGGAATCAGTTATGTGGGCAGGAAAGGAAAAGCTGAATAATCTGGTGGTTATTGTTGATAGAAACAACATTCAAATTGACGGTATGACTGAACAAGTGATGCCGCTTGAACCGTTTGCCGATAAGTACCGAGCATTTAATTGGAATGTACTCGAAGTCGACGGTCACAATATTCCTCAATTCGTTGCAGCGTGTGAAGAATCAAAACAAAGTCTGCGCCCAACACTCATCATTGCCCACACTATTCCTGGTAAGGGGGTAAAGGAAATCGAAGGCGATTACCGCTGGCATGGCAAGCCGCCAAGTAAAGATGAAGCGAAACGATTTTTGGAGGAGCTTCGTACCTTGGGTGGTAAAATTTCAAGTGAACACCAATGATATATGAATCTACTAAAAAGTAATCAAAAATATCTTGTATATATTTTTACTGCCGTAGTCACAGCCGCCCTCATCTGGTTTTGTCTGCAAATTCTTTCTTCTGGTTTTGAATTAAATGATATCGTATCCACATTTGGGCCAATTGATTATCTTGGATTTTATCAAAGCGTACTATTGTTAGTTTTACTGTTGTTTTCATTTCCGTTCCTTAGATCAGCAAAAGCATCATTTAATACGAGCCAAAACTTTTTTGAGAAAGTGCTTGCGTCTTTCTCGTTGGTAATGCTTTTCATCGGTGCCTGTATTTCTCTCACGATGATGTGGTGGGTCGGTAATACGGTATTATTCTCCCTCGCTTTTGCTCTCCCGCCTATCTTTATACTCGCCTTCATCTTCCTTGTGTTTGTTGTCTTGGTACTTCTCATTAAAAAGTACCTTATCTGATATATGTTGATTGAAACACTTTCAGAAAAAATATTCGATACACCGGAGATGGCGGCGACTCGTGACGGATTTGGAAAAGGCTCTGTCGAGGCGGGGAAGGCAGACGAGCGTGTGATGGTACTCACTGCAGATCTTGCAGAAAGTACTCGTGCGGAATGGTTTCAAAAAGAGTTTCCAAATCGGTTCATTGAAATGGGTGTTGCAGAGCAAAATATGGCAGTGGTTGCATCAGGGCTTGCAAACTACGGGAAAATTCCGTACACCACCTCATATGCCGCGTTTAATCCAGGACGAAACTGGGAGCACATTCGAACCACGATTGCACTGACCAAACTGCCGGTGATTGTCTGTGGTATGCACGCGGGCCTCCAGACGGGAGCTGATGGCGCGACGCATCAAATGCTCGAAGATATTGCGCTCATGCGTGCACTGCCCAACGTGACCGTACTTTCGCCCTGTGATGCAGAAGAAGCAAAAAAGGCGACAGCTGCTGCTGCGCGCGTAGGGGGTCCTGTGTATATCCGATTTGGGCGAGAAAAAACCCCGGTCATGACGACCAGTACAACGCCGTTTGAAATCGGTACCGGTATTGAACTGTGGCGCGGTGTTGCGCCACAAGTTGCACTCGTATCGACGGGGGTACTGGCATACCAGACACTTCTTGCTGCAAAGCAACTAGAAACGCAGGGAATCTCAGTTGTGGTTGCTAACATTCACACCATTAAACCGATTGACGAAACGCTGCTTGAAAAACTCGCACGGGAGTGTGGTGCGGTGGTTACTGTCGAAGAGCACCAGATGACTGGTGGTTTGGGGAGTGCAGTGGCAGAAACACTGTCTCGCAAATATCCAGTGCCACAGGAATATATAGCAGTACAGAATAGATTTGGGCAATCAGGAAAAGCAAGCGAGTTGTTTGCAGAATACGGTCTTACTTCTGAGAGAATAGTAGAGGCAACGGCGCGAGCCATTTCACGTAAGACTATTTAACTCTGCCAGCGATCATTTTTTTGAATGCCCCGAGGTCATCCCAACGTCCTTCTACCGCAAGCGCCGCTTGATCGGGCCAGCTGGTAGGATCGGCGAGTGCAAATCGTTCACCGCCGCGCATCAGTATCTCTTTGAGTTTTGCTGGTGTTGACGCAATGATGTCCTGCCAGGTCTTCACGCCATGCGCCTTAAGGAGTGTCTCTATTTTCGGACCGATACCTTCGATAATCTTTAGATCATCAGGTGAGTACTGTGGTATCACAAGAGGAGTATTTTGCGTTCTCTGCGGTTGCAGCGCCGGTGGCGGAGGAAGAATGTTCTTGAGGTGGCTGAAAAAATTTCCTTCAAATACGATTCTAAACAGCCAGCCTAGAATGAATGCCCCAAAGAGCATGAGAGTAATTTCAATACTTGCACCCCGTATGTCGTGTGCGTGGGAAACGCTTTCTGTAAACAGAGGGTGAGTATGACTCTGATACGGGGTTGAGTGAGAGGAGCAAAAACCTTGTATAGAACACGTATACCACTGCCATGAGGTAAGAAACCATACGACAAGTATCCCGAGCACCAGCACCTGTTTTTTGGACATAGGTTGTGCAACTCTAGCATGAGGGCTTTTTCTGCGCAGTGGACAAAATGCTAAAATGTGATATAATAAAAAGAGCTTTAACCAGAGAGGACGGACACATGAAAGTAGTGCACAGTCTGCTTTCGATTGTTAAGTACGGGGCCATACTCGCCATAGTTTTGGCAGTTGGTCACGCATTTGGCATCTGGAAGCTCCCGTTCGTTGGAAAGCAGCTTGCTGACCATGAGGTCGAGTGTATCGCTGGAGCAATCACCAGCGACGCCCGGTATCCGGGTGATCTCGATGTTGAGGTTCGGCGAGCCGTTGCAGATGCGGTCGTGTCGTACTCGGAGAAGTACAAGACTGACATCTGTGATGTCTTCAAAAAAGGATTGACCCTCGTGCCTCGAGGGTTCGTCCGCAAAAAGCTTGGTGTGCCGCTGCCGTACTTCCGTGATGTGCGATACATACGGAACTCCGCAGAGTATTCCGAAGCTGGCTGGTTGGCCGATTTGGAGATCGCAAAAGAGAGTCGGGGGAAACTCGGGCTCTTGCATGGTGGGGCAACCCATTACGCACGGTCACCGCGAATATCGGATTGGATTGCCCAGCCGAAAGAGGCCGTCGCAGAAATTGAAGCGAAGATGAAGCTACTTGGTCGCGCAAAACGCGGCGGGGTGGAAGTCGGAGGCGCTCGTTTCTTCGAATGATACTCGCGGCTGTCGTCCCCTCAGTGGAACGACGGCCGCATTCTTTTATATTGTATTTTTACAGCGCGGCTGGTTTGAATTCTTCAGGGCGCCTTGCATACCATTCCTCTATTTGTTCCGCAGTAAGTATTCCGAGCTGACAGTGAATTGCTTGCACTCCTGCAGCAGCATTGATCATGCCGCGCATGAGGGCGTCAGCAGGACTCATGCCTTTTGCAATGTATGCAACCGTTGTTGAGGCAGTGGTATCGCCTGCACCGGTGCGCGAGACAGGGGGAGCTGGGTCAGGATACATGGGGATGTGGTACGCACCGCTGTCGTCGAGGACGTTTGCGCCTTTCGGTCCGTCAGTGACAAAGACTATTTTGGGTCCCAATGCGCGGATGCCCTCCATCAATTTTTTCGCATCGAGTTCTCCGGGCATTTTGAGGATTCCTTGCGCCTCTTCTTTGTTGCAGAAGAAAATTTCGGTTGCGCTATATACATTACTCAGTGTTTCTGGCGACATTTTGAGCTGCTCGGTGTTCGGTTGGAATGCGAGTCTGACGGAATTTTCTTTACAATAGCGACCTACCTGATTTTGGAATTCAGCATTCCCTGATGCTGAAAAGTAGATCCATTGTGGTGGCTCGGTAAACTGAGGAAGAACTCTTGGAAACGGTCCGTGTTTTACCAAGATGGTCCTTTCGGGGCCATATTGCAAAATATAGTAGTAATTTGTTGAAATGCCAGGATGTACGGAGACGTATTCAGTCGCTACGTTGCGCGTTTTGAGTGAATCCACAATTTTCTTTCCGTCTTCATCATCACCCACTGCGGTTACGAGTGCGGAAGAGAGTCCAAGTTTTGCGACGCAGAGTGCTGCGTTTGAAGAATTGCCGGTTGCCCATACTTCGGTAGCAGATTCGTAGGGAATCTTAGTACCAAAAGGCATCGCAATTTCACAGTCTTCGTTGTTTATCTTGCACGTCACGTGCGCGTCTTTAAGTCTGATAAAGCAGTCTGTCGTCACGTCGCCAATGCCAATAAAGTCGTATTTCATATGACACAAAGTGTAGCATGTTATAATTTCACTATGAGAACACTTCGTGAAGTTATTACTGATGCACAAAGTCGAAAGGTGGCAGTAGGTCATTTTAATGTTTCTGATTCGAATCAATTAAATGCGATTGCGTCAGCGGCTCGAGAGCTCAATCTCCCCGTGATTATCGGTGTATCTGAAGGGGAGCGCTCGTGGTTTGGAGTGCCACAAATAGCGGCTGTCATAAAAGCTTTGCGTACGCAGGGTCAAGAAATATTTTTAAACGCAGACCATACGTATTCAATCGAAAAAGTAAAAGAGGCAATTGATGCGGGTTTTGATGCGGTGATTTTTGATGGCGCAAAAGGATCGCTCGAAGAAAATAGTGTGCACACCAAAGAGGTGGTTGCCTACGCTCGCGCATCAGGGAGAGATGTTTTGGTAGAAGCTGAACTTGGGTACATTGGTCAATCAAGTAAACTCATGGACTCAATTCCAGAAGGAGCAGGACTTCAGATGACGACACCGGAAGAAGCAAAACAGTTTGTTGATGCAACAGGTGTCGACTTGCTTGCGCCATCAGTAGGGAACATTCACGGCATGCTCAAAGACGTAAGCGTCTTTAAGCACCTCGACATTCAGCGTATCAGTGCAATTGCGAACGCTGTTAAGGTACCGTTGGTCTTGCATGGTGGATCGGGAACAGGGGAGAATGATTTTACGGCAGCTATTAAAGCAGGTATCGCTGTGGTTCATATCAACACTGAGCTTCGCGTTGCGTATCGCACGGGACTCGAGGCGGGCATGGCTGCAACAGATGATGTAACGCCATCAAAATATCTCATTGGCGGATTCGATGCGGTAAAGAAGGCTGCGACAGAACGACTCGCTCTCTTTGCGAGAAGTTGACATATAAACATAATTGTGCTAAAAATAAGATCCTTTCTGCCCAATTTGAACCGAGGCAGTAAAAGGAAAGCGAGGAAAAAATGTCGTTCTTCAGCTCGATCTGCGCCGTTTTCTCGGGATTCTCACAGCGTTGCGAAAACCGGCGTATACAGGATTCGTACGTCATGACGGTTGATTTCGTCATGGTGCCGAATCGGGGCTACGATGCCTTCGTGTGGCGTCAATCGAAAACAGGAGAAGGTCACCTGGTCTCTGCCTTCGATTATCGCGGACAGCGCCTGTATGCGACAGCGCAGGAGGCGTTCAGCGTCGCAAAGAAAATCGCTAACGACTACTACGGAAAGATCGTCATCGGCGAGAGAGCAGCGCACGCTGGGCTTCGCTGAACCCCGCCATGGCAACGCCGACACCACTTAACCGTGGTGTCGGCGAATCTTTTTTAGTTATCAAATCCTTGCTCTCCTGGTCAACTATGCAGATTCTTGCAAATGATGGAGCCGGGGCGGACATTACACAGGGTTCAGAAAATGCCTCGGTTATGGTCGTGCCAGTCTCGCCACAAAAAAAGAATACGCGCACCCCTCTTTCAGTGCCGAAAAAGAAAATAGTATTGGCGAATCCAAAGCCACAGCGCGTCGCTTCTGCTGTTGTAGCCTCCACGAGTCCCCGTATTGAAGCAAAAGAAGTAGCACATGACGGAAGCGCGGTTCTCGTGATTTCAAACCTACCATCGCTTCCATCAAAAGTAATTTTATCGGTCGATGGATCGCCTTCGCCCGTTGTTATCGATGGGTGCGGTGAGTATACCGTGAAGACGCTCTCGCCGGGTACTCATGTTATCGAGCTTTCACTTACCGACGCTCCCATTGGGGGACCCCATGCATCGACTACCATTGTCGTGCCGCATGAACAGGCAACTCTTGCGCAGGCACCGGTATTCGAAGAGAGCTCTGACTCATCTTCTCGCCGCACACTGCACCTGCTTGCAACTGCTGGAATTCTTGGAATTGCGCTCATAAGCCTTCGTTACATGGGGTTGCGGCTCAGCGTCTTCCTTGCACTCGTTGGGCTCGGCTTTTTTGGAGTCATGAAAGATTCTGACGGCGCACATATACTAACCTCAGCAAAATCTGCTCATGACGAGCCTGAAGATTTGCATGTCTCCGGATAATCAGTATAATGATGCCTCATGTTGTCAATTACGGCACAAAAGCGCGATCCAAAGCACTCTCTAGACGCTCTGAGAAAGAGTGGCCTCGTCCCTGCAGTTGTCTATGGCAGGAAAGAGGAAAGTATGCCGATTGCTATTAGTGCTCGTGAATTTGAGCGACTCTTTAAGCAGGCAGGAGAGACCACGGTTGTTTCGGTAAATGGCATCGGTGAAAGTAAGGACACACTCATTCATGACGTGCAGATTCATCCGGTCTCAGGTTCTATCATCCACGCTGACTTTTACGCTCTTGAAAAAGGTAAGAAAGTTGAGCTCAATATCCCGCTCACCTTTGGGCAATCGCCCGCGGAAAAGAATGGCCTCATCGTGGTGAAATCGCTCTACGAAATCGAGATCAAAGTTGCTCCCCACGAGATTCCACACACGCTTACCGTTGATCTCTCGAGCCTCGTGAATGTCGGTGATCACCTCACCGCGACTCAGATACCGTTGCCAAAAAGTGCCGAACTTATAACAGCTGCAGATGAAATCGTTGCTTCAGTGACTGAATTCAAGGAAGAGAAAGTTGAAGTCACTCCTGCGTCTGGTCCCGTCGAAGGAGGTGTAGCTGCTCCTGCTACTGCACAGAAAAACGACGCGAAAGAGGAATAACGTTCGTACGTCAGCTATACTGCATGCATATGCGGCGCCTTTGCGTCTTGTTTTTTCTTGCGGTCTGTATCCCGCTTTCACTTCGAGCAGAAACTCTTGAAGAGCGTCGCGCACGCCTTCAGCAGCAGCTTGCGTCGATTGAGAGCGATATTGATCAAAAGCGTGGTGTCTTGAGCCAAAAGCAGTCCGAACGAAAGAGTCTTGAACGTGACATTTCTATACTCACGAATAAAATAGATATCGCGAAGTCGCAAATTAAAGCGCGCGACATCGCACTTTCGAAAATTGCAGATGATATTTCTGAAAAAGAGTCGGCGATTGCTGATGTTGATGATCGAATCACTATAAACGAATCCTCGCTTGCGGAGCTCTTGCGCCGTACGCGCGAACTCGATGACCGATCACTCGTTGCCGTTGCGCTTTCTGAGTCGGTCTCCGCAGTTTTTGAAGACGTGGACCGGTATGAAGCAATTCGCTCCGCGCTGCGTGACTCGTTTGAGAAACTGAATGGGCTGCGTTCCGACCTCTCGATGCGCAAGGCGGTTCTTGAGGATAAAAAAGGCGAGGAAGAGGAATTGAAGCGCGCACAGGTGGTGGAAAAGCAAGCAATAGAGCGGCGTGAAAAAGAAAAGAAAACAATACTGACAGAGACAAAGGGGCAAGAAAAAGCATATCAAAAAATCATTGCCGATCAGGAAAAACAAGCGGCTGCAATACGTGCGGCATTGTTTGACCTGCGCGACTCGAGTGCGATTTCCTTTGGTACTGCACTCAAGTATGCACAAGAAGCTTCTGCCATAACCGGAGTGCGCCCGGCACTTATTCTCGGTATTCTTCGTGAGGAGACGAATTTAGGGCAAAACATAGGAAAGGGTAATTGGCGCGTTGATATGAAGTCGCCGCGGGACACTGAACCATTCACACTTATTTGCGCAGAACTTGGACTTGATCCCGACAAGATGCCGGTATCAAAAAAGCCGAGTTATGGCTGGGGAGGTGCGATGGGTCCTGCGCAGTTTATACCATCGACATGGATCCTGTATAAAAAACGCATCGCAGAGGTGACGGGTCAGAATCCACCAAATCCATGGGATGCGCGCACTGCGATTTTTGCTACAGCGCTCCTCATGAAAGACAACGGTGCAGCAGCAGGCGATCGAGCTTCGGAGCGCCTCGCAGCCCTTCGCTACTTGGCGGGATGGAATAATGCAAACAAACGGACCTATGCCTTTTATGGAGACGACGTGATGGAGTTTGCTGACGAGTACCAGAAACAGATTGATATTTTAGGCGGTTAGCTGGCGTTTTCATGCTTTGTGTGAAATAATTCGCTTGTTGCCCCTTTGGGCTTTTTTCATTGCTTATGGAGATTCGAAATATTGCCATTATTGCCCACGTCGATCACGGGAAGACAACGCTTACTGACGCCCTTATGCGTCAGTGTGGTGCCGTTGAAGAAGGTGTTTCAATGGACTCAAACAAGCTTGAGCAAGAGCGAGGTATTACCATCTATGCCAAAAACACGAGTGTCCAGTACAAAGGTACAAAAATTAACATTGTTGACACCCCGGGACATGCGGACTTTGGTTCTGAAGTTGAACGCGTACTTCGTTCGATTGACTCGGTGCTTCTCGTAGTTGACGCGCAAGAGGGGCCCATGCCGCAAACACGCTTTGTTCTGAAAAAATCACTTGAGCTTGGACTCAAACCAATCGTTGTTATCAACAAAATCGACAAGCCTGCCGCAAACCCAAAACACTGCGAGGATCTTGTACTTGAACTTTTTCTTGAACTTGGCGCATCAGATGAGCAAGCAGATTTTCCAATCGTCTATGCGATTGGTCGCCAGGGAATTGCCAAGAAAAAACTGACTGATGAGTCAACTGATCTTACGCCACTCCTTGATACTATTGTGGAGAAAGTGCCAATTGCGTCAAACGCGCCCTCCGATGCCCCGCTTCGGGCGCAGTCGTTTAATCTCGCCTATGATAACTTTGTGGGACGCATGGCAGTCTGTCGTATTTACCAGGGTACTGTTCGCCTTGGACAGCAGGCATTTGTAAAAAAAGAAGGGCGAGCCGCACGTGCTGGTAAAATTATCAAACTTTTTACGTTTAATGGCGTGCAGCGAGTCGAAACCGAAAGCGCATCCTCAGGTGACATTGTCATGATTGCAGGCTTTGCTGACATTGACATTGGAGAAACCATCGCTGATAGCGCCGATACCGAAGCACTGCCAGGCATCGCTGTTGATGAACCAACGATCACACTCGACTTTTTGGTCAACAACTCACCGTTTGCTGGCAAAGAGGGTAAATACGTTACCTCGCGACAGATTCGTGATCGCCTCGAAAAAGAACTTGAAATAAACGTTGGACTCCGCGTTTCATTTGATTCGGGCGACACCTATAAAGTATCTGGTCGCGGTGAACTCCATGTTGCTATTCTTTTGGAAAACATGCGTCGCGAAGGGTACGAAATGCAAGTGTCACAGCCACAAGTTATTGTGCGAGAAGAGAATGGTGAGACGGTAGAGCCATTTGAGGAAGTTATCATCGATACTCCACAGGAATATCAGGGTGCCATTATCGAACGTCTTGGTAATCGTGGTTTTGTGATGCAGAATATGCTCGTTCACGAGCAATCTGTTCGACTTATTTTTGAAGGACCGACTCGCGGGCTTCTCGGGTATCGCAACCAATTCATTATTGATACCAAGGGCGAGGGGATTATGGCATCACGCGTTACAGGGTTCAAACATTTCACCGGTACGATCAGTAAACGCGCTACGGGCTCGATGATATCTATGGCAACCGGTAAGGCGCTCGGATTTTCACTGTGGAACCTGCAGGATCGCGGTGTGCTATACATAACACCCGCAACTGAAGTATATGAAGGCATGGTTATCGGTAACACGTCAAAGGGAGAAGAGATGACCGTAAACCCGACAAAAAATAAAAATCTGACGAACGTCCGCTCATCAGGCACCGACGAAGCGATTGTACTTATCCCACCATTTACGCTTACGATTGAGCGCGGACTTGAAGTTATGTCAGATGATGAATATCTCGAAATAACACCCGTATCAGTGCGCCTGCGCAAAAAGTTTTTGACTGAAAGCGAGAGAGCAAAGCAGAAGCGAACATAGCGTATACTGCATACCATGCTCGAAAAACGAGTATTGCCGGTGTTGTTTGTGACGCTCCTCCTCGATATGGTTGGTATTGGGATGGTGCTGCCGCTTGTTCCGATTCTTTTTACCGACCCCTCATCTCCGTCATTTCTCTTGCACGCATATCCAGAAACGAGTTGGTACTTCATCGCGGGTCTCATTACCGCACTATTTGGCATCATGCAATTTTTTGCCGCTCCGATATTGGGTGAACTTTCTGACATCTACGGCCGCAAGAAGCTACTCACACTTGGCGTAGGAGTGCTCGCGGTATCTCAGATTTTTTTTGGCTTTGGCATTGAGATAGGCTCGCTGGCACTTATTCTCGTGAGTCGCGTCGTGGCGGGACTTGCCGGCGCGAATTTTTCTATCGTCCAAGCAACTATTGCTGACGTCTCACCCCCCGAGCACCGTGCACGAAATTTTGGTCTTATCGGTGCGGCATTTGGACTTGGATTTATTATCGGTCCGCTCTTAGGTGGGTGGATAGCGCATGCTACTGATAACCCTGCGGCGCCGTTTTGGTTTGCGGGAGTGCTGGGTGTGCTTAATATGTTGTCAATTTCGTTCTTTCTTCACGAAACACGTACCGAAACAAAGGCTGCAAAGAGCTTTACGTGGTTTAAAGGTATACACAACATCCAGACAGCGCTCAGTGACGCGACACTCCGCCCGTACTACCTGAGCCTCTTTTTATACATGTCTGGGTTTGTATTCTTTACCTCGTTTTCTGGGGTTTTTGTGGTGAAGCACTTTAATTTTACGCCAGCCGAGGTGGGTACTTATTTCGGAATTTTTGGTTTCTGGATGGTGGTGACACAAGGATTGGTTTTGCGCTTTGTAACCAAACTGTACTCTCCGCGGCAGATTGTTATGGTCACTATGCCAACGATTGCAGCTGTCCTCGTTCTTTTTCCGTTTGTACCGTCGGTTACGGTACTCTATACGCTCTTGCCGTTTATTGCGATGCCGCAAGGTCTCACTATGGCGAATCTTTCCGCGCTGATAAGTACGAACGCATCGGGGGAGAAACAAGGCGCAACGCTTGGTATCAGCGGATCCTTGACTGCACTCTCGCAGGGGGTAATGCCAATAATTGCGGGCGCCCTCTCTGGTGTCTTTGGTATCGGGATTCCTTTTGTTGTTGGCGCATGTGCGATGTTGTGTGGATGGAGTGTATTGCGTAAAAGCTAGATACGTTGTATAAAATAAACCGCAACACGAGGGTGTGTTGCTCAAAAGGAGAGAAGTGATGTTCTTGCAACTTCTTGCGCAGGCGTCAGTCGCTGCTATCGCGATCACAACCGTTGTCTTCGCCCTGGGTGATTGGCAAAGTCCGGAAAACCGGATTCGGTATCATCGACGTCGGCTCAAAGCATTCAACGCAGAAGCGCGTCCGTGGCGTGCCAAACGGCGTCAAGCCTTGATGGAGGTTGAAGCTCTTCAGTCCCGCCATAAATCTGGAGAGGATGTTGACGCCCTGATTCAATACTACACCGAGGAAGTCGTCCGCTATGACGACATCATCGCGTATATCGCTGAGTCGGTGACGTACCACGAGGAGTGCATCGCGGTCGCGCGTGGAGATGCCGACACGCAGCGTGGCGAACAAATGAACGCAACGCTCACCACATAAACTTCGCAGGCGGTTTCCGGAAAAGGAAACCGCCTGCATTGTTGTGCACCTTATCGGATACTTACAGACCGATAGAACCGTTTCCATCTGACGGACGATTTTCTTCCATGGTCGAACCGCATGCCTTTACAGCACTTTTTGCGGTATTCCATGCATTGGTGCGAGCGGTTTTGAGGGCGGCGTGAGCTTTCTTTGCTGCGTCCTCGTACGCCTTCAACGCTGCCTTGCGAGCTGCAGCATGAGCTTTTGAGTCGCTCGTGCCCCAGGCGTCGTTGAGTGCAGATTTGCGAGCAGCAAGAGCAGTACTCATTGCAGATGAGTAGGCGCTAAATGCGTCCATAACTGCCTGTTCTCGCGCATTCACTGCCGTTTGAACACACTGGATATTGACCTGTGGTCGTGTGGTGGCAGAAACGGCACCTGTCGCAGGTACACCAGTTTGAGCAAATGCCAAAACAGGCGAGAGTGCGAGCGCTGCTGTTGCGCTGATAGTTGCAATCTTATGCATACAATATGTATAATTATTAAAAATTTATTAATGTCGACAGTATGGCAGACGTATAAGACCCTGTCTATCTTACAAAAAGAGCCGGGGGAACCCGGCTCGGAACGTTCAATTGATTTTTGGACGTAGCGCTACACAGTAGACAGTAGGGCAGGTGCGGCCGTAAGTCTTGCCCGCACATACCAAGTCATGGTCTACGTCAGGGAGGGGCACGTCCTCGCGAAGTTCGACAAGGGGAGGAATCGGGCACCATTGACCGTCAATAAACACCTTTCGTTCTTTCACATTAACGTTTGTCGCGCGACACTCGCCCATGTTATCGCAGCATGATCTCATAGAACCATCTTTTTGTCGCCGGAGCGCATCAATGCTTCCGTATTTGTGATACTCCATGTGTCGGTAGCCATAATCTCCAATACTCCCGTTTTCTGCAGAGGCAGTAGTTGTGCTGCTGAGAACAAGAACGCCGACAAAAGACAGTGTTCGAAACAGAGACATATGCGTTCTCCTGTACCGTGTAGTTTCTTTCTGGAGCCTACACCTCTCGGCAGTAGTCTGCAAGAAAAATATGTGGTACAGTCTAGGGTAATGATGAATATCAAAGTACTGTTAGGGAGCACGCGACCGAATCGTTTTGCAGACAAGCCGGGTGAATGGATTCTTTCCAAGCTACAGCAGAATCGAGAAGTTTCTGCGGGACTCGTTGATTTGCGCGACTATCCAATGCCATTTTTCAACGAACCGGTCTCGCCGAGCTCGGCGACGGAACCGTTTACCAATCCGGCAGTGCAGGCGTTTACGAAAAAAATTGAAGAGGCGGATGGGTTCATCATCGTGACTCCAGAGTATAATCACGGCATTCCTGCTGTTTTGAAAAATGCACTCGATTACGTCTATCAAGGTTGGCAGAAAAAACCGGTTGCGTATGTGGCGTATGGGTGGACGACCGGAGGCGCTCGTGCCGTGCAGCAGCTCAAACATATTTCGCTCGAACTCCAGATGGTGCCGGTGCATCGCTCGGTTCATATCGTGAATTTCAAATCATTTATCGATACAAGCGGAGTCTTTCAAAGCGAGTCTTTTGAAAAAAGCGGTGATCAGCTGCTCGAGCAGCTCCTGTGGTGGGCGCGCATTTTACAGGATGCAAGAAAAACGACATGAACAACCCATGGGAGCGCGCTCTCGCTCAGTTACAGAGAGCGGCTGAAACGCTCTCGCTTACGGCGGCCCTCCACAAACGCCTCCAAGAAACTGACCGCATGATTGAAGTCTCGGTACCGGTCGAAATGGACTCGGGCGAGACAAAAGTGTTTCGCGGATACCGCGTGCAGCACAATAATCTGTGCGGCCCCTACAAAGGCGGCCTGCGCTATCATCCTCAGGTCGACCTTGACGAAGCAAAGGCGCTCGCGTTTTGGATGACGATGAAAAACGCGGTTGTAGACGTGCCGTTTGGAGGAGGAAAAGGCGGTGTTGCCGTCGATCCCAAAACACTTTCAGAAAAAGAACTCGAAAGACTGACTCGCGAATTTACCCGTAAACTCGCGCCGGTTATTGGTGCGCATTTGGATGTCCCTGCTCCTGATGTCAACACGAATAGCACGATCATGAATTGGATTGCTGACGAATACGGGCTTCAGGTGGGCGAACGCGTGCCAGGGGTAGTGACCGGAAAACCAGTTCGAGAAGGGGGGAGTGAAGGGAGGACCGAGGCCACGGGTCTTGGCGGTGCCTATACACTTCTCGCCCTTTTGCCGCAAATTACCAAAAAAACCCCGAGCGAGCTCACGGTGGCAGTACAAGGATTTGGCAACGTTGGCTCGCACGTTGCTCGCTTCCTCATTGATTGGGGTTTTAAAGTCGTTGCGCTCTCCGACTCACGCGGCGGCGTATACATCCCGGGAGGTATTACCGATATCGATGCTATTGAGCGATGTAAAGAAGAGAAAGGGAAGCTTGCGGGATGCTATTGCGTAGGCTCGGTGTGTGACGTTTCAAATCGAGAAGTGCTGAATGGCAGGGATCTCTCATCAACCGATATTTTGGAACTCCCAGTAGATATTATTGTTCCTGCAGCGCTCGAGAATGCTATCACTGCGGACAATGCCTCTCGTATCAAAGCAAAAATAGTTCTTGAGATGGCAAATGGACCTACTACACTTGAGGCGGATACGATTCTTGCACAAAATGGTGTGACGGTTATTCCTGATATTTTGGCTAACGCGGGTGGTGTGGCTGTTTCGTACTTTGAATGGCTACAGAATGAGCGTCATGAGGCATGGAACAAAGATGATGTGTTCGAAAAACTGAAAGACAAAATGGAGAAAGCGGCAAATGCCGTGTATACTTCATCAACCAGTCGGGGTATTACGCTCCGTCAGGCGGCCTATGTTGTCGCCCTCGAGCGATTATTAGAAGCATTTAGTAAAAAAATATAATACTATGAATGAAATTTACACCTATACGGTACCGACGTTTATCAAAATGCTCGGTGGTCTTAAGAATGTGCTGAACAAGTGTGAGCAGTTTGCTCACGAGAAGGGAATGACGGATGCTGAATTTTTGGAGAGTCGTCTCGTGCCTGACATGTTTCCATTTTCGCGTCAGATTCAAATTGCGTCTGATAATGCAAAAGGTGCAGTTGCGCGTTTGACTGGACAAGAGGCACCAAAATACGAAGACACCGAAGCAACGTTTTCAGAACTTCAGGCGCGAATTGATAAAACGCTTGCATATGTGCAGTCAGTTCCTGAATCAGCGTTTGCACATGCTGCGGAGCAGAAAATCACCCTTCCGTACTTTCCCGGTAAGTTCATGAACGGGTTTGGCTATACCTGTGAGTATGTGCTGCCAAACTTCTTCTTCCATGTTACGACGGCGTACGCAATCGCACGCATGAAAGGTGTTGGTCTGGGTAAAATGGATTATCTCAACGGCCTTCCACTCCAAGACTTGTAAGGGTCGATCTATAAAAGAAACAAAAGATCGACGTGAGTACCAGTACCCTATTTGCGAATTATTCGCAAATAGGGTACTGTACGTATATGAAAGAAAGTATCGAGCACAAAGCGCTTCGAGAACGAGGGTTGAGGATCACCCAGCCTCGGATTGTCGTCTATCGAGCGCTCGCTGACGTGAAAGCACCGCTTACTGCGCAGGAAATCGTGCATTCCGCACGCCTTGTGGATCAGGCCACCGTATACCGAACTCTCGAATTGTTTGTTGAGGCAGGCATTGCTCGTAAGGTAAACTTACAGTCTGGATTGGTGCGGTACGAATTGAATAGTGACGATCATCATCATTTAACGTGTACTCGGTGCGAGCGAGTCGAAGATTTTCGTGGTTGCCATGTTGAAAAAATTTCTTCTCATGCACTTGCACACTCGCGTTTTTTTTCTACAATCACCAGTCATTCTTTAGAGTTGTTCGGCCTCTGTAATTCGTGCTCACGCACATAAGTATGCACCTCTATACAATTATCGCCGCAATAGTGATCATGTTCGTGTCGCTGAGCGGTGTTTTCTTCACGCGCGGGTTGCTCGGTGTGTGGATGAAGAAAAACATTACCTTTTTGACCTCATTTGCAACCGGTGTCTTCGCGGTTCTCGGATTTCACTTGATAAGCGAATCAATCGAAAACTCTCATGGTATCGAGTGGACTATCGCAGCACTCATATTCGGTGTGGTATGTATGGAAATTCTCCACTGGGCTCTCCCGTCGCATCGAGAATGCGTTTCTCACGATCATTCTCTCGACGGTGAACATAGTCACACTCCTATTGATGGACGCAGAATACTGGTGAGTGATGCCATCCATAACGTGGGAGACGGTTTTGTCCTCGTCCCAGCATACGCTGCTGGAGTGCATGTCGGTATTACTGCGACGATAGGTATTGTGCTGCATGAATTAGTGCAAGAAACTTCAAAATTCTTTTTGCTGAAAGAGGCAGGATACTCTGATTGGGGCGCTTTGATATGGAATTTTATATCGGCAAGCTCGGTAGTTTTTGGAGCGATTGCTGCGATGATTTTGTCGAGTAATGAGTTTATTGCGGGGATACTTAGTGCGATTGCGGCAGGTGCGTTTTCTGCCGTTTTGGTACGAGACCTCATTCCGCACGTACTTTCTGCTCTCCGTTCTGACGCTCGAAAACAGCTGCATGCTATCGCTCTCGTGGGTGGTCTTATCCTTATGATTAGTGTTGTTTCTCTTACTCCGCATAATCATGCGGTAGAATCCGCACATGAAGAAGTGGTTAATTAGCGGTATCGTATGCATTCTGTGCGTGCCCTTCTTTGGTAGTGCTCAAGAGCTATCTCAAGACGTGCAAACAACATTTCGCGCTTGCGTGCTTGAGGTGCTTCACCAGGAGCAGCGCACCATTCTAGGCACTGGCACTCCTGCGACAGTTCAGTCACTCAAGGTGGAAATACTATCGGGAGAGCGACTGGGGGAGGTGCTTACGGTGGAAAATGACTATCAGCCCCTCGCGGCAGGAGATAAGTTTTTTCTTCTCCATACTCGTGACGGAGTATATAAAACAGAGAGTTACACGGTGTCAGATCCATACCGTGTTCCAACTCTTGCGTGGCTCTTTGCGCTCTTTGTCACATGCACTGCGCTCTTTGGTGGTCTGCAAGGCTTGCGCGGTCTTCTCTCGCTTCTTCTCGGACTCATTGGTATTGTGTACATTCTCATTCCCGCGGTTCTCGCGGGGTATTCACCCCTTCTTGTTTCGATAGCGGTTGCATCCCTCATTGTTGTTTTTGGTTCCTACATTACTCATGGTATCACTTGGACGACAACCGCCGCTGTTTTGGGTATGGTCGTGGCAGTGCTTCTTGCGGGATGCCTGGCGAGTGTTGTGGTGATGAGCGCGAAGCTTACCGGTTTTGAAAGTGATGAAGCGATATACTTGAACTTTGGTACGAGCGGATCAATTGATTTTGCAGGATTATTTCTTGGAGGCATTATCATAGGCCTTCTTGGCGTCCTGTATGATGCTGCAATTGGCCAGGCGGTTGCTGTTGAAGAGTTGAAACGTGCGGGACCACACCTTTCTTCAGGCCATATTTTCTTTCGCGCGCTGCGCATAGGGCGAGAGCATATAGGGGCGCTTGTTAATACGCTCGCAATTGCCTATGTCGGCGCATCTCTCCCGGTTCTCCTTCTCGTGCATGCTTCGGGGGCGGACCTAGGCATTATGATTAATCGTGAGATTTTTGCCGCAGAAATTGTGCGTGCCCTCGTCGGCTCAATTGGTATTATTCTTGCTGTTCCGATTACGACGGCAATTGCCATGTACGTGGTACGTCCTGATGGCAACGCGCTACCAGATGCTCACCACCATTAAGGGGTATACTGTAACCATGCGGCCACTTCGACATACCTGGCACCAGATGCATCGTGAAAGCAGAAAGCTCGGAGCAGTCGTTGCCGATGCGGTCACGGCGCTCGTGGGTTCATGGGGTTTTATCTTTTTCCACGCACTTTGGTTTAGTTATTGGATAGGTACTGGCGTCGAGCGTTACCCTTTCAGCTTTCTCACAATGATCGTATCACTTGAAGCCATCTTCCTCTCCGCATTTATTTTATTTAGTCAAAACAGACAGTCAGAACGTGATAGAGCTCATGCAGAGATGGATTTGCGAACTGATCGAGAGTCTAAAAAAGAAATAGAGGCGCTGCAACGTACTCTCAATCGTATAGAACAAGAAAAACTCGATAGAATACTCGAAATACTACGTAAGTAAGTACTGCGCCCCGCACCACAACAGTAGTGCGGGGTGTTTTTACTGGCGCTCCTGCTGCGCGCTCGGGGGTGCCTTGGGGCCACCGTGGCGACCGGGGTAGAGAGGGAAAACGGTCGCGTAGTAGAGTGCGATCACCACGACCGCAAGCGATACGTTCTCTGTGATTTTTTTCAGTACGGATTTCATCCTTACCCTACTAGAACAACAAATAATATATCATGTCAAGTTTCGGAACGCAGGAAATACGATACCCTACGGTGATATGTATACACCTTCACGTGCCATACTCGAGAAGTATGCTGATGTATTAGTTAACTTTGCGCTCAATAGTGGTGCGGGAATTAGAAAAGGAGAAGTGGTTCATTTAAATGCAACTGACTCGGCAAAACCACTCTTTGTTGAAGTTCGCAATGCGATTATAAAAAAGGGAGGACATGTTATTTCTAACTTTCTTCCTGACGGCACAGCGGACCGCCGCTCGGTAACACGTGAATTTTACCAGCTTGCGCAGCCACACCAACTTGACTGGTTTCCCGCAAAATATATCCGAGGGCTGGTGGATGAGATTGATCACACGATTCATATTCTTGCGCACTCAAATCCTCATGAATTAAACGGTATCGACCCCAAGAAAATCATGCGCCGCGGTGTTGCGTGGAAGCCGTTTCGCGATTGGGAAAATGAGAAGGAGCACAAAGGAAAGTTTACCTGGACAATTGGCCTCTATGGCACGCCTGAAATGGCGAAAGAGGCCGGCATGAGCCCAAAAGCGTACTGGGACCAAATCATCAAGGCGTGTTTCCTTGATGAGAAAAATCCGGTGAAAAAATGGCGCACTGTCATGAACAGTCTGAATGGCTATTTGAAGAAGTTGAATGATCTTGCCCCAATGACTGATCGTTTACATGCTGTTGGTCCTGATATGGATTTGTGGGTCAAGCTTGGTGAAAAACGAAAATGGATGGGAGGTACGGGGCGTAACATTCCGAGTTTTGAAATCTTTACTTCGCCAGACTGGCGCGGCACGAGTGGCTGGATTAAGTTCAATCAGCCACTCTATCGCTATGGCAACAAAATCACCGGCATTGAACTCGAATTCAAAGACGGTGTGGTAGTGAAATCAAAAGCGAAAACAAATGAAAAGGTTTTGAAGGAAATGATTAAGACTCCGGGGGCAAATAAAATAGGAGAATACTCACTCACTGACCATCGCTTCTCGCGCATCACCAAGTTTATGGCAGAGACCCTCTATGACGAAAATATGGGAGGTCCTCAGGGTAATACGCACCTCGCGCTCGGCATGAGCTATAAAGATACCTACTCCGGGGATGTTGCCGCTCTTTCAAAGGAAGAAGCAGCAGAATTTGGTTTTAATGATTCATCGGTACACACCGACATCATTTCAACGACACGTCGCACGGTCACTGCACACCTCAAAGACGGAACAGAAAAAGTGATATACAAAAACGGGAGGTTTGTTTTGTAAAAAGAATGCGGTCGGCTCTGACTAGAGCCGACCGATTATTTCACGTGAGGTTTTTAAACCACCCGGTACGTTCGCCGCGGATGATGAGCTTTGTGCCGTCGACGAAAGTGCCGAGCGTAACGAACGCTTGAGCACCGAAGGCACCGAGCCACGCGATAAACATAATGAAGACTCCAGGGTCTCCGCAATCACCACGGTGGTTTGAATTGCATGTGTCACCGTTTTGGCGTACAGCCTCGCCGATTACTTCGCCTATGAGGCCAGTTGCGGTAAACATGCCATGCCACCAGAGGAAGGAGAGAAAGCATCCGACGGCAATAAAGGCTAGGCCGAGTAGGGTAGTGTTGAACCGGTTTGTCACAGTAAGTTCTCCCGTTGCTGAAACTAAAATTATAATACAATGTTTTTTTAAAAAAAGCAAATTTTATTCTATCCACACCTCCATGCACACGCCGGCAGAAAATGGTACACTGCAAATCCCCATGACACTCTTTAAAGTCCTTATTGGCTGGTCCGCAGTATTTCTTTTTCGTCTCATTCCATTTCGTCCACCCAATTTTGAACCAATGCTCGCTGTGGCGATGCCATTTTCCAAAAAGCTGGGCCCCATATCCAGTTTCGCCTTCGCTTTCTTAGGTATTGTGCTGTTTGATGCGGTAACGAGCGGGTGGGGAGTATGGACCTGGGTGTCTGCGCTCGCGTACGGGCTTCTTTCTCTCGCTTCTCACTTCTACTTTTCTCATCGGGATGCGACCGTGAAGAACTTTGTGATGTTTGGGGTGGTCGGAACAATTGTGTACGATGTGGCGACAGGTCTTACCGTAGGTCCACTTGTTTTTGGTCAAACACTCACCGTTGCACTTATGGGACAAATTCCGTTCACTGCAATGCACCTCTTGGGCACGGTTGTCTTTGCGGTGACACTTTCGCCTGCACTCTACGCCTGGGTGGTGCGCGACGAATCACTGGTGTTACGTGAAGTGCGTGTACAGAAAAATGCGTAAAGGATGGTAGAATGCTGATATGTTGTCGGCAAGCCAATGGGAAACACTCCTCTTCTTTTCGTCTATCTTTTTCACTCTCTCGTGCGTTGCGCTCGTTTTTGGTGTTGGCGCAAGCGTCCTTCTTCTTGACTACCACCCAGCACTCTACGCCTTTGGTGTATTTTTGTTCGCATCAGCGTGCGTGATTGTTACAGGTGTACGTACCGAGGCGTAGTCTCTAACCAAATACTTTTGGAATAAAAATAAGCGCGAGAGTAAGTATCGCGAGGATACCGGCGAGTATTGATGCGGCACCACCAAGGTCCTTAACGAGTCCAATCTGCTGATCGTGCGCGGGATGGAGCTTGTCACAGAGTTCCTCGAGAGCAGTATTTATGACTTCAACAATAAGGACGAGTCCACATACAAAGAGTAGCGCAACCCACTCGCTCGTCGTCACTTTGAAGTATCCAGCGATACCTAGTATTGTGACGGAAACGAGAAGCCGTGTCTGAATACTCTCTTCTGAGCGCACTGCGTAGCAGAGCGCCTCGACTGCCTTGAGAACGTTTGGAAGTTTTCGCCGTGGCATGGCGCAAGTATTGCATATTTTCCGCCCTTGTTGTACATTGTGCGGACTATGGCAAAAATAGCGATTATCGAAACAGGTGGCAAGCAGTATCTCGTATCGCAGGATTCGGTCTTGAAAATCGAGATTTTACATGGTGTAGAGAAGCCGGGTCAAAAAATCACGTTTGATAAAGTGCTTCTTGTTGATGATGGTTCAAAAACCAATGTCGGCGCTCCTTACATCACAGGTGCCTCAGTTTCCGCAGAACTCGTTGAAAATGATCGCGGTCCAAAGATTATCGCGATGCGATATCGACCTAAGAGTCGTTATACGGTGCGCCGCGGTCACCGTCAGCACTTTGCAAAAGTCCGCATCACTGCGCTTCCATAATTGTACTGATACATGAAAAAGACCCGCGAAGGGTCTTTTTCATTTGCGATTATTGAGTGCATTTTTGAGTGTTTCGGCATCAGCATATTCCAACTCGCTTCCCGTCGAGAGCCCGCGACCGAGGGTAGTAACGGTGAGCTCGTTATTCTGCGTCAGTATCTCTTCGCGTACGCGCACAGCGGTTGCATCCCCCTCAGGATTAGCAGGAAAGGCGAGAATAACTTCTTCTATCTCAGGATTCTGTTTAGTAAGACTCAGTAAATCTTTGAGCCGAATACCACTCGTTTTTTCTGAGGCAAGCGAAAGAGTGCCGCCGAGGACGAAATACCTGCCTTTGAACGTATTGCTGCGTTCGAGTGCAAGCAAGTCCGCATCGGTTGCAATCACGGCAAGCAGTGTCCTGTCACGCTTTGGGTTTGTACAAATACCACAGAGTGCTGTCTCACCGGAGAAAAATCGTTTACAGTCGGTACACTGCTGTACGGAGTCGCTGAGTGATGCTGCAAGCTCAACTAACTCGCGCCGCGTAGCGGGGAAGCGTAAGAGATGCTGTACAAATCGCCCCGCTTGTCGCGGACCAATACCAGGGAAAGTAGAAAATAACTCGGCGAGGCGATTAAGTGAATCCATCCTGAATACTATACGGTAGCGAGCACATATTGACAAAAAGTAAAAAATATTTTAATAAGCATTTCGCGGACACTGGCGTCCGCACATTGAAAAAATAAAAGAGAGGTCTGATGACCACCGTTTCCAGCCAATTCCCGTTCCCTAAGTATGTCGCAAAAGCGGCTGACGAGGTGAATGGTTTCGAGCAAGAACTCGGGACGATCATGGTTGGAAAGACCGTGTTCGTCGTCACCATCCAGCGGCCTACAGATTTGGCTCAGCGTGTCCCGAACCTGCCGTTTCTCGTCTCAAAGGTCGAGCATGGCGGCGTCTGATGACCTCACTGCAGCATATCGATCTGGCCTCAACAGCGGCACGCTTGTCGCGGTGAAGCGCAATCCCGGCGAAGAGAAGTTCCACGTGCTCTTAATGAAGCACGACGGAATCAAGAGCGTCGGGCACTACTCACCACTCGCGTAACGTACCGCGCGCGAATCAAAAAAACCCGCAGGGACGAGTCCCTGCCGGAATCTTTTTTAAAACGGTGTGGAATCCTCAACTTTTGCTTCGGTAGTGAAATCGCCGAAATCAGTTTTTTCGAGAGAAATAAACGAAGCGGTTGCCTCATTAAATTTCAATTCAACTTTACCAACGGGGCCGTTACGGTGTTTTTCAATCAAGACTTCGGTAATGCCCGTTTTTTCATTTTCGGTACGGTTCCCTGACATGTCTTCGCGGTGAATGAACATAACAACGTCGGCATCTTGTTCAATGGAGCCCGAATCGCGCAAATCTGAAAGACGGGGCTTACCGCCACGCTGCTCTACCGCACGTGAGAGCTGTGAAAGCGCGAGGACCGGCACATCAAGCTCGCGTGCCATGCCTTTAAGCGCGCGAGAAATTTCAGTGACCTGTTGCACCATCGAATCTGATGCACGCGAGTGTGTGGGGATAATGAGTTGTAAATAGTCGATGATAATGAGTCCCAGATCTTTTTCCGTCTTTAGGCGACGAGCTACGGAGCGCATGGTCAAGACTGAGGAGCTCGCCTTGTCGTCAATGTAAATAGGCGCTTCAGAGAGTGAAGCCATACCCATCTGCAGCCTTTCGAAGTCATCCGCTTCTTTTACTCGACCGGTACGCAGGCGCCACGAGTTTACTCCTGATTGAGCAGAGAGCATGCGGTCCACCAGCTGCTGCGAACTCATTTCGAGCGAGAAAATACCAACCGCAGTTTTGTGATTCACTGCGGTTTGTCGTGCAATATCAAGCGCGAGTGAGGTTTTACCCATCGAAGGGCGGGCAGCGAGAATGATGAGATCGGATTTTTGAAAACCGGAGAGCATGGTATCGAGTTCTTTGAAGCCCGTGGGAACACCGCGCATGCCATTTTCATGCTTCTGCAGTTTTTCGAGGCGCTCCCATGCCTCGGTCAGTTCTTCTTGAATAGAAGAAAACGAACGAAGCATTGGTGTGTTGGTGACAGCAAAAATAGCCTGCTGCGCCTCGTCCAATACTTCTTCGATATCGCGATCCTCTACAAAGCCAAGTTCCCCAATTTTGCCTGAAGCGTCAATCAATTGGCGCAAGAGTGCTTTGGTCTGTACGACATGTGCGTAGTGGCGGGCGCTTCCCGGTGAGGCTGCTGCCGAGACCAGCTCCGAAAGGTAACTTGCACTACCGACTTCTTTCAGCAGTTTTCGCTCTTTGAGCTTGCCTGAAACGGTCACCACATCAATCGGCTCTCCTTTTTCGTACAGGGAGAGCATCGCCTCAAAAATAGTACGATGTTTGCCGGCGTAGAACGCATCAGCACGGATGACGTCTGCCACCTCGTACATTGCATTTTGACTGAGCATGACGGCACCCAACAGGGCCTTCTCAGTGTCGATGTCTTGTGGGGGCACGCGCACGGCTTTTATCATGTGACGATTCTAGCACTGCCCTGCCTTGTAGGCGTAGAATTACTTCGAGGCTCGGTTGGGGAGGGGGTGTGGATAACCTGACCTACACCTAAAACAAGAGGCCTTCTTTTTCAAGATAACTTCGCAGTCTCGGCGAAGAGGTGGCAAGAGACTGAATGCGGGTCTTCAGCTCATGCATGAACTCGGTATGTTCGCCATGGCTCGAAGAGTTCATATCACGCAATGCATTAAAGAGGATGGCAAAGCTGGGGTACTGGTCAAGGCGTGTGGACAATTTTTCCGCGAGGATGTCTCCAAAAATATGTGCCTGTTTTCGGTGCTTTGGGTTCAGCGAATAGGAGGTAGCACGGATATATCCATATTGTGATGAGGTAATGAGTCGCTCAAGCTCTTGAGTGTTATTTTTGCGGTCAAATGTTTCTCCAATCTGTATTGCAGTGAGAAGGTGGTTAAGCGCAGGTTCAAGATATTCAGGACGTACCGTTGCAATGTTTGCAAGGAGGTGACCCTGCCACCGATGAAACGAGACCTGGAGTGACGCGCGGTTCCTTTCGGTTCTCGTCGCTCTAAGTTCAGCCCCTATCAGCGTTTCCGCCTGATTGTACCGCTCCAGAATAGCGGCGATACGAGGCTCAACTTCAGGCGAAGCGCTTTTTCCGCGAAGCGAGAGTTTTTCGAGATAGATACCTTCAGCTTGCGTTGAAATTTGCGCGGCGTAGGCGCTTGGGTGAAGGGAAAGTGACAAAAGAGCCAGATTCTGCAGGGATTTTTGTTCATCGTTAACGACCAGAAACTTCTGAAAGGGCTCTCCAGAAAAGACAAAGTTGTATATATCCTCTTCGTGGCCAGCATGTACCGACGTTACTATTGCATTAAGGATTTGTGCTTTCTCAGATGAGGAAGAAGAGGACTGGTAGAGGAGTTTTAGGATCTGCATAGTTTGAATGCGTTCAGATATTGAAACGCCTTGTGCTAACGAGTCTAACGATTTATTGAATAGTTCATTGCGCACATAAGCAGGCTGGCTTGCAATTGTGTGCAGCTGGTACCACTGCCTCATCTCGTTTCCGATCCAGAAGCAAACCAAAAAAAGTATGGTAAGCGCTACACCATATCCGCCTTTGCGTAATGGTTCTCGCATGTCTTAAAAACAACCCAAAAACAACGATGACAGTAATGGCGTTTGGTGGAGAGTGGGGACAGACACCAAAAAGCCCCCCAAAAGACCAAGAGCCGCCACGGCAGGCACTATGAAAAAAGAACCCGATGCGAGGTGGTAGACGATGAGATAAAGATACGGTTCATACTGGAATTATAGCACTTGTCATACCTCTCTCGAAAGTGAGGTGGGGATTGTTCTGACAGTCGTATTTGTGCAGATCTCTGCTTTTTTTTTGGGCATGCGTGTGCACATTACCAGAGGGATTTGACTATTTGTACAGGGTCTGATATAACTATTCTATTGGTCCTGAGGACCTCTTTATGCCCATAATTACATTTTCACCACGTGCAATCGCAAAAGAGCTTCTTGTGGGTCTTCCGCAGCGCTCAAAAAGTGTTCTTACGGGGCGCTATGGGCTCTCTGGTTCACAAGAGCGCACCCTTGACGCTATCGGCAAGGAATACGGCATCACCCGCGAGCGTATCCGCCAGATAGAAAATCACGGTCTCGGTCTTATCCGAGACTCCGAAAGCTATGAGGAACATGCACCGAAGCTCGTAGACCTAAAGCGTGTTCTTGAACAGCTTGGAGGTATCGTAAGTGAAGAAATTGTGTTGCAAGAAGTTCCGAAATCTCAAGCAGACCGAAACCATCTCCTTTTTCTACTCACCGTCGGTCATCATTTTGAGGATCGCCGAGAGAACAATGATTTTTATCGTCGCTGGCACGTCGACACCCAATTGTCAGATGCTGTTGAGCGCGCGCTTAAGATGCTTCATGAATCCGTTGACTCGGACACGCTTACTCCGGAAGAAGAATTTATCCAGCTCTTCTCTCGCTTCCTGAAAGATGAAGGGGTAAAGCCGCGCGAACCAGAAGTTGTGGTCCGATGGCTCCTCCTTTCGAAACGCTTGAATAAAAATCCTCTTGGCGAATGGGGTCGCGCTGATTCGCCGCATGTTCGCCTCAAGAACACCCGCGATTACGCCTACCTCACCTTGAAGCGCCATGGTTCTCCGATGCACTTCCGCGAGGTAGCTCTTGCGATAAAAAAGCTCTTTGGTCGTACCGTGCACCCAGCGACGACCCACAATGAGCTGATTAAAGACGATCGCTTTGTCTTGGTTGGCCGCGGGCTCTACGCACTCAAAGAGTGGGGGTATAACCCGGGTGTGGTTCGTGAAGTCATCAAAGGTGTTATTGAGCGCGAAGGTGCTCTCACCCGTGAAGAAATTATCGAGCGCGTCAAACGTGAGCGCTATGTAAAAGACGCAACGATTACCGTAAACCTTCAGTCAGGATCATTTACCCGTCTTCCTGATGGTAAGTACGTCATTGCGCAAAAAAAGTAAACGAGAAATAGTGTGAATCAAAAGTCATCCCACCCCGCGCAAGGGTGGTATACTTTTTGCAATGGCGGGAGATTTGAAAGATGAAATACATCCAACAGGGTTTGGTAAAGCATTCAAAAAACAAATGCTGCCAAAGTCACTCTTTTCTTTGAGTGCCTGGGTGGACTATGTCGGAGAGTGGGGTATTTCACGTGCACTTTTTTTGTGGATTCTGTACCTTGGACTTTTATTTGTCTGCGCCCTCTCGGTGCCAGATTTTGCGACGTTTGCACTCGGGTGGTTTTTCGGTACGGCGCCAATTTGGGGTCCCATAGTGCTTCTCTCTGCAGCAAACTCGACCTGGATTTGGTATGTTCACTCACAATTTCTTTCCCACGTGCACCCGGTCTTACTTGAAGTAAAAATACCGCGCGAGATCACCAAGTCTCCCCGTGCAATGGAGATGGTTTTTAATCAACTTTGGACAACCTCTGGCGAAGTAACATTCATTACTCGTTTTTGGAAAGGGTCGGTCCGCACCTTTTATTCATTTGAACTCTGCAGTTTTGGTGGGGAGATTCATTTTTATGTGTGGTGTTGGAAAAAGTATCGCCGCGTGCTTGAAACTGCACTTTATGGACAGTTTCCTGACATAGAAATTTTCGAGGTTGAAGACTATGCAATGAATTTTGTGTTTGACCCCAAAAAGCATATGGCGTTTGTCGGCGATTACCGAAAAGTAAGCTCTTCAACTGACTACCCTAACGTGTTTCCGCTCCGCACGTACATTGATTTTGAGCTTGATAAAGATCCAAAAGAAGAGTTTAAAATTGACCCAATTGCTAGTGTCTTTGAAACGCTTTCAAACCTCAAACCAACAGAACAGGTGTGGATTCAACTTATTATACGCTCTCTCAAACAAGATGGAGAGCTTTTGACCTACAAAAATAAATGGGCATATCAAGTACGATACGAGATTGATAATTTACGACGACAAGCGGCGCTTAAGCCAGGAGAGCGTTTAGATGAAGATAAGCCACCGCAAGGTTTTCCCTATCCTACATGGCGCCAAACTGAACGCATTAAATCTATGGAGCGGGCGCTCACCAAGCAGCCGTTTGAAGTTGGTGCTCGGCATATTTATATTTCTGACCCCGATCATTTTGATGGCACCATTTTTACCGCAGTACGCTGGCTGTGGAAAAATTTTCATTACCTTGATCCCACAGGAGAAAGCATGTTTGTTTCAAAAGGCTGGCACAATGACTTTGACTATCCGTGGCAAGATTGGAAGGGAATTCGATGGAACCTTCTTATTCGTCGCGGACTTGATGCATATCGCCGTCGTTCATTCTTTTATGAGCCCTGGAAGAGTACTGATAAGTCAAACGTGATGAGTCCTGAAGAACTTGCGACACTCTGGCACTTCCCGTCATCGTCTATTAAGGCTCCGGGCCTCCGTCGCTCGCTCTCAAAAAAAGCAGAGCCACCCGCCAACCTTCCTATCTAATCATGTGGTCTTTTGAACGAATGCCCGAGACGTTTTTTAATACGGTGCGCCGGATACGCGAGTGGCTTTCCGTGCGCTGGCAAGTGCACTCAAATCGTCGCACGGCGGTGATTATCCTCTGTTGCAGCGCGCTTTGTGCACACGCGTATATCGCATACATTTCCCCTCCGGAGAGTTTTCCGGTCGGTTCCTTGGTTACGGTGCCAGAGGGGGTGTCGGTTGCAGAAATTTCTAAAATGCTTGGCGAGCAGGGAGTTGTGCGCTCGAGCAAGGCTCTGCAGGTGGTCCTCAAAGCGTGGGGAAAGGATCGCTCAATACGAGCGGGGGACTATCTGTTTAAGGAGCCAAAAAGTATTTTTGAAGTTGCGCGCATTCTTTCAATTGGTGCCTATGGTCTTGAGCCAAGAAAAATTCGGATTCGTGAAGGTGCAACGGTGCGAGAAATGGCTGACATTTATAAAAAGCAGCTCCTGAGGTTTGATGCAGAGATATTTATTGATCTTGCGCAACAAAACGAAGGATACCTGTTTCCCGACACGTACTTCTTTCTCCCCAATGCACGTGAAAGCTCGATTGTAAAAGCCATGTCTGACGCATTTAATGCCCAAACAGAACAACTGCAGCGCGAAGTGGCTTCTTCTTCTCGTTCATGGAGAGACGTGGTTGTTATGGCATCTCTCCTTGAGCGTGAAGCACGAAATAGTGCGGATCGCAAGCTGATTGCTGGCGTACTGTGGAATCGTATTGATAAGGAAATGCTTTTGCAGGTGGATGCGGCGTTTCGGTATACCAATGGCAAAGGTACATTTGATCTTACGCTCAAAGATTTGAAAGAAGATTCTCCTTACAACACCTATCGATACCAAGGACTACCCCCAACCCCTATCGGCTCTCCGTCCCTCGATTCATTGCAAGCAGCCGCACACCCCACGGCAAACAAGTATCTGTTTTATCTCGCCGACCACGATGGGGTAACCCACTACAGCAAGACGTATGAAGAGCATCTGAGGCTTAAGCGTCAGTACTTGGGTGATTAGTAGTGTCTTGCAAATTAGTCTTTCACACGGCACTCTTCTCGTATGGCACGGGTATTTGTTGGAATTTCCGGAGGCGTCGATAGCGCTGTTTCTGCCGCACTTCTGAAAGAGAAAGGGTATGCGGTCACGGGGGTGTTTATAAAAATCTGGCAGCCAGAATTTATTGAATGTACGTGGCGCGAAGATCGGCTCGAGGCGATGCGGGTATGCGCGGCACTCGGAATTGCGTTTCAGGAAATTGATCTCTCCGCTGAGTACAAGAGCGCGGTTGTTGATACGATGGTTAACGATTACATGCGTGGAGTTACCCCGAACCCCGATGTCCTGTGCAATACGTTTGTAAAATTTGGGGTCTTTTTGAAGTGGGCACTCGTTGAGGGGGCGCAAGCAGTCGCAACAGGGCACTATGCGCGAGTACAAAATCATAGCGGTACCTATTCTTTGCTGCGCGGCTGCGACCCAGAGAAAGATCAGTCATACTTTTTGCATCAGCTTACTCAGGAGCAACTCAAGCATGCACTCTTTCCCGTCGGTGAGATGCCAAAAACACGTGTTCGCTCTGAAGCCGTGCGCTTCAAACTCCCGAATGCAAAAAGGCCTGACAGCCAAGGGCTCTGCTTTATTGGCGATGTGTCGATGCGTGATTTTTTAAAACGATATATTGATCTAAAAAAGGGCGAGGTAGTGAATGTGGAAGGAGTAGTGATTGGCGAGCATGACGGAGCTGCGCTTTACACGGTAGGTGAGCGGCATGGTTTTCGGGTACGGGGTGCGGGAGTATGGTACGTGAGTGCGGTTGATGTTGCGCGCAATCGTATTGTTGTTGCGAACTCGCCGGTATCCATCATGCGCAGCGCTATTCAGCTTTTGCAGCCAACATGGACAATTGACGAGCCGTCATTTCCTCGTATGTGCTCTGTTCAAGTCCGGTATCGTGGAGAGATAATTTCTGCACGTATAGAGCGCACGGCATCAGACTACCGAGCTCAGCTCGATGCGCCACAGATAGCATCAGCTGGTCAGTCGATGGTGTTTTACGATGGGGACAAGTGTTTGGGGGGCGCGGTGATGCGGTAGGTTAAAATAGAGCAGATGTCATCGCTCCTTATTACCAAAGCCGACGGCGAGCAAGAATATTTTGACCCTGCAAAACTTGAGCAGTCGCTTGAGCGCGCCGGTGCGCCGTCCATAATTCGTGCTCGCATCCTTAATACCGTCGAGCACGAGCTGAGGCCCGGCATGACGACCGAACAGATTTATCGGCATGCATTTGAATTGCTTCAGAAAGCGGCCCCGGCGCACATTGCGGCACGCTACTCTATAAAGCGCGCGGTATTTTCGCTCGGGCCTTCGGGATTTCCGTTTGAGCAATTTTTAGCTGAGATACTGCGCGCGCATGGATGGACTACACAAACAGGGGTTGCGGCGACGGGGCGCTGTGCCCCGCATGAGGTCGACGTGATGGCGCAAAAAGGAGGAAGACGCATCGGTATCGAGGCAAAATTTCATAATGACGCAAGCGGAAACACCGATATCAAAGACGCACTCTATGTCTTTGCACGTTTTGAGGATTTGAAGCGCGCACCGGAAGAATCTTCTCGCGTTGATGAAGGGTGGCTGGTCACTAACACACGGTTTACGCGTAATGCTATTCGCTACGCGCAGTGCTCAAATCTTATTTTACTTGGCTGGGATTATCCCCACGGCAGGGGACTCCAGGCGATGATAGAAGAAGCGCGAGTGCATCCCCTCACGTGTCTCACGACGCTTTCGGATACCGAAAAGCATCGCTTGTTGGATAACAAGATAGTGCTCTGCAAGCATATTACGGTACCTCACGTGCTTACTGAATATGGCATACGGCCTGATAAAATTTCTAGCGTCCTTGCTGAAGCGCGCGAGCTCTGCGGAATATGATCTCCCCGAAATCGACTTGCTACTTGCCCATTGTTATTTGATACTTACGCATATATGCACGGACCCGAATTTTTGGCAGATACTCAGATAGTAATGCTTGGCAAGCTTGCCCTTGCGTCATTTTTAGGACTTCTCATCGGTACCGAACGAGGACTTATCGCAAAGCAGCCTGCAGGAACTCGTACGTTTTCGCTCGTCGCCCTCGCGACGTGTTTACTAGTCGTAGTAGGTAACCATGTGAACGCCCAGGTGTACGGAATCATGAATTTTGACCCAACGCATCTTGCAGGATCAATTGTGCAAGGTGTTGGATTTTTAGGTGCGGGTCTTATTATCTTTCGCGGGGATTCAATTCACGGTATCACGACCGCTGCGGGACTGTGGCTTACGGCAGCAATCGGCATCGCGGTAGGCTTTGGACTCTATCTCCTCTCTATCTTCGGCACACTCCTTATGATTATCATTCTTACCGGAATGTGGTTTGTCGAGCATCAGTGGAAAGACTGGTTTACTACGCATCGTCCTGACACTGAAAACCCGTTGGGACGCTAAGGTGGAGGCGCGCGGAGCAGCAGGACCTTTCTCATTTTTTAGTGTTTGTGGTATACTCGGGGCATCAATTAAAAGATAGAAACGTGTAGATATATTATGGATGCAGAATCAGCAAAACTTATCGGTATGGCACTTGCAGCAGGTCTTGGTGTCTTGGGGCCCGCAATCGGTGTCGGTCTTATCGGCTCTCGAGCGATGGAAGCTATTGGTCGTAATCCAGAAGCCTCAGGCAAAGTGGTCTCGAACATGATCCTTGCGATTGCGTTCGCCGAGGCACTGGGTATTCTTGCAATCGTTGTGTCGTTTATTATGAAATTTGTTTAGTGTCTTGCCTGCGAGGAACGAGCAGTTGTAAACACTTAATCCAGCCTCACTTTTCAGCTTTTTTCGTGGAGTATACATACTTGTGCATTGCAGGTACCAACGAAGGCTGATGTAAGAAGAGGACTTACAAAAGTGAAGCTGGATGCAAGAACTCGTAATTCGCTTCGCTCATAACGACTTCTAACATGGATCAATTATTTGCAACATTCGGAATAAACTGGAAGCTCTTCACCATGCAGATGGTGAATTTCGGATTACTTTTGTGGGTACTCTGGAAATTTGTCTATACCCCAGTTCTTGCAATGATTGATCAGCGTCGTGAAGAAATTGCAGAAGGAGTGCGAAAAGCTGAAGCTGCTGACCGCAGACTCGCTGAAGCTGATCTTGAAGGAAAATCCCTTGTTGCTGCGGCGGGGAAAGAGGGGGAGAGCCTTGTTGCGGCTGCACGCGCTCGTGCTGATGAGAAAGCGACAGAAATCGTAAAAACAGCAGAAGCGAAAGCTGCCGCTGCACTCTCTGATGCAACGGCTCGCGCTGGAGAGGCAAAACGCAAAGCACTCCAAGAGAGCGAAAAGGAAATCGCCCGTGCTGCCATGCTTGCTGCTGAGAAAATACTTGCTCATAAATAAATATGGAACGAGCTTACGCACGCGCACTATTACAACTTATTCAAAACGGCATGGCACATGCTGATGCCGTGCGCACGGTCGCAAAAGTCCTTGAGTCGAAAGGACGCTCAGCGCTCATGCCAAAAGTTGCTCGTGCATTTAATCGCCTCATACAGCGTGAGTCAGGTAAAATTACAAACACGTTGTTCGTAGCAAAAGAACATCACGCTTCGCGTGCGCATAAAGAATCCGGTGAACATGACGCGAGAGTCGTTGTTGATCCAACACTTATCGGAGGTTGGCGTTTGGTCAAAAGCGACTCGCTTGTCGATGTTAGCTGGAAAAAACATCTCTTATCAATCTATAATCGCATTGCTGCATAATAGTTATGGAATCTTCAGTTGTTGCAAAAATCATACAAGAAATCGAAGGGTACGCTCCGTCAAAGGAAGTCGAGCACGTGGGGCGTGTCACCGCAGTTGGTGACGGTGTTGTCGCAATCGATGGTCTCTCAAAAGCAGTGATGAGTGAAGTCGTGGTATTTGAGGAAACCGCAGGTAAGTCACTTTCAGATGCGATGGCATCTGGTTCCGCGCTCTACGGGCTTATCTTAAACCTTGAAGAAGACGGCGTGCGCGCTATTGTCCTCGGGGAAGTATCCCGCGTGAAAGAGGGAATGCTCGTAAAATCAACCGGCAAAATTCTCTCGGTTCCTTCAGGTGAAGAATCGCTCGGCCGCGTTGTAAACGCTCTCGGTGAGCCGCTCGACGGTAAAGGACCATTCAAGAAGCCAACGATGATGCCGGTTGAACGTGAGGCCTATGGTGTCATGGCGCGTAAATCGGTTTCGGTGCCGCTTCAAACAGGAGTAAAGGCAATCGATGCCATGATCCCTATCGGTCGTGGTCAGCGTGAGCTCATCATTGGCGATCGCGGTACCGGCAAGACAACAATCGCAATTGATACCATCATAAACCAGAAAAGCGAACCTGCTGATAAGCGCCCGATTTGTATTTATGTCGCAATTGGTCAGAAAGAAAGTAAGACCGCGCGCATCGTGCAAGAGCTCAAAGAAAAAGGCGCGATGGAATACACGATTGTCGTCAACGCTTCAGCTTCAGCACCAGCAGCACTGCAGTTCCTTGCACCGTATGCGGGGGTTGCTATGGGCGAATACTTCATGGACAAGGGTAAGGACGTCTTGGTGATTTACGACGACCTCTCGAAGCAAGCGGTTGCGTACCGCCAGCTCTCACTTCTCTTGCGTCGTCCGCCAGGTCGTGAAGCGTATCCTGGTGATATTTTCTACCTCCACTCGCGCCTCCTTGAGCGCGCAGCGCGTCTTTCAGAAGAAAAGGGGGGTGGTTCCGTCACGGCACTTCCGATTATCGAGACGCAAGAAGGCGACATCTCTGCCTACATTCCAACGAACGTTATCTCAATTACCGACGGTCAGATATTTATGATGGCAGATCTCTTCAACAAAGGCTTGCGCCCGGCAATTGATGTAGGTAACTCGGTTTCGCGCGTTGGTTCAGCTGCACAGACAAAAGCAATGAAAGGTGTGGGAGGATCGCTTAAGCTTGAACTTGCGCAGTTCCGCGAACTCGAAGCGTTTATGCAATTTGCGCAAGACCTCGATAAGGCAACTGCAGACCGCATTGCAACAGGTCAGAGAATGGTTGAAGTATTGAAACAAAAAAATGGTGCACCGATGCCGGTTGAAGTACAGGTTGCCGTCCTTTTTGCTGCGCAGACCAAGTTCTTCGCTGATGTTCCCATAAACAAAGTACGTGAAGCAGAGGAGAAGCTGCGATCGTTCCTTGATGCAACAGCATCTACGACGCTCGCTGACATCAAAAAGACAGGGCTTCTCTCCGATGAATCTAAACAGGCACTGACGAAGGCATTTGAAGCGTTTCGTGGTGGGCATAATGAATTATTTAGCCACTAGCCTCTAGCGACGAGAGTATAGTGAATTATAGAATTTTCTAATGGCTATATCCTAAACCCCTATTCTTTATCTCTATGGCGGGACTTAAAAACATAAAACACAAGATACAGTCAGTAAAAAAGACCTCAACGGTAACCCGTGCGATGGAGGCTGTTTCTGCAGTCAAAATGCGAAAGTCGCAAGAGCGTGCGCTCGGCGGTCGCGCCTATGCTGCTACGTCGCTTTCTCTTCTCGAACGCCTTTCAGGTACGAATGATCTCTCTTCATATCCACTCATGCAGCCACAAGGAGGGAAGACCTGTGTGGTTATTATCACCAGCGATAAAGGTCTTGCGGGTGCTTTAAATAGTGGCGTCATACGAGCGGTGGAGCGTATGGGACTTTCACCAGAAAATTCTGTCATAATTGCGATGGGGCGTCGTGGAGGAGATTTCTTCTTGAATCGCAGATTTGATGTTCGTATCAAAAAGGAAAATGTATCTGATGGCGTTTCAGAAATAGATTTGCAATCGGTGACCGAAGCTATTCTTGCTATGCGCGCCTCGGGTGAAGTGGGGAATTGTTTTATTGCCTATGCCAACTTTCTTTCAACCTTTGAACAAGAGCCTGTAGTGCGACAAATCATTCCGATTACGAAAGAAACGATGAAGGAAATTGTAGCGCACATACGGCCCGTGCGCGGCAAGTATGCTCCCGCAAAGCACGATGCTGCTGCGCCGTCCTTTTATACGATTGAGCCGAGCGCTGATGCCGTACTCTCGCAACTGTTGCCAAAATTGCTGAACGTCGCCGTTTTCTATGCACTCCTTGAAGCTAAAGCTTCTGAACATTCTGCCCGTATGGTTGCGATGAAAAATGCGACCGACAAGGCGAAAGAGCTCGCAAAAGCACTCACCCGCAAATTCAACCGAATCCGTCAAGCATCAATTACCCGAGAAGTGTCGGAAATTGTCGGCGGCATCGAGGCAATGAAGTAAAAGAGAAAAGAAATAAGAAATTAGAGACGAGAAACAAGAAATATATGAAAAACGAAAATCCGCTCAAAATGCGAATCATACAGTTTTCTGTTTCTATCATGAAGCTTGCACACAGTCACGGTGCAGACAGGGTTCTAAATCTAGTTTTTAATCAGGTCATACGAAGTTCGGGTTCGATAGGCGCAAACGTGACCGAGGCGCACGGATCTAACTCAAAAGCGGGGTTTGTTAACTACTTTCACATTGCACTTCAGTCTGCTCGCGAGACTCGTTATTGGCTCGAAGTCGTAAAAGCATATGGTCCCACGAAGCAAGAGGCCCTTTCTCGCTTAATCAACGAAGTAGATGAATTTGAACGAATACTAATAGCCAGTCTAAAGACGATGAAGAAGCACCGCTAGGAACCCCTTTATTATTTCTTATTTCTAGTTTATTATCTCACTGACATATGAAAGGCACCATCACACAAATCATCGGTCCGGTTGTTGACGTTCGTTTTGATGCGGGTCTCCCGGCTATTAAGAATGCACTCGTGGTCAGCCCTAAAGCATCGCAAGAAGGCGATGCTCGGGCCAACACTATCGTGTTGGAAGTCGCTCAGCATCTGGGTCTCAATCGTGTGCGCTGTATTTCTATGAATGAAACCGCGGGTCTTGCGCGTGATGCAGAAGTCACCGACACGGGCGCGCCGATTTCTGTTCCCGTAGGTCAGGCAGCACTTGGCCGCATGTTCAATGTAGTCGGTAAGCCGATTGATGGTTTGGGTGATGTAACAAAGGGCGAGACACTGCCAATCCATCGCGATGCACCGAGTTTTTCACAACAAAGTACGAAAGCTGAAGTATTTGAAACGGGTATCAAAGCGGTCGACCTCCTCGCACCGTTTATCAAAGGTGGAAAGGTGGGACTTTTCGGTGGTGCCGGCGTGGGTAAGACCGTGCTCATCACTGAACTCATTCACAACGTTGCGTCAGAACACGGCGGCTACTCAGTCTTTGCTGGTGTCGGTGAACGTGTTCGTGAAGGTAACGACCTTTATCACGAAATGAAAGACTCGGGTGTCTTGGACAAAACAGCACTTGTCTTCGGTCAGATGAATGAAGTGCCGGGCGCTCGTGCGCGTGTTGCCCTTTCAGGTCTCACGATGGCAGAAGCATTCCGCGACGAAGGTGGTAAAGATGTGCTCTTTTTCATGGATAATGTGTTTCGCTTCGTCCAAGCTGGTTCTGAAGTATCATCACTTCTCGGCCGCGTTCCTTCAGCGGTGGGGTACCAGCCGACACTCGCGGAAGAAATGGGACTTCTTCAGGAGCGCATCACTTCGACTCAAAATGGTTCCATCACTTCAGTCCAAGCAATTTATGTGCCAGCCGACGACTTGACCGACCCAGCTCCTGCAACAACCTTCTCTCACCTCGACTCCACCATCGTGCTCTCACGTCAGCTTGCAGCCTTGGGTATCTATCCTTCGATTGATCCCCTCGAATCGGGTTCGACTGCTCTCACTCCAGGAATCGTCGGCGAAGAGCACTACCGCGTCGCAAACGAAACCAAGCGCGTGCTCCAGCGCTACAAAGACCTCCAGGACATCATCGCGATTCTCGGTATCGAAGAACTTTCAGAAGATGATAAAAAGTTGGTCTACCGCGCTCGCAAAATCCAGCGCTTCCTCTCGCAGCCATTCCACGTTGCCGAAGTCTTCACTGGTAAGCCTGGTAAATATGTACCACTCGCAGAAACTATCCGTGCTTTTGCAGAAATTCTCGATGGTAAGCATGACGCGCGCGATGAAGGTGCCTTCTATATGAAGGGTGGAATCGATGACGTTGCTGCCTAAAATGTATGGCAAGTGAGAATACATTTCCCGTCACTGTTGCCAGTGTCTCTGAGACACTCTTTGATGGTGCTGCCGTTTCTATTTCAGTTCCAGCAGCGGATGGTGTTATGACCGTTCTGGCAAAACACGAACCATTTGTAACAACCCTTAAAAAAGGTGATGTCACGGTGCGTGCAGGAGGTGAAGTGCGCACCTTCCCGATAGAAGGCGGGGTATTCGAGTGTTCGGGGGAAAAGGCGATTGTGCTTTTGTAAAGTGAGGTAGAATAATCACATGAAAAAAGGTCTTGCAGCGCTTCTTTTCCTTGCGCCTGTTTTTGTGTTTGCACAAAGCCCTGATCCGAATGCCTGTCTTCAGCAAATGCAAGCACAATTTACATGCTATGCACCGGGCCTTGACCCTAACATGGAGGGGCCATTTGAAACATCGCGTGTAGGTACCAACGGTCAAAATATCCCGGCTACACTTGATGATGTGCGACTCGGTCGTTCAAAAACAGTCACTCTTGCTGGTAACCCAGCTCATTATGGAAAGTACTACAATCTCGGAACCATTGTTTACACGTCAGCCATCGATGGGGCGACCTATACCATGAGAAACGTTGTGGGCTATGTGCATGATACGGGATGTGCGTTTAAGGCACCGGGTGAGTCAGGGAGCTGTTGTTCTCGATATAACACCTGTGCCGAAGTGCCAAGAAAACTTGACATCGCTCACGGTGATTATCGTGACAGGTATACGCGAGGCGGTGTTACTGATGTAAACCACGGTCCCTCTTGCGCAAAAATAAATAGAACAATTTGCCAAATTGCGGGACCACTAACAACGCCACCCGATGTCACGAGTCAAGGTGTTCAACCAGGAAACGATCAGCTCATGTCACTTGGCAACTTTCGTACAGGGACAGGACAAACCACAGGTGTAAACGCTTCACCTGGGATTACCGCATCACCATACACGGGTGGCTCTGGTGCTTCTTCACAAACAGGTACCGTTTCCTCACGAGGGTCTAGTCAAAATTATGGTTCAAACTCTACTGGCTCTTATCAGCAATCCTCGTACACAACGGGTGGTTCAGTGCCGACAAATCCTTCAGTCCCTATATCGCCAATAGGATTTTTGTTTAAACGCTTTGCCTCCGTTGCACTTGGTGGTATGGAATGGATTTCATGGGGTGTTATTGGTTCTGCAGATAATTGCTCGGTAAGTGTCACGTCACCAACAAACACCGTTACGCTCGGGCAAGGAAAATCGGGGACTCAGATGTTTGGGATACCACAAGATGCGACGAAAGGCACTTGGACCATTTCGCTCTCATGCAGAGGCTTCTCTAAGTCAGACTCATTCACCGTGATTTAGCATGGCATTTCAACGAACGAAAGAGGATTTTGTGTGCGAAAAGTGCGGTACTGCCGTCACGGGGACCGGGTATACCAACCATTGTCCAAACTGCCTGTGGAGTAAGCATGTCGACATCGATCCTGGTGACAGGCTTGAAGCATGCCAGGGCATGATGGAGCCCATTCGTATGGAAGGAGCGACTGCACGACTGCGCATTGTTCATCACTGCACTAAGTGTGGATTCGAGCGCTATAACGACATCGCACAAACCGATAGCCCTGACGCGGTGATTTCAGTATCGGGGTATCATGCGCAGAAAAAATGATATACTCGGCGTATGGATGAGACACAGAAAAAAACGACAACAGGAGATGAAAACCTCGGACTCGTGGGACCTGATTCGTTTTTTGTTGGAACCATACCGTATCACCATGCAGATTTGGTTCGTCAGATGCTGCTTGCCGCGGCAGCCCTTATTATCCTTACAGTGCCCTTATTTTCTGACATTTCGGTTGTAAAAACATCACTCGAACTCATGGGCGCAATTGTGCTCGCTCTCTGCGGTGCGCTCACGCTGCCCGGAAAGCATATACCTCTCTTTGTTGATGCATTCGTTGGTGCGGTAGGCCTGATTATATACGAGCCGCTTGCAATTATGTCGTATACACAAGGTGATCTGATTATTTTTGTGATTCGTGAGTCTCTCGCCTTGCTCTTCTTATTTATTTTGTTCTTTAGTGTTAAGACACTGCGTACCATCTATTCTCGTACGAGCGTGGTCCCGACACAGCAAAGAGCGATACGAGCTGACGGTGAAGAATATGTCGGACCGCCGGTCGTTCTGCATCCTGAAATCCGCGCCGGATTACAGCTCACTGAACGTGAAAAGCAGAACGACCACCGACAGTATTATCTGTACGACGATAATTAACCCACCAAAACTTTTTCATTGTTTTTGGTACGATACCTATGTTCTGTCACAGGCTGAATTTCGAAACATCTACTTTTATTTAATTTTAAAAAAGTGTAGGCGGGTACACCATGAAAATATATATCTTACTCGGACATCCTGACGGGAGCGGTTTTTGCGGAGAGATGGCAAAGACATATGAAGAATCGGCAAAGACAGCGGGACATGAAGTGCGCCGACAGAATATTGGCGACATGCAATTTGACCCTATTTTGCACAAAGGCTATCGGGTTCTACAACCACTCGAACCCGATCTTGTAACATTTCAAGAGAACATTTCATGGGCCGATCATTTTGTGGTTATTCATCCGGTATGGTGGGTGGGCATGCCTGCAATTCTCAAAGGTCTCTTTGACCGTGCCTGGCTTCCGGGCTCTGCGTTTCGGTATATTAAAACGAAAGAAGGGAAGCGGACTATTTTTTGGCATCGCCTCTATCGTGGCAAAACTGCGCGCATCATTATTGCAAGCGGAACGAATCCATGGCTGGTACGCCTCCTTCCGGGCAACGTCAATGCGCAACTGAAATGGGGTATTTTGTGGTTTGCGGGCTTTGCGACTCGCAGCACCTGGTTTGGTCCTTCTGAAAATATTCCTGAATCAAAGAAACAAAAGTGGCTTTTGAAAATAGCGGCGTTGGGCCGTCTCGGTCGATAAAACAGAAGGGGCCAGCATTCGCTGGCCCCCGCGTCGTTCATCTCTCGATCACTTGATGCCGAGCAAACTCGGCGCCAGGAAGATGAATGCAACCGCGACGGTCAAGGCGTACAGTGGCCATCTTGTGCTCGGGACACCGAGCCAGCCCACGGTGCTTGCCTGACCCTTCAAGATGCTGTCATCGAAGGTGCCGGTGCCATCCGGGTTGCGTTCCTCGATCGGAAGACGACGTTTCGTCATGGTGCTCTCCTAAACCGGCACGTGTACAGTTCGTGCCGTTTCATTACCATACCGCTGTGTTTAGTTTTGTCAATGAATGAGGCCCACCTCGAGTGGGTGGGCCAGGCTTGAAAGGAATCCTCCTCATCGAGTGCTGAGCATTCCAAGTCCAAGAAAAAAAGCTGGTGAAAGCGCGACGCCGAGCTTTACACAAAAGCTAAAAACAAGATCGTTCATAATTCACTCCTTGTTTGTTATTCCACCGTACCACATAAACCGCCATAACAAAAAAGGGCGCGACCACGGAGGTCGCGCCCAACATTTCATACCGGCGAAATCATTCTGACTTTGAGGACGCCAGAGAGCTTGCGAATGTCCTCGATCACACTCAGGGGTACATTTGAGTCAGTGTCGATCAGGGTGTAACCAATAGGACCTTTGCTTGCATTTTGCATACTGGCGATGTTGATGCCATCTTCTGCCAAGTAGCCAGTCACGGCCTGAATCATTCCCTTCGTGTTTGAGTTCACGATTGCAACTCTTGGTTTGCCCTGGAGGGGCATCACCAGTGTGGGGAAGTTGACCGAGTTTCTGACCGAACCGGTGAGAAGAAAGTCGGCGATTTGTTCCGCCGCCATCGTTGCGCAGTTTTCTTCTGACTCTCCTGTGCTTGCGCCAAGATGAGGAGTCATAAAGACATGATCATGCGACAGAAGCTCCTCGTCGGGGAAATCGGTGATATATCCACCGAGATGTCCTTCAACGAGTGCATCGGTGATGGCATTTGTATTGCATATTTCGCCGCGTGCAAAATTCATAATAATTGTCCCGCGACACATTCGTTGAATAGTTGCCGTATTGATGAGTCCCGCTGTTTCTCCTGGTATAAGCGGGACGTGCACGGTGATGATATGAGCGCTTGCGAGAAGTTCGTTCAAGTTGCGCGTGACGCTGATACTTGAATGCAACTGATGCATGTTTGCGGCTTGTGGATCGGGGTCGAAGCCTACGACCTTCATGCCGTATCGAAGTCCAAGGTTTGCAACCTTGACACCGATTTGCCCGAGTCCAATGACGCCAAATGTTTTGCCATTCAGCTCGAATCCCACAAATCGTTTCTTTCCTGACTCGATTTGTTTTTCGAGGTCACCACCGCTTGGTCCAAGTGCGCGGATGAAATCCCAGGCTTTGTGCACGTTCCGGGCAAAGCACCCCAGTGTCGAGAGTACCAGCTCTGCGACTGCGTTCGCATTTGCCCCCGGGGTGTTCATCACACACACGCCGTCTTTGGTTGCCTCTGAGACGGTGATGGTGTTGGTGCCCGCTCCTGCTCGCGCAACTGCAAGTAAGGAAGGAAAGAGAGTAGTTTCAATTTTCGTACTCCTCACGATGATGGCGTGAGGGTTTGTCACAGTGCCGCCGACTTCGAAACGATTTCGAAGCGGGTCGATTCCTGATTTTGCCAGTGTGTCAAAGAGCTTGATTCGATGTGTCATCGAACGTTCCTTTTGCTGTGGTTGTAGACAGACACGAGCCTCTTCCGAGGCTCGCTTTTGTGATTATATGGAGTGGAATAATGACAAAAGTGAGCCTAGAAGAGGCGTCGAGAGGAGGAAATGCCCTGACCTTCACCCATTTGCATGCGGGAACAGTAGCACCGAGAAATAATTTGCACAAACCAAAAGTGTGTGCCGAAATATGTGGCATACTGTTGGAATGAAGCGAAAGTTCAGGCACTACTTTCTCCCGTCGTGGAGAAATGATTACCGCCCGTATATATTGCGTGCAGAGATGGCAGGTCTTGCCGCAGTTCTCGTTATTTCTCTCTATGGAATTGCGTATGTGTATGATCGCGTTGTTATTGCCCTACACTCGCGCAATGTTGCTGCGGTAGTAACTTCAGTACTTGCAACCCTTACAAACCAAGACAGGGCAGCACAAGGTGTACCTGGATTGCGCGTAAGCTCGGTTCTCCAGAAGGCCGCACAGTTGAAGGCAGATGACATGGTGAAGCGTAGCTATTTTGCGCATACTGCTCCGGACGGGACTGAGCCGTGGCACTGGTTTGATGCCGTGGGGTACCGTTATGCACGAGCGGGAGAAAATCTTGCAGTCTTTTTTTCGGAATCTGAAGACGTTCAAAAAGCGTGGATGAATTCGCCGACGCACCGTGCGAATATCTTGAATAAGGACTATGATGAAGTTGGTATTGCGGTTGCATACGGAACGTATCAAGGCTACCCAACGGTGTTTGTCGTACAGGAATTCGGTACGCCTCTAGTATTGAGAGAAGACACGCCAGATACCGCAACTTCTACTGCAACTACCACCGAGATTGTCCGCCCGGCACGTACTGAAATTTCACCGGCACCCCCTGTAGTCGTAAAAACACCTACCTTTATCTCTGTTGAGCGGAAGCAAAATGCAGCAACGCAAGTACCAAAGCCCGAGCGAGTACTTGGTGCTACCGATATTGCAAAACCCCCTGTCACTCAGAGCGCGGTGCCACCGCCTGCGACGCTTCCTGCGCGGAGCGCATTGACGTACGCGTACCTCGTGATTGGTTTTATCGTAATTCTTGCGATGATGATGGTGATCTTCTTTGAGGCTGAACGAAAGCATTGGCGAGGGGTCATGTATGGAGTAGGTGTACTTGCCTTGATTGTGCTCGTTATGTATCTTGACCATGCGTTTACACACTGGGTACTGGTTGCGTAAAGAAATAAACCGGAAGATTAAAGCACTTGTTTTTTTACAAAATGTATGCTTTAATGAATGCTGGAACTTAACCAGCAAGAGCGAGGTTCTTCAATGATTAGATATGCTACTAGAATTTTCTTTGCTTTCGCTGCTTTCGTAAGTACTGCGGTTGCAGAAGAAACCTGCGAATCTGGTATCTCAGGAGATGGAACGCGGGTTCATATCCGGTTTTATCGCCCCTCCCAAAAAGCGGTGAAGGATTCTGTGAACTATTACGTCTTCACGATACGGTGACAAAAATGTCATGCATTTTCTTTTTCAATGCGGAAGCACACTCATGTGGCCCTTCTTCTAGGGAAGCAATCAAGGAAGCCGAAGAAGTCCGCATAAAAAAGCGTTGATACTGCGGGTTGCCAAAGTGGCAGCCCGCCCTCTTTTTTGATAGGCTATCAGGATGAAAAAGTACAACCACTCCATAGAGAAAAAGTGGCAGAAATACTGGGCTAAAAAAAAGGTGTACCAGACTAAAGACACTTGCAAAAAGAAGTCCTATGTTCTCGACATGTTCCCGTACCCTTCGGGTGAAGGTCTTCACGTGGGCCACCCTAAAGGCTATATCGCAACGGACGTGTATTCGCGCATGAAGCGTATGCAGGGTTATTCAGTCTTGCACCCCATGGGGTGGGACGCGTTTGGTTTGCCCGCTGAAAACTACGCTATCAAAAACAAAGTACACCCACGTAAGGCAGTCGATAAAAACGTGAAGCGCTTCAAAGAGCAGCTTTCGATGATTGGGCTCGACTATGATTGGTCGCGTGAAATCAACACCACCGACCCGGCGTTCTATAAATGGACGCAGTGGATTTTCTTGCAGCTTTTGAAAAAGGGTTTGGCATATCAGTCGTATGAACCAATCAACTGGTGTCCATCGTGTCAGACCGGTCTTGCAAACGAAGACTTGGAAGATGGTAAATGTGAACGCTGTGGAAGTGTGGTTGAAAAACGCCCCATGCGTCAGTGGGTGTTGAAGATTACTGACTATGCAGAACGCCTCTTGAACGATTTGGAATTGTTGCCACATTGGCAAGAGCACATCAAAGAAAGCCAGCGCAATTGGATAGGGAAGAGTGAGGGAGCAGAAATTAGTTTTACAATTTCTGAAACACAAGATGAAATAAAAGTGTTTACAACGCGCGCAGACACCCTCTTCGGAGTCACCTACCTTGTGTTGGCACCTGAACACCCCCTCATCCACCAGTTTTGTGCAAGTCAGACTTGCACAAATAGAAAACAAGTTGAGGAGTATGTCAATGAGGCAAAAAAGAAAAGTGAAATAGAACGCACGGCGAAAGGGAAGGAAAAGACTGGTATCAAGCTCGAAGGTGTTTGGGTAATTAATCCTGCGACAGGCGAGAAAATCCCGATGTTTGTTGCAGACTATGCGCTCGCGCACTACGGCACAGGAGCGGTCATGGGCGTGCCCGCACATGATGAGCGTGATTTTACATTCGCTCGAAAATTTGCTCTTCCGATCAAGAGTGTTGTTGCGCCACGCAAAATAACTCACTGCGGGGTTCTTTTGGAGGTAAAAAACAAGCCTGGAACATTTATTTTCCAACTTCGGAGTGATGAAGCTAGGGTATTGCCTGGAAAAATTGGTTTTTTCGGTGGTAATCTCGAGAGTGGAGAGACGTTGTACGAATGTGCCACGCGTGAAATTCTTGAAGAGACAGAGCTTTCTATTAAGAAAGATGACATGCGCGAGACATTTATGGTTCCATCAGAAAGTCCAGACTATGCCCTTTTTGTAACAAGGATTCAGGATGTAGATCCTGCAAACATAGTGGTGCATGAAGGTAAGGGTTTGATTGAATTAACGGTAGAAGAAGCGCTTGCCCATGAAAAAGTAAGTGCTGGTGCCAAAGATGTTTTGCGCAGATACTTTAGTGCCCAAGCAGAGCCAAATACAGGAGAAGGTGTGCTCGAGGATTCAGGTGAGTTTAGCCAGCTTACTTCGGCAGAAGCCCGCACCAAAATTGCGCAAAAATACGGCACACTCAAAACAACCTACAAACTCCGCGACTGGGTGTTCTCACGCCAGAGATATTGGGGTGAACCAATTCCGGTAATTCACTGTGAAAAGTGTGCCCTTGAAAATCCAAGCGGGCAGGGCGTTGTTCCGGTGCCAGAAAAGGATTTGCCGGTGAAATTGCCTGAAGTGAAAAAGTACGAACCGACCGGCACCGGCGAGTCACCGCTTGCTGCAATTGAAAAGTGGGTCAATGTTAAATGTCCAAAGTGCAAGGGTAAGGCAAAGCGCGAGACTAACACCATGCCACAGTGGGCGGGTTCTTCGTGGTACCACTTGCGCTACATGGATCCGAAAAACAAAAAAGCACTTGTCGATAAGAAGAAAGAGAAACACTGGTCACCAGTTGATTTGTATGTCGGTGGTGCAGAACACGCGACACGTCACCTCATCTATGCGCGCTTCTGGCACAAATTCTTGTACGACATCAAGGCGGTTGCTTCACAGGAGCCGTTTACACGCCTCATTTCTGTTGGTCTCATTCAGGCAGAAGATGGCCGCAAGATGAGTAAGCGCTTTGGCAATGTCATCAATCCAGACGACATCATCAAGACCTACGGAGCGGACACGTTGCGAGTATACGAAATGTTCATGGGTCCATTTACTGATGCGATAGCATGGAATACCAACGCAATGATAGGCGCGCGCCGCTTCTTGGAGCGCGTGTGGCGTGTGCAAGAGCGTGTGGTCAAAAAGGACAATCCAGCGCTCGATGCCATTATCAACAAAACCATCAAGAAAGTGTCTGAAGACATTGAGAACTTCAAATTCAATACGGCAATCAGTCAGATGATGGTCTGTGTGAATGAAATGTCCGACAAGGAAGTAGGGCAGAAACAGTGGAAGTCATTTGTCAGTATCCTCGCGCCGTTTGCACCGCACATTGCCGAAGAAATGTGGAATATAGCACAAGGAAAAGGCTCGGTGCATCTCGCTCCATGGCCCAAGTATGATGCAAAGAAACTAGTAGAAGAATTTGTGACGATTGTCGTCCAAGTGAATGGAAAAGTGCGCACCCAGATCACGATGCCTTCTGAATCTGATGAAATGGCGGTAAGAATAGAGGCAGTAAAAATTGCCGAGAAGTGGATAGAGGGCAAAGACATTCGCCGCTTCATCTACGTCCCGAATAAACTTGCAAATATTGTTATTTAGATGTATAATAATGTGTGTGCATGCGTTTAGTGGAGATCCCACGATGATTACTTTTCATCCCTGGCGCGCAAGCATCCTCATGGCCGCCTTTCTTGCGGTCGTGACGTACGCTTGCAGTTGATCAAGTGAAATGTTGTGCACGCGTAGGCGCCCGCTCTCCGCGGGTGCTTTGTGTTACGATGCAGCCATGTTCTCCATTGTTCGCGTTTCCTGCAATATTTTTCTGCAACGCTTTCCCACCCGCGACTATATGTGCATACAGACCTGGAAGGACTTAGCTGCGGTGTATCTCGCCTCGATTGTAATTACATATGTAAGCACCGTTCTTATCCCCGCAACATTTGATATATCAGCGTTATTTGCAAATCTTGTCGCAGAGTTTCTTTGGCTCGCCTCTTTTTTGTTCCTCGGCAGAGCTGTTTTAAATTTTTGTGCCGCTGTCACAGTGACTGTCAAAGATGCGTTTTCTACTCTTGTTATTTGCACCACTGGGGCGAGCCTCCTGATTGGAGTTATAGACCCAGTTGGCATACTACTTGGTGGAGCTGCGTCGGAGGCAAAAGGAATGCTAGGTATTGCACTTCTATTTTTTATGCTCTTTGCATTTGGACGCAGGCTAGTGATTGTATACGGTGCCACGTTGTCCCAGGTCGCACTCTCGCTCCTAATATTAGTTACTCCATTAATCGCAGTAGGAATGGTTTGGCCTTCATTGGGACTCGGTTGATTCACAGTTTTAGTACTTTTTGCCCATCTTTAGTATCCTTTACGTCCAGACCTTGTTGTGCCAAGGTGTCTCGAATTTCATCAGAGCGGGTAAAGTTTTTCTCGCTACGTGCCACTTCTCGTTCTTTTAGCAGCTTCTTTTGCTCATCAGTAAGTTCTGATTCAGTTACTTCTGTCCCGAACTCACTTTTCATGCGTGAGAGCAAATCTACATCTGGTGAAGACAGGTTGAGTCCAAACACTTGGTCTGCCTCGAGTGCAACCGCACGCTTTTCTGACGGAGAAAGTGCAGGATCTTTTTGGGCTTCCCAAACTGTCGCGAGTGCTCCCGAGGTGTCAAGGTCATTGTTCAAGTGAGAGCGAATTTTTTGCGCGTATACTGCTGGTGCCGAACCGCCTTCTGGTGCGTCATATACAGCCTGCGCAAGTCTGATGAAGGCGCTTTGCGCCGCTGCAAGGGCATCCCACGTAAAGTTTGATGAAGCGCGATAGTGACTCGTCAAAAACCAATAACGCAGAGCCAGCGGGTGAAATCCCTTATCGATAACTTCTGCCATGTATGCAACATTGCCATTTGATTTTGCCAATTTTTCATCATTCATGCGTACATGCGCACGATGGAGCCAGAAGCGGGAGAAGGGAGACTTGCCCGTCGCGCTCTCTGACTGAGCGATTTCATTGTTGTGATGTATTGCGATGTGTTCAATGCCACCAGTGTGCACATCGATCTGTTCGCCGAGCGTTGTACGCGCCATGGCAGAACACTCGATATGCCAGCCTGGGAAGCCTTTACCCCACGGAGAGTCCCAGCCCAATCTTTCATCGGATTTCCACAAAAGAAAATCAGTAGGAGAATGCTTATCTTCGTCTTTGTGCACGCGCGCCCCTTCTTTGAGGCCAGAGAGGTCGATGCCACCAAGTGCCCCGTATTTAGAAAAATGTTTGGTATCAAAATACACGCCGCTGGTACCACGATATGCGTAGCCTTTTTCTTCAAGTGTTTGAATCATTGCGATTTGTGCGGGGATGCAATCGGATGCACGAGGGAACTGAATCTTTTCGAGCGGAACGTTGAGGGTTTTAAGATTCTCGAAGTACAAATTCATGTACTGTGTCGCCATGTCCCGCATGTTCTCCATAGTGACTTTTTTGCCATCGCGTTTGAGGCCTTTTGTCATGCGATCCTCTCCTTGGTCAGCATCACCTTCATTGTCGCCTGTTAAGTGTCCGAAATCGGTTATGTTTATTGTTTGTCGCACGGAGTAGCCATTGTATTCAAACAGACGGCGAAGCATATCTGCAAACACTGCCGAGGCGAGATTGCCAATATGCTGGGGACCATAGACCGTAGGACCGCAGTTGTACATGCGTACCTTATGGGGAACCATAGATACGAATGGCTCAACGGTTTTGCTCAGTGTATTGTAAAACTTCAGAGTGGGGGGAGAAGAGCTCGTACGTGAAAACCAAGAAAACATCATCCGTATATCCTATCAGTCTTGCGCTCAGCGGTCCAAGTACCCTACAGCCACTTTTTGTGGCGAAAGTACATCACCATGCAAAGCCCAACCATGATTACCCCGCCAAGAATAATCCAGAAATCATAGGGGGGCCCTTTTACCGGGTTGTAGGGACTATCTGTTTCGAGAATGGTAACGATAAGATCAAGAGGGAAGATAAGAAGCGCCATAAGCGTGAGTACACGCATGGTTTCGTTTTCTTTTGTGGTAAGAAGGGAATTATTCGTCTCTCGCAATTCGTGCATGGTTTCGGTCTGGCGCATGATATGGTTGTGGACGCGGTAGTATTCGTTCGACAATGAGCGCAGGTAGGGAATAAATTCTTTCCCGAAAAAATCTGCGCCCTCGGTTTCAAGCGTATGCAGTATCTCTCGATGCGGTTCGATGGTTTGTCTAAATTGAGAAGGTCATGTGATGAACGAGAGATTGCGGAAACCATCCGGGCTTCGTGACCAGAAAAGAGGGAGCGTTCAATGCCTTGAATATCGTGACGCACATACTCGATTTCATGGTCAATGGCCTTGTACATTTTTTGAGCATGTAGAAAAACACAAAACCAGCGTGATCACCTAAATTACTTTTATCCAAAATTGAATTTACTTCAAATACTTTTGAAAACTTATGCAGCGGATCAACCATTTCATATCGCGTCGTAATGATGAAATTTTTTCCGATAACAAAGTCGATTTCTTGTTCGACTGTCTTGTGGGTATGGCGAAGCGCAGGGAAGTGCATCACGAAATAAGCATAGTCGCCATGAAATTCTGCCCGCGGCTTCATTGAGGGAAGGATGAGTTCCTTGCGACGATGGGAGCGATTCCATACTCGCCGATAAGTTCTTGTACTTCTTCGTGGGTTGGTGATTCGAGGTCAACCCAGACAACGTTGTGGTGCGTGTGACGCGTGAGCATGGAATGAAGTATAGCGTAAAAATGGTGGGCCGTGCTTCACAGAAGCACGGCCCACCCGGATGCATCAGAAGAACAGGGCCAGTGTTAGGACGTGGCTCCGAATGTGAGCGCGACGAGCACTCCGTGGACCAGAACCAGCACGATATTCAATGTCGATGGTTCTTTCATTTCCGCCTCAGGTTGCGGCTGCTTGATTGCACTTTGAATAAATTATACTACTTTTAATAAAAAAGTCAAATATGCGCTTGCTGTCAGAGTATGATACAGTCCCGCCGATGAAGCAAAACCCTATCCCAAAAAATATCCCTCCCGTAGCCAAAAAAGACCCCAAAACCAATACCCTCCATGGGGTGACCTGGACCGATGAATACGCTTGGATGCACCACAGGAGTACTTCCATTTTTGAGCAGTCGAGTACGACTGACAAAAATTGGTCGCAGCAAAAAGGCTCCCCGGAGGTGGTCGAATATGCTAAGGCAGAGAATGCCTATGCCGAGGCTGTTATGGCCTCACATAAAAGATTGGCGGACAAGCTCTACAAAGAGATGAAGTCCCGCATGAAAGAGACCGATATGTCAGTCCCCGTCAAAGACGGTCCGTACCTCTATTACTCTCGTACTAAAAAAGGGCAGCAGTATGGCATCCACTGTCGGAAGAGAATCAAGGAGGGAAAGGCTAAAACGCGCGGAGCGCGTTCGCCCGACGCTCTGCCTCGTAAAGCGTTTAGGGAAGAGGTCTTGCTCGACGAAAACATTCTCGCTAAAGATCAACCGTATTTTGATTTGGGACTCTACGAAGTAAGTCCTGATCACCAGCTTCTTGCCTATGCGGTAGACACGACCGGCAACGAAAATCACACCCTTTTTGTAAAAGACTTAAGGACGGGAAAACTACTTTCAGAAAAAATAGAACAGGTCTCAGACGTGGAATGGGCAGCAGACAGCCAGCACTTTTTCTATACTGTTGAGGAACATCCACACCCACCTCGCAAAGTGCTATGTCACAAACTGGGCTCAACCGAGCCAGATACGGTGGTGTATGAAGAACCGGATGAGCAGTGGTACGTATTTCTCTCAAAGAGCAATGATGAGAAAATTATTTTTGTCGGCGCTGCAAATTTTGATTCGAGTGAAGTACGCTTTGTCTCTGCACAGACGCCAAAAGCACCGCTTGCGTTAATTGCGCCACGCAAAAGTAAAGTAAAGTACTGGCCAGAACATTTTGAAAACGATTTGTACATCGTGACGAATGAAAATGCGGTCGAGTACAAAATCATGAAAGCGCCACTTTCAAACCCACAATCTCAGACTGAATGGATGCCACACAACCCAAAGCGCACCATCAATGGATTCGAGCCCTACCAAAACTTCTTTGTAATTCCGATTCGCGAAAAGGGAAGCGAGCAGGTTTTGATTTCTAACAAAGACAGAAAGAGCGAGCGTGTTTTGAAATTGCCGGAAGCGGAGCATTCGGTGTCTGTCTGGGGTCTTGAATACGTTTCTCCCGTGATTCGCTACACCTACGATTCATTCGTCACGCCAAAGACGGTGTGTGAATACGACGTAAAAAAGCGCACGACTAAGATTTTGAAAAAGCAGCAAGTGCCACAATGGAATCCAAAGAAATATGTTTCAAAACGTCTCTGGGCGGTGAGTGATGGTGTGAAAATCCCGATTGTTATCGTCCACAAAAAGCAGGTGAAGTACAACGGTAAAGCTCCAATGATGCTCACGGCGTATGGCTCATACGGCATTTGTTCTGATCCAACCTTTTCTATCACTCGCATTCCATTGTTGGAGCGTGGATGGATAGTTGGTATTGCACAACCACGCGGTGGCGGTGAGATGGGGTATGGGTGGCACGAAGACGCAAAGCTTCGCACTAAACATCGCACGTATGACGATGTGATTGCGGCCTGTGATTTCCTGGTAAAGAAAAAAGTCTGTGCCCGAGAAAAGTTGGTCCTCGTCGGCGGCTCTGCGGGCGGCATGATGGTCGGCGCGGTTTTGAATAAACGTCCCGATGTTGTGGGTGTGGGTATGGCATACGTACCAGCGGCGGATACCCTCAACTCCATGCTCGACGAATCGCTCGGAGGCACGCGCCTTCATTATGATGAGATAGGAAATCCTGGTAGCTCGAAAGAAGATTTTGAGTACATCATGAAAACGTCTCCGTACGAAAACGTGCGCGCCGCCCACTACCCGAAGCTCCTCGTTCGCGCTTCAGCGTCTGACATCCGTACGCCATTTTGGGAAGCCGCAAAGTGGGTAGCGCGACTGCGAGCAAAAAAGACCGACTCTAATGTACTTCTCTTTAAGACCGAACTTTCTGCCGGACACTTCGGTAAAAGCGGCCGCTACGAATACTTGAAAGAACGCGGCTGGGACTATGCGTTTTTGATGGGCGATGAGTGATATAGTTCGTGCATGGAGCTCGAACAAATAAGGGAGGAGTCAATTGAATTTGCCAGGGCAAACCGGAAGGAGATTGCTGCGCAGTTAGCGAGTACAGAGAAGTATCCACCAGAACTTTCTCCAGTATCAGTATTTATGGCGGGCTCACCTGGGGCTGGAAAGACTGAATCATCCCAGAGTCTTATTGCAGAACTTGCGCGTGACGGCCATGCTGTTTTGAGAATTGACTCGGACGAGTATAGGAGCTTTTTCAAGGATTATACCGGTGCAAATTCAGATCTTTTTCAAGCAGCGACATCTATCATTGCTGAAAAAATTCATGATTTCGCACTTACGCACAAACAAAGTTTTGTGTTTGATGGGACGCTTACAAATATTGAAAAGACGCGAATGAACATTAAGAGATCTCTTAACAAAAAGCGCTTTGTACAGATTATTTATGTATATCAAGACCCGATTCAAGCTTGGAAATTTGTACAGAAGCGTGAACAAGAGGAGGGGCGACGGATTGCAAAAGATGTATTTATTTCTCAATACTTTTGTGCGAGAAAAAATGTGAACATTTTAAAATCAGAATTTGGTACACAGATTAAAGTTGATCTGATTATGAAGAATATAGACGGTACTAATTTTGCCTACTTTGAGAACGTGGATAACGTTGACAGATTTATATCTGAAAGGTACTCTGAAGATGTATTAAATACTACGTTATGAAAAAGCTTTTTTCATGGTTTTCGCCCAAAGTCTCTGAAACAAAAGAGACCGAGTTTTCACGCTTTTTTCGTGAAGCATCGTCTCGTGAAAAGAAACGCGTTTACATGCGTGTTATAGAGCGTGCGAGCGCAGAACAACGCAAGGTTCTTGAAGCATAATTGCTCGGCAAAAGCGGGCGCTATGAATACTTGAAAGAACGCGGCTGGGACTATGCGTTTCTTTTGAATTAGTTTTTTTCTGGTCTCGTAATCATGTCTAAAAGATGTTCTTGCCAATGCGCAGGTGCGTCTACTTTCTCCATAATTTCGTGTGCCAAAATTTTCGAGTCCCATCCAAGTGCGTCGGTATCAAAAATTTTTGTTTTCAAATCCTCACCAACAACTTCTTTGAGTAAGTGTATTAATTCATCGCGTCCTTGTTTCGTTTGAAATATTCTATCAAACCGATCAAGAACTGCGTCGAGACTCAGTTTCCCACTTTCTGACATCTTGTTAGCAATCGCCCATATTGCCCAGCTTGCATGTCCATACGAAGCGGAAATAAACATGATGTACATAAAGTTTTTCAGAACAGGTGAGTCTTTTGTAATCACAATATCTTCATACTGTAGAGAGCGCGTTTCAAGGTATGACAACATTCTTCTCGTTGCCTGTATATCATTCCATCCCTCCATCCAAAAAGTACCATCCTGCTTTGTGAATTCAGTAATACCTTGATTATCTTCGTGAACTTCAAACCTCGTTGTAGTTTTTTGGGTCCCAGCACGGATGTGGTTGTATATAATGCGCGGACCTGCGTTACGGGCGCGAGAGGCTAGGAATGAATATGCATGCCCCAGTTCATGAAAGAGGATCTGAAATGCATGTACTACAAGTAATGTCCTGCTCGTGTTTTCTTCAGGCGTTCGTGCTACCCCTTTTTTATCTAGTTCAACGAGCCGAGAGAAAAGATGAGCATATATGTTTACTGTTACAGTATTACTTTGGATTCTGTAATCCATCGTAGGTTCTTTTAAAGGATTTCCAATATCGTCGCGGGCGATAATATAGAAAAAATCGTCTTCAGTAATTTCGTTTGTTTGAGCTATCGATTGCTCGTGTGAAGGAAAAGAACCACTCTCATCTCCTTGCGGTATATCATGTGTTTGCGACGCAGTATTAATTACTTGGTACGTATCTCGCACAGCAAGGAATTCAACTCCCCGGGCGAATCTTCTACAGCACTCGATTATTTCCTTAGGGACCAGTGCGGTATCTCGTTCTTGTTGCGCAATCAATCGGTTTCTAAATTCACGCTCTGTACTTTTGTTTGGGTCTTCAACATGTCTTCCTGTTTCTGACTTTATACCCATATAAAGATGATAGTAGCATGTTCTACTAACAAGAGCGTGGCTGGGACTATGAGAGGAGTAATCTATTTGTTATAGTTTGTGTAATGAACACCATCGAAGAGTTCTACTCAGGTGCGCAGAAATATGTCGAGTTGTTTAATGCTTTCGCGGCGAAGCATGCTCTCGTAGGGCGGGCACAAGCAGACCACATCTGCTACAAATGCGGCTCGAAAGAAAACTTTGAATCAATGCGGGAAATGTTTGAAGGCGAAAGTAATTATATTTACCAGGCGCCTATTTCAAAACGCAGAATCGCAATCATTCGTCTGAAAAAGGGGATAGAGAGTGCGCTCGGTACGATATGGTTTGTGGAACTCTCCGACCAAAAGCCGGACAACTCACAGACCGACAGTTACGACCACATCGAAGCGGCGCCAACGGCAATGACCTATGAGAGAATGGTGAAAGAATTTGAAGCGACCGAAACGGTGGAAAAAGTCGTGCGCCCGCACCACACGACGCATGACATTGATATCGGTGGTGGATTTCTCTTCCGCTGCACTCAGGGAATGCTTATCGAAAAAATAAAAGGAAGTGAGATGGTGTAAAAAGCGCATGGGCAGGTAGAATTGTCTGTATTTTAGCTACACATGGCTCTCTCGATATATTACGGAATTCTAGTAAGCAGCATTTTAAATCTGATATTTTTTGATAAATAGTCTTTATTCTTTTTTAAAAAACTCCAGAATTTGTCATCAAAGTCTTTGTCCCACCCGGTAGTGTGCTTGTCTCTTGTATAATCACTCATTTTGAGTATGTAATTTGAGGCACAAATGTATGGTTTGGTTGCGAAAATACCTCCATCTGCAAACTGACTCATGCTATACACATTAGGAACCATGACCCAGTCATAACTATCGATGTACATTTCCATAAACCACTTATAGACATGATCAGGATGATATTCTGACAAAAGCATATAATTTCCCAGTATCATAAGCCTCTCAATGTGGTGGTTGTATGCGTTTTTCAGCGTCCTTTGAATCGTAGTATCAATTACTCGATTTCCCGTGTCAGCACTCCAAAACGTGTGGGGTACAGGTTTTGTATGGTTCCAGAAATTCGTTGTGCGCATTTTAGATCCATGCAGTATGTACATGGCTCGTATAAACTCACGCCAGCCAATAATTTGGCGTATGAATCCTTCGACACTACTGAGGGCTATTTTTTCTGAATTCTTTTCATAATACTGTAACGTCTCGCGTACTACGTATTCCGGGGTAAGAAGCCCGGTGTTTAAATACGGGGTAAGAATGCTGTGGTTAATATAATCAAACTTCTCAGAAATTGAGTCTTCGTATATCCCAAAATTATCCAATTTTGTCTCAAGAAAATGAAGTAAGGCCTCTTTCGCATCAGAAAAGTCGATAGCGTAGTTAAAGGTGTCAACGTGACCATAATTATTGCTAAAATTCTTTTCAACATAGTCGAACGCCTCAGCAGTAAATATATTTTTTTCAAATAATGTAGTTATTTTTTCTCGATAGTCACTCGGTAGTTTTTTTCTATTTTCGGCATCAAATGAATATTTTCCTCCACGGGGCTTCAGTCTCGTAGTATCTTCTTCCATCAAAATCTGTAGTCTCTGTCTTTGCCACTCATAAAACGTCTTCATGAATGGCTTTTTACCCCTATTTTTGGTCTCAAAAAAGAATTGATTATCTTCAGAGCTGTTTATAAACAGAGGAGTTCTTTCTACGTTGAGTTCAATATTGTGTTCAGTGCAAAATTTCTTCACATCTTTTTCTAAGTAACAATCAACGGTCTCATAGACATGAGTTTTACGAATAGCATCGTGCTGCTGCTTCGTAAGTACTTCACTAAGATAGTCCCAGAAACTACTTCTCGACGGTAACTGGCTACTCTCAAGATACCTCAGAGATATATTTTTATACTTCTGCGATAGATAGCGTTCATAGCACTTCATACTTGCTCGATGGAACACAAGCTTTTGTTTGTGGAATGCATACTGCCTAAAATATAGATAGTCTTCAATGATAAAAACCTCAAAAGAGGCGTTACTTTTTTGTAACTTTTCAATAATCGTATTCTCTTCAAAAAGCTGATGCGGAAAAACTAAAACAATTTCTTTCATACTTGAGTGTATCTAGCCTACGATCTGTCGATTCTGCAAGTCTTTTGTGGTCAGTTCGGTACTAGAAAAATTTGTTAAGACTACTTTTTCGACTTTGGCGAGAAGTACGTCGTGGTCACCAATATCTATTCTTTTTTCAATGTTCATAAAGAGGACGCTATGTACGTGTTTTAAATAGTGGTATTTTTTATTCTTCCATACACATGTTTGTTCCTCCAACAAACCATGCTTAGTTAGATATTTTTCTTTATTATAGGTTACAGCAGATTTCTTTCCCAACGTTTTCACTACCGGCAAGTTGTCTAAAGACAAAATTTGCAGCAGAAAATAATTATTTTTTGTATTTCTATACAGATTTTCGTATGTTTTCGTGTTTTTATATACACCGATGAGATACCGCTTTGTATCCATCGTTATGGGCGTTACGTAGGTTGCTATGTTCATGGTAAGAGACCCGCGTTCGTCATATGAAGAAATGCTATATACGACTTCACCTACTCTATTCCAGGGCTTTCTTTTCTTATTCTTCATGGTAACTATGTTGTTATTTTTGGTGTCTTACGTGGTGGTGTAATCAAATTCACTACTGTAGGAGTATACATACAGAACTCTATTATACAGTATGATGCGCGCTCTCGTTTTTTGGTAAGGTGGCGCGAAATTGCGGGCGGGCCCGAAGGGCCCGCCCACTCTCTTACCATAAATGTGCGTTGTCGACGATGAACTGCTTTGCAGCTTCGAAATCGCGCACCACAGTTTTTCGCTCGCCATCGACAAAAATGACCCAGCGCTTTTCTTCCGCGATATCGTTATAAGATATTGTGATACCGAGTCGCTTTGCATCTTCGACGGAAGGCATGATGTCGATCCTATAGCGCTTCTCGCCTATGTGGGCGGTACCATAAAAGAAACCATATCCATTGGGCATTTCTTTGAGGTCAAGGAAAACTGCTGGATTGGTCATGTGCTCTCCTCTTGCAGTATGCTTTTTGCATACTAGATTCGTTATATTGAAAAAGCAAGACTAGGGAGTAAAAAGTGAGCGGGCGATTCAGCTAGGGAATCGCCCGCGTGGCGTGGAAGAGGATCAAAACCTTTCGGCTCTGGTGCGCATCTCTTCCTTTGGCTCTCGGCTCACGAGTGGTCTGCCGTGGGCTACCTCCCACCCATCCGCGTTGTTTCAAAGCACAGGGACGTACGTCGACGTACGT
>RFQR01000081.1 GCA_009924895.1 bacterium
ACGGCGGTTTTTAGTAGAACCGATGGTTTGACTTATTCTTTAGATTTATCTGAACTTTATGACGAAGATAAATCTACTTTTAGGTTTATTACAAATCCTACCGAGATTAATAGTTCATATCAAGTCGGAACTTATGACTTGTTTATCAAAGATACTTTAGTTATTGAAGGTGGTTCAACAACATATAGTTTTGGTTCAGCTTCTTATATTGACGACGCGCTACTACAAAGCGATACTATTTGGATAGATGGAACGCTTGACGTTCGTGGTATTTTAATTAATGGTGGAGCCGGTCAGTCAGGAACAAGTGGAACTTCAGGGTCTTCAGGTCAAAATGGAACAAATGGTTCAGCCGGAACAAATGGTTCAGCCGGTTCAAGTGGTACAAATGGATCAGCCGGTTCAAGTGGTAGTTCAGGGTCAAGTGGAACTTCAGGGTCAAGTGGAACAAATGGTTCAGCCGGTCAGTCAGGTTCTTCAGGTTCTTCAGGTTCTTCAGGTCAAAATGGAACAAATGGTTCTTCAGGTCAAAATGGAACAAATGGTTCAGCCGGTAGTTCAGGTTCAAGTGGAAGTTCAGGTATAAATGGTAGTTCAGGTAGTTCAGGTAGTTCAGGAGCCGCCGGTTCAGGTTCTCCTACTCAAAGCAACATAATACCAAGTAGAAGTGCGGTATGGAACGCTACTACAGGAGCTTCTTGTTGGTACACTTCAGGTGGAGTTTATACCGATTATCCGGGGGGTTCTATAGCAGTAGCCGCTTCAAGAATATATTTAAATACTTTTGTTTTAGACGACGGAGAAGTTTTAGAGGCTATAAGGGTATCTATACCGGCTTATACTTCTTCTCAAACGGTAGAGTTATCTATACATAACGTAATTATATCAAATGGAATAGAAAGTTCAGCTACTTTTAGTGGAGCTCGCGTAGGAACAAAATTAAAAGATTTAGGAACGATAACTATATCAAGTTCAGGTGATCGTAATTACCTAAATTTAAATTTTACCGGAGATAAAAACTCAACAAACTTTAATACATATGTTTTATGTTGGAGACCTAATGGAACCGGACACTCAATAAGAAGTGGTGGAACTATGGTTCCTGATATAGGTGGAGGTAATACAGCCGGAGGTTTATATTATAGAGCTTTTTTACAATATATCAGTTTTGTAGGTAGCCCGACGCCTACTGACTTAAGTGGGTATAATATAACTACGGATACAAGCCCCGGGTGGAGATTTGAGTATAGAAAAAGAAGATAAAATATGGAAAATTATGTAGAAAATTATATTTTGACGGAAAATGGTTTTATATTTTCTCATTTATCAAAGGAGGAAGCACCTGATATAGATAAACTTATTGAAGATAAAGAAAAATTACTTTTAGAAGTTTATGAAGAGCTACAAAAATTAAAAAATAATAAATAAAAACATGGGTTTAATAAACATAAGTAGGGTAAGTTCTACAAGTTCAGTTCCGACACCACCGGCGGGAATAGATACTTTATTTAATTATGGTGGTAATTGGTATGCTAAAGATTATCAAGGTAATTATTATCCTCAGGGCTTAAATGGTTCTTCAGGTTCGTCAGGTTCTTCAGGGTCGTCAGGTTCTTCAGGTTCGTCAGGCTCTTCAGGGTCGTCAGGTTCTTCAGGTTCTTCTGGATCCTCCGGAAGTTCAGGCTCGTCAGGAAGTTCAGGAGTAAGTGGTAGTTCAGGAATAAGTGGTAGTTCAGGAGTAAGTGGTAGTTCTGGTTCTTCAGGTTCAAGTGGATCTTCAGGTTCAAGTGGTAGATCCGATTATCTTTATTATTCTGGTTTTACAGGCACTTTTTCTATAAGTAGTTCAGGAACCGGATCAGTATATCTTACAAATCCAAACCTCGCTTGGAGCGAGGTACAAACAGCTATTATGTATGCTGATGCGAATAATTATATGTATGTAAGAGTTATTCAATACATAGGTTCAAGTAATCCATA
>RFQR01000082.1 GCA_009924895.1 bacterium
CAAACAATACCGCACACGACATCATAATGACATCCCCCTTCGCCATCGGCTTCCCCGTCCCACCGCCACAGCAAGTCGGCAACACCAATACCCCTTCCTTCTCGCCCAACTTACTATTCACCCCGCCGGCGTTCCACTGGTCGTTGAACGCACACCCATCCTTCTCCCCCCACCCATTCACCACTTCATACATAAACGGAATCAAACCAATCCCCGTCCCGCCCGCCGTCGTGTTCTGCCTCAGTTTCTCAATATTCGCCGGCAATCGCTGTCGTATGAAGCGGTTGTAGTGGCGACGGGCATCATCAAAGTTTTTTACCACCGTGGGGTGGAACTCACCTTTCTGTATCTCCTTGATACGCAGAGCGTAGTAGCGGGCGTGCTTGTCTTCAAGCACCTTGGGCAAGTCCTCCACCTCACACTCCAGCGAGCCGGGCTTCAGTGTGCGGAAATGCCCGTCCTTGACGCTGTCTTTACGCTCGTCCTCCGCATCCGCTACAAGGTTGTTGATGTCAAATTTCTTGAAAGCAAAGTCGGTCGTGCCGATGGTCTCTTCGTGAATCGTTGTCATCGTGTGTCTGACATCCGGGATAAGGGGGGGATGCCCGGTCAATTTTTATCGTCAAATGGGACTGCGTAGGGGGTAAATAGTATAGGTAGTATGGCTATTTCGCAAACTTTTGGCTTCCCAAAAAATACCCCCCTCGTGAGAAACTTTGCGGATTAGCCATCCTATCCATACTATTTCACTCCAGCCTATTGGTTCAGCAATTTCGCCTCGTGTTCTGTGATTTGGTATTGCGGGTAGTTTTTGTGGAAGCAACACCAGCGACTGCCCGACGACTTAATGGCTCGGACTTCCTTCTCCTCCAAACCAACATACTGCTTCAGTAAGTATTTCATCGGGGCAAATGCGGTCGCTAAGGGATATACCACGATGTGCGTGGCTTCGTTCAAAATCAAACGAGTCTTGGAATAATCCGTTAATCTGTGGGTCATTAGGCACATCGTGGTGCGGGTATGACGACCCATCGTCGCTAAGTCGTCAATCAGTTGCCGAACGGCTTTATCATAGGGTTTAGCAAAGGTGTCGTAGTCGTCAAACAGCACCATACAATCTTTGAACTCGTCCAGTTCGGGAGGGTCGCTCACGAGCGTATCCACCTTAATCCGCTTGGGCTTGCCGACCTTCATCTTATCTAGAGTTTCATCCTCGTCCAGTTTGCTAATCAGATAGACTTCACGGTCGGGATACAGTTTCTTATAGGCTTCCGCTAATCCACGAGCAAAATAGGATTTCCCCGAGCCACTCGCACCAGTGATATACCATACCTCACGCTTGCCTTCATCGGGACTGGGAATAGGCTGAAACATACTGTCGCCATCTAACTCAACTGTTTTTGACCTCACATCGTCGTCAATGATTTTGCGGTAGAGGTCTTTGATTCGGGGCGGTTCGCTAATCTCATCCGGGTGCTTCGCCGAGCCACGATATTCCGTTAGGCGGTTTAGGATTGGGACACGCTCACGACTGTCAAACGATTTCAAGTCCCTCTCGTAGTCTTTGGCTTTTATCTCACGCAACTTCGGCACCTTCTTAGCACCGCCTTTCGGCTCATCGTCGTGTAAGTATAGGAGTTTTCTATCATCATCACCGCCTCGCACGATGGCGATGGCTTTAGCGTTCTTGCCTTCCTTTCCTTCGTCCCACGAGAGCGTTGGCTTCGGCATTTCTCTGATAATTACTACAAAGTTTTTTTCAAATCCTAAACACGAATCCAAAAATACAATTAAAAAAGGGGGATTTGTTTTTTGTGTTTGATTTTTTTACCAGTCGTATTTTACTTGATTTTTGATGTTATTTACTTCCTCAGAAGTCCCTTGGACTCATACCAAGCATCGTCGGGACATACATCGCCCC
>RFQR01000083.1 GCA_009924895.1 bacterium
GAGACGTCGTGCCGCACGAAATAAAGCACGTAGATACATGGAAAAAAACGGTCGCGTACATAAAGGCGACGGTAAGGAAGTAGATCATAAAAACTTTAACCCTGAAGACAACAGTCCTTCAAATCTTCGTGTAGTGTCTGAGAAAACTAACCGCGAGAAACAACCCAAACGGAGTTAGACTAGAAAAATGGAAAAGCACAACTTCATGCAACGTCCGGGCGGTCTCGGCCCGATGGCTGAGCGAGTTAAGCCAATAGGGACGCTTGCGACTGAAAAGCCTTCGCTGTATGCCAACACGGCTGAAGCAATTGAAGCTCGACGGGCTATAACAATTGATGATATTAATCGGATCTATACTCAATATCGTCGCGACCGTGGTGAGTATGCTCGCGAACCTATCGGCCCTATTCAATATGGTGAAGGAAATATTGTTGAAAGCGCAGAGTTAACTGGGCCAGCCGGGTATAACCATAAAGATTCTTTGAAGATGCCTATGCGAGCACTTGATATGAGTAAGGCTCAATACCTGGTGGACACACAAAATACTATGACTCCTAAGATGAGAGCACAGTTACAAATTCTTACTGCGTCACCTGAACAAACGTTTTTAAATGTGCCTGATAAATCGTACGCTTCGTATCCTCAAAGCTACAGAACGGTTGGCTCCTTGCCTATGCAGATGCCTTTAAATATGCCTAGGGTTAAAAAATAATGATGACCAACGGTGGTGAACCTATTCGTATGGCCGGGATGCGTCTCGGAATGGGTCCGGCTGGTGAAGCTTCATTCGGCTGAGCTTAATTGGATCACACCAAAATCTGAAAGGACTATTGCTCGTCATGCACGAGTATCTACTAAAGAACCTGAAAGGGAAGAGTTTACTAGACTCTTAAGTTTTTGTGTTAGGCATGGGCACTGGAGTGTATTTGAACAAGCTTCGGCATCCTTTGAGATAGCTACAACTCGGGCTATTTCGCCGCAACTACTGCGGCACCGCAGTTTTACCTTTCAAGAGTTGTCGCAAAGATATTCAGATCCAAGTGAAATTTTACGTGATGTAAAAGACGAGTTTAAATTTGATCTGCGACTGCAAGCTGAGGCTAACCGGCAGAGCAGCGCAGAAGAGATATCCATAGAGCTACGAAACTATTTTTGGGAAAAACTTAAGTTTATTGATCAGGATATTAAAAGTGTATACCGCGAGATGCTTGAGCTTGGAATAGCAAAAGAGTGTGCACGAAATGTTTTACCAGAGTACACAACAACAAGAGTGCATATGAGCGGCACAATAAGATCTTTTATTCATTACGTTGGCCTGCGTGGCAAAGAAAATACTCAACTAGAGCATAGAAATATAGCCCACAACATTGGACGTATTTTAAAAAAAGAACTTCCTATTATTTACAAAGCAATTAAAACCGTTAACGATCCATCTTTAGTTGGTTGGGACTTTGGTAACTCTACCTAGTCCAAGGATCTATACCTGACTGAGTCTCAGAAGAGGCTGAAACATTTGTTCTAGCTTGTTGTGCTTGCTGAGCTTGTTGAGCTTGTAGAAGATTAATAACCTGTTTGTGTTTCTGGAGTTCTAACACTAGTGCTTCATTCTGAGCTTTAACCCAGTTTTGTGCATTAAAAGTAAGTTCTTGCAGTGTACTTTTTGTGTGCGGAAACTCAAAAACTACGTGACCTTCTTTTTTAACGTTTATCGTTTTTCCACCTGTGCTTTGAGCAAGGGAAGATAAAAATGCGTAGGCACGTTCAGGTTCAATGTTTGCGAGGTATGCAAGCTGAAAAGGATCAACGAGACCACCATTATTTTCGTAAAGCGCTGTAAAGGTTGACGTAACTCTTAGTGAGGTCTCTTCTTGAGTTTTGGCAGCCCACGAAC
>RFQR01000084.1 GCA_009924895.1 bacterium
AAAGTTGGAAACAACTTTGGTAAACTTTTGCACAAGCTCTCATTAAGATGAAGGAGGGCCCTTCGGAGTCGGCGTTCAGGCGCAGGCTTCAAACCACTGATAAGTGATTATTGTTAAGAGTAATAGTCAGAAGCGTTATCAGAAAAGGCGGGATCAAACCTGTCAGGTATGGATCAGAAAGACGAATGAAACTGAACTACTGTTTACGCGTCGTGAATCCTTTCTTAACATCAAAACTAAGGGCGTGCTTTATCCTTAGAATAAGTGTCTACAAGTTACCTGATTACTGTGTAGATGATGTTCGGCGTAGAGGTAGCGTGAGTCTGATCTTGGCTTTTTGAGGGAACTATGGGAACCAGTCGTTTTGTAGTGCTGAATCTCAATCTGTTTTTTTTCAGATAAGTTCGACACTGAGGGAGAAATCCAAGTAACTAAAATTACAAGGATGAGAGTACCTCTATCAAAGCACTGGGACGGAGCAGTTCGTAGTAGCGTCGAAGTTGCTGTAACGGCAATGGAGCGAAGGAGCTGTATCAAGCAGTTAAGTTTGAAGTTCAACTTGCAAAAGGAGGAGATTTTGAACAAAACAAAACCTTTCATCATATCCAAAAATCTGGTGATGAAAGCCTATCAACTAGTCAAAGAAAATGATGGGGCGGCTGGCGTTGATCAGCAGTCCTTGAGTGACTTTGACAAGAACTTACAAGACAATCTTTACAGACTCTGGAACAGGTTATCGTCAGGCACTTACTTTCCACCATCGGTAATGGCGGTGGCGATACCCAAGAAGTCAGGAGGTGAGCGTATTCTAGGGATACCAACAGTATCAGATAGAATTGCTCAAATGGTCGTGAAGTTAATGTTCGAACCTGAGGTAGAGCCGCACTTCCACCCAGATTCCTACGGCTACAGACCCAATAAGTCTGCACTAGATGCTGTGGGCGTAACAAGACAGAGATGTTGGAAATACGACTGGATAGTAGAGTTCGATATCAAAGGCCTGTTTGACAACATAGACCATAGCCTACTGATGAAGGCAGTCAGAAAACATACGAATAACAAGTTGATAATTCTTTACGTAGAACGATGGCTAAAAGCCCCGATGCAAATGCCTGATGGAACGTGCGTAGCGCGAACCAAAGGTACACCGCAGGGAGGCGTAATCAGTCCAGTTTTAAGTAATTTATTTCTTCACTACGTATTCGATGTTTGGATGTCCAAGCATCATCCAAAGAAACTGTGGTGTCGATACGCTGATGACGCTGTCGTGCATTGCAAAACAGAGGAAGATGCAAAACATCTTTTGGCTGATCTAAAAGCACGCTTTGAAAGCTGCCATTTAGAACTGCATTCAGAGAAAACTAAAATTGTTTACTGCCAAGACGTCAATCGCAAGAAAAGCCACCCAAACACCATGTTTACGTTTTTGGGTTATGAGTTTCGACGCAGACCAGTAAGAGCAAAAGAAACAAATAATTTATTTATGGGTTTTACTCCAGCAGTCAGCAAAGAGGCTCAAAAAGCGATGCGCGCAAAAATACGAGAAGCAAAATTAAGTTCTAAAACTGAGATCAGTTTGGAGGAGATAGCGAGTAGGTTCAATCCCATTCTAAGAGGATGGCTTGAATATTACGGCAAATACACTCCTTCAGCGCTTTATCCAGTTCTAAGACATTTTAATCTAACGCTCGTAAGATGGGCAGGACGTAAGTACAAAAGGTTGAGAGGCGGAAAAACAAGAGCATCAATTTTACTTCAAACAATAATGAAGCAGAAGCCAAACCTGTTTGCCCACTGGAAACTAGGAATGACCGGAGCGTTTGCGTGATGGGAGCCGGATGAAGCGAGAGTTTCACGTCCGGTTCTGAGAGAGGCTAATGGGGAAGTTCC
>RFQR01000085.1 GCA_009924895.1 bacterium
CCACGTGTTCGGCCTGTTTCATTCTTTTCATGAAAAGAGTTGTATCACGGGTTTTTTGAGGCCTTTTCTAGAGGGTGCTTCACCGATTTTTAAAGTCGAGTTATTTCGTGGCAAAGGTATCGCCAGAGCGCTCATTGACTAAGTTCAACCACCAAGTGCGACGAGGAAAGAAATTGAAAGAGCTGATAGTTCCTCCTACGGTAGCCTTTAATCACAACACTAAAGGAGACGTAATATGCGGAAGTACCATCAGCTCAATCGAGAAGAGAGATATCAAATTGAGAGGTTAATTCAAGAGGGTAAGACGGTGGAACAAATTGCTTTATCTATTGGTTTTCACCGTTCTTCTATTTACCGAGAATTGAATCGAAATTCCATTTCCCAAGGGGGCTATCGTGCCTTGGAAGCTTGGAGGAGAACGAAGTTTAGAAGGAGGAGACAGGACTTTGGCCCCGCGGTTAAGATAAAAGATTGGGTTGAAGAAAGGGTTCTTGATGGACTTCGAAAAGCATGGAGCCCCGAGCAAATTTGTGGAAGGTTGAAGCTGGAGCAGGGATTTTCAGTGAGCCCGGAAGCCGTTTATAAATATATTTTGAAGGACCGGAAATATGGGGGAAGCCTCTTTAAATGTCTCAGACGCCGGGGGAAGAGAAGACGAATGCGAAAAGCCAGTCGTTTCTTACCTGTGTGGGAACCCCGCAGAAGAATACAAGAGCGCTCCGATGGAGCTAACGACCGCACTGAACTAGGCCACTGGGAGCGCGACACTATGGTCGGTGCAAATCACGAGGGAGGAGTTTTGGTCTTTACTGACAGAAAAAGTAGGCTGGTTCTTTTAAATAAAGTCCGAAATCTTAATTCCGAAGAGACACTTCACGTTAGTCTCGATAGATTTCAGAGCAACCCTCATTTACCACGAAAAACAATGACTAATGATAATGGCGGTGAGTTTGCCAAACACAAGGAGCTAGAAACTGTTCTGGGAATTCCAGTCTATTTCGCTGATCCATACGCTCCTTGGCAGCGTGGTAGCAATGAAAACTCTATCGGGCTTATTAGGCAATTTTTACCAAAAGGAACTAACCTTAAAAGTCTTTCTGAGGATAGGTTGAAGAAAATTGAGGTGGCAATTAATACCCGGCCAAGAAAGATTTTCGGATTTCGATGCGCCCAAGAGGTAGTCAGTTCAACAGAACTTCACTTTTGTAGCACCGAAAAGCATGGCGAATATGAACAGAAGATTTTGGAGGCAATTTAGCATGTTCCAGCAGCCAGTATTTTTTGAACTAAAACGACCTTTCTCCTTTGGGGGAACAGAGGAAAAATCATCAGGCGTCAGGCCCCTTGTAGAAAAAAGGCCTACTCTAGTTATCTTCAAAGCTCGCCAGCCTAGATTCTTAATCCACAAAAGGGCTGACAAACAGACCAAGCTTTGGATGAAAAGAAAAGCACGACATCACAAATTAAGAATTCTGAAATGTGTTATTACAGAAAAGGAAGTCAAACTTGTTATACAAGGTAAAGCAAGAATCGGTATGATAAATTTCTTCAGAACTTTTGCTGGCACAGTAGCTCAAAGAATCACTAGGGCAACAAGAGCAAAACCACTTGATCAATCGTTTTGGGAGCACACGGTTTTTACAGCTATTCTCAATTGGGATCTGGCAGTCAAAGTGGCCGAGAAGCTCTGTCGGAAATATCAGTTATTACCCTGTACTCGCATCGCTCAAAGAAATGAAAAGCCCCACTTGGACTCGAGCTAACGCTAGCTAGGTGAATAAAATTGTGGCTACATTAAAGTCGCACTTGCCAAGTTGGATCTGGCCGCTCGATTTTTTGCTAAAAACTTGAATCGGTAAA
>RFQR01000086.1 GCA_009924895.1 bacterium
GGGTTAGGGAAGTAGTTGGTGTATTTGAAGTTGGAAAATTGGCAAATACAATTCGAGTACGGATAAACATTGGGTGCAGTTACATCAAATCTTGCCATACTCACATCAAAGGTAAGTCTTTTTATTAACCGTTCGCCAGCACCAAGTGGGGTGTCAGGTATTTCAGTTTCATCATCTGGCGTGGAATAATAGTAATTAAAAATAGGTGAATACGGAGGATAGGGATAAGTTGCGCCCGTCACATCCCCTATTGAAATATAATTGTCAACAAGATAAGTGGGGTTGCCAGATACACCATTCCAATTTTCTACATACAATTCTATGGTTACCCCATTGGGTATTGTGTACGCTTCGATGCTTGGTGTTTTGCCAACTTTAGTGTATATATAGTCACTCCCGCCCAAACCCGCTTGCATTTGCGGGTAATTTTCTGGAACATTTTGTAAGCCATTATTAAATTGTTGCGTATTTACATATATTCCAGTCCCTCTTATACCTTGCTGTTCTCGAAAGCCTCCTATTCCTTCGTTTGCGGAAGTATCTGTATATATATCATAAAGCCCGTCCCAAATCGGCCAAGTCGCATTTCTGCCAGTACCATCGGGCCAAACTCCTTGAGTGAATCCATACCATTGTGGATTTAGTTCATTCGGATCATCATAAAAATATGGTTGTCTTGGATAGACTTGCCCGTAAGGTTTAACAAAAACTTTTGTTCTTAAAGTGCCAACTGCGCCAGTTGCTTTCATGGCAGTACAAGTGCCACCACCAACTTGAATAAATCTCTTAAACCCAATGGGAAGTGGAGAATCATTACACGCTTGAAAAGCTGAATCAATCGGAGTTTGAGTCACGGGAAGCGGATTAACAACCCGATCCAAAAATTCGGCATATACCCCGGCAAGGTTCGCACGAATCGGGGCCTCCCTCAAAAATGAAGCCTCTTTAACTCCCGGGGTTATGATTACCTTTTCCCCGGTTTTTAATTCTTTTTCAAACGCTTTCTGTAATTCAGTTTGCTTGAAAAACTCCGTCTCTCCCGATGGCGATGTAAATTTAGGCATTGGATTCCGCTAAAACATGGAGATTGATTACTGCGGAGTAAAGATTATTGGAATTATTTGTACCACAACCGTATAAAGCCAACTGACTTCCGGCTTGAATCTGAATAAACTGCTGATCTCCCGAAAAAGCAATCGTATTAGTCCGGGATAAAGGCGCAATCGTGGCAACCGTACTGTTTTGGTGCGTCAACTGTGAAATATAAATATCCGACGCTGTTTGTGTATCTGATTGTTGCTCAATGTTAACGATAGGACCCAAATCTCTGCCAAAAAACAATCCGGCGACCGCAGTATCAGTATTAACAATAGAACAAGAGATCGTAACTGCGACAAGATAATAACTTTGTGTAAATTGATATGATAATAAGCGTTTTATAGTCGGGAAATCTGCGAAGCAAGTGTTTCCATCGACATCCAAAGTCAAAACCCTAGTCTCGATTAGTTTCGGCATCCTGCTTTTGCCTGCGATGGAGGTTGAAATTCTTTCAAGCTCGGCATCTGTAAATGAGAGTTTTAGGTTATCTGGAAACTGCACTTGTGCAGGGGGCAGTTGGATATTTCCAACCCCCTGCATAAGTGCGCCCGCAAGCTGGTCAATCTGCTCCGAAGAAAATTGTGCCGTTACCGGGCCG
>RFQR01000087.1 GCA_009924895.1 bacterium
TGAAATCCTACATTCTCTTTCGCCTTATGGGCAGCGTCTAGACCTTCGATCCAGTTGCGCACCTTTTCGACAAATGTTTTTTGATAACTCTTAAGGGTTTCCATAGAGTTAGCTTTTAACGAACTAACCGAAAGACCCGTGTCCAGCGCAATTACTTCTGCAAACCTTTCGTCCGTGAGATCTTCTAGCATTTGCTCGAGTGCTTGTTTAAGCGGAAGACAATCCTCCCACTCAATTTCGCCATCACAGTCGGAATGGTTCAGCAGAATAACAATTGGCTTTCTACTTTTTTGGGGAAAAGGCTCAGCCCCCTCAAACCCCACAAAGTTAGACAACTGCTTCTTCAAAGTAAGCAAGCTTACTCTGTTTCTGAAGGTGTTGAACGAGCTATAGGCTCCGTGCCAACACCCGTGTGTTGTATCTAGTCCCATATGTGCCTCACGTTATACTCCTTCCAATCAAAGTCCCGTACTGCGAAGGTGCCTTTTTTCTCCATACAATACGGGCACGTGTCTAATGAAACAGTGTTGCAATTGCCGGGTGGGATTTTCCCACCGCGGCTTGTTGCACATTCGTAGCAGATACTTCCGTGAGGAAAGTCTTCGTCAAACTTCTTAGTTTGCTTTTTCTTCTTCATGGAAATACTCCTCTCCAAGTAAAAGTTCGTTCTGGCCCAGGGCTAGAACATAGAACTTCCTATCTTGGCCTGCGACTTTCACCGGCCTACGCTCTACGCGCAGGACGGTGAATTTTTGTCCCGCCCGGAGATTAAACGCCGGATAGGGTTTCGTTATAGTTTCTATTCGCGGAAAACTCATACCCACCTCCCGTATATTTCTTTCCCATGTAGTAGAAGCCGTCTTTAGGCGTCCACACAGAGGAAGTCCACGCGCTGGTTCTCACCATAAGGTCAAAGCCCGAATAGTGAAGGTTTCTGAAAACCTTCTTAGCGGTCTTTCTCCAATTGGCGTACCAGCCACTCTTTTTAGCTTTACCGACGAAAGCAATCGCGATGTAGTTCTCACACTGCTCAGTGACGACTTCACACGTATCGCTTTCAGCAAAGATATAGTACGACTCATTGCCATCACGATGAAACCTGTCAACCTGCTGGAAGCTAGGCGGAAGGTTCGTAATGATAGCCTGGTACATATCGTCCTCTCTTATCATGAAATCATCTCCGTCCCCCCACTCAGTCGTGTCGACGTAGATCATTTCATTAAGACGACCGTAGTGATCGCCCGGAGCTCTATAGTTACCAATTCCCATTTTCAGGTACCTCTATCATTGAGGCCGATGTTGCTTCCCCCCAGAAGCTAGTCGGCATTTATTATTTAAGCGTGCATCTTGCTCGCCAAAGAACTTATACCGACTATGAGTGTGATTTTGCCTGACAGTTAAAAAAACGCGCGGGACAAACAGGAGTGAACCCGCGCGTTTAAAACCATAGCAATCTGGAGTCGCTACAGTTTTACAATTTGTAACTGAGTTACAGAGCTGTCCACTCTTGCGATAAACACCTGAGCTCCTTGGGGAAGCCACGGCGTCACGTCATCGATCAAGTCTTCGTTATCAACAAAGTAGAAGTTCGGTGCCTTCGGTAAAAAGCTCTGAATCTTCTTACACATCTCGATATCGAACTTCATCTTG
>RFQR01000088.1 GCA_009924895.1 bacterium
GACTACAGGAGGTTTACAACGAGGATAAAGCAGACAAGGACTGTCGATTCTTCGAGGTTCGTGCCAATGGGGCCATTAAGGGCAGATTCACAGGTAGGTGGGGCAAATGAGCAAATCACTCACCTTCACCTTTACCCAAGCCGAAAAAGACGAGGCATTGAGACACTTCCTTGCCCAAGACGAGAGGAAGAAAGCCAACCGCAAATCGGTTCAGGATGAGATGGCCAAAGAGGGAAAATTTATCCTCTTGGATTCATCTTTCTACATCAGCGATGACCACGAGCTTTGTCAGCGTTGCGTGGATGTCGCAAGCATTGAGATTGATGGCATTGATGGTCGGGACTATCCCGACTTCTCCGATGCCTTTGTATCCAAGGCCAATTGGGATGACGGAACACCGTTGTCTGATGATGAGCTAAACGAACTACAAAACCAGCACCCCGACCTAATCTATCGGAGAATATCCGACGCAGCTTTCGGGGCATAAGGAGTAATCATTTATGAAAGTAACCATGCCCTACGAGATTATGATTCCAGGGAGAAACAAGAAGTCACCCGTGCCAAACTTAACTCGTGGCACCCGAAAAAGCCGAATTCTGTTCCGACATCCCGAGTCCGAGCGATATCAAAAGGTCATCGTGCATCACGATGTGTGGGTAAACGAAAGCGGGTTGGAGTTTATTGACGACAGAACCATGCGGGTCATGGAGTTGGTCAAAGCGAAGCACTCTGGCTTAGTTGGGCTAATTCTTGACACAGACAGGACAAGACTATGACGAAAAAAGAACAAAATAAGATTTTAGCTCAGCTGAGCATCACAGAGTGGCTTGACCAAATATACGCAACTGCAGTCCGACTCGCAAAGAAACAGAAATTAAAAGAGAGAAAGGCAAAACAAAAGAGGTAACACATATGACAGACGAAAGAGAGCAAGAGATTCGCGAAGACTGTAAGTGGGACGAGGCAAGATGTCTTAAGCTCGATCGTGAAGATCGAGAGAACGGAACTGGTGATTATGCTCCCAAAGAGGACCTGCAATGAGTGAACGCGAGGAGGAGTATAAATGAAATTCACATTCATCGGGGAAAACCCAAAACCAGATCCAATCAACAGCATGCGGCATAACCATTGGTGGGAAGACTCCGCGGCCAAGACCACCCATGAGTTCGAGTGCGTCGAAGTTAGGACGGTAATGAGGGAATTCAAGCAATTCCTCCTGGGATGCGGGTTTCACATCAAAGGGGAGATCGATGAGGTCGATCTCTACGACGATGAGAAACCCAGCATCGGCACCGAAACCACGGACAAGCTGCGGGAGGGGTTTAGGGAGGAGAGTGAAAAATGATCACGACTGCACATCAAATGTCAAAACGTTACAGTTCATGTGCCGTAGTACACGTTTTTGCGAAAAATCGTGTAACGTGGTGCAAATTGTTTGAAACGGCGACATTAAACCACCGTTAAATATCATTTAACGATATTATCTCAAACAAACCGGCCAAACGCCCAACCAATTGATGAACAACAGGTTGTTATTTGATTGGAAAACGTCCTTACAAAAAGGAGAAAATCTATGAGCTCAGGCAGCTGGTGGTGGCCACTTAACTGGCCGGCTCCGAAAGGAAGCGAACACCTGCAAAAGGACTATA
>RFQR01000089.1 GCA_009924895.1 bacterium
TCTCAAGGTCCTGCAGGTGTATCTGCTAATACAGGCGCTCAAGGCCCACAGGGCTTACAGGGCACAAGCGGTACAAATGGTGCAACAGGCGCTCAAGGCCCACAGGGCTTACAGGGTACAAGCGGCACAAATGGTGCAACAGGCCCACAGGGCTTACAGGGTGTAACAGGTCCTGCTGGAGCTGGAGGAGCAGGAGCAGGGCTTAGTGCAACAGGTACTAATTATTCAGATTACTTATTTTGGAATAATACTACATCAGCGTGGACAACTGGTTCAACAACAGTTCATATAGGTAGTAATTCAGGTAGATACAATCAAGGCAATGGTAGTGTAGCAATCGGTGATACTGCTGGTAATACAAATCAAGGATGGTATGCAGTATCTATTGGTAAAGGTTCTGGTGTAAATTATCAGGGTATGTCAAGTATAGCAATTGGTGATACTGCTGGATATAATACACAACAAAATAGAGCAGTTGCTATTGGTAATAGTGCAGGTAATTCTACACAAGGTGTTCAAGCAATTGCTATAGGTACATATGCAGGTGCATATTCACAAGCAAATGATTCTATTGCTGTTGGCAGTAATGCAGGTATGAATCGTCAGCAAATACGTGCAATTTCTATGGGTATAAATGCAGGTAGTAATAGTCAAGGTTCTCAAGCAGTTGCTATTGGCGCATATGCTGGTGAAACAAATCAACAATCAAATTCAATTGCATTAGGTACTAATGCAGGACGTATTTCACAAGGTGCAAATTCAATTGCAATTGGAAATTTAGCAGGAAATACTAATCAACCTGCAAATAGTATAGTATTAAATGCAACCGGTTCAGGACTTAGTGGTGTTACCGCATCTGCATTTTATGTTGATCCCGTTAGAAGTAGTGAATCAACATCATTTAAAACACTTGTTTATGATAGCACAAATAAAGAAGTATTATATTATACAGGTACATTTGCAGCAACAGGTCCACAAGGTGCAGCTGGTTCTAACGGCTTAGATGGTGCTACAGGTCCACAAGGTGCCGCTGGTCCACAAGGTACTGCAGGTTCTAATGGTGCAGCAGGTTCTAACGGCTTAGATGGTGCTACAGGTCCACAAGGTGCCGCTGGTCCACAAGGTACTGCAGGTTCTAATGGTGCAGCTGGTTCTAACGGCTTAGATGGTGCTACAGGTCCACAAGGTGCCGCTGGTCCACAAGGTACTGCAGGTTCTAATGGTGCAGCAGGTCCACAGGGTACTGCAGGTTCTAATGGTGCTGCCGGTTCTAATGGCGCAACAGGTGCAACGGGTCCACAAGGTGTTGCTGGTTCAGCTGCAAATTTGGTAACTGGTTCTGGTGGTATTAAAGTAGGTTGGAATGCAGGAAGTATTGCTCAAGGTGCATATGGAATTGCATTAGGTTCTAATGCAGGAATGACAGGACAAGGTGATGACGGTATTGCAATTGGACGTGAAGCAGGAAAATATAGTCAAAAAAATAATGGTATTGCTATAGGTTTAATGGCAGGAGGTGGTGGACAAGGTAATAGTTCAGTTGCAATTGGTAGTTCTTCTGGTAATAATGGACAAAGCGATTATTCAGTAGCAGTTGGTATAAATGCTGGGAATTATTATCAAGGAGGTCAGTCTGTTTCTAT
>RFQR01000090.1 GCA_009924895.1 bacterium
CGTTTGAGTTGCGGTCAAGGTTGCGATGTTTGCTTCGGACTCGGCGATTTGATTTGTGAGGGTTCCGATACTTGCTTGCGAGTTGGCGATGGTTTGTTCCGCCGACTGAATCTTGTTTTCAAGGTTGGAAAGGGTGGATTCTGATTTTGATATGTCAGAAGAAAGGGAATTATATTGATTATTCAACCCGGAAAGTTGGTCAGTTGAAAATTGAATATCCAACAAAAGGGAAGAATTTTCAGTTCGTAAAGCATCATGGGAGGCTTGTACGGTCGCCAAGTCTCCCCGGGCATATTCGGTCATGGAAAGCAGTTCATTATATTGACTTTGTGTAACGACGACATTTGATTGCGCCGAGGCGAGTTGGGCTTGAGCCGTAGAAAGATCGGCCTTGGCAGATTCAACTTGTGACGCAACCGATATGTATTGGGCCGTTGCAGTTTGCAAAGAAGATTGAACCGAGGAAAGTTGAGTTTGAAGGTTTGAAAGGTTTGATTGAGCCGAACTGACTTGAGATGTTAAGGATGAAAGTTGGGATTGCGTCGTCGAAGTATTAGATTGGGCGGTAGAAAGGGCCGATTGTGCCGTAGCTAGGTCGGACTGTGCTTTTGATACTTGCCCGGATAGTGAACTATACTGCGCTTGCGTGTTTGAAAGGTTTGTTGACGCTGTTGAAAGTTGGCTATTGACCGAGGCTAGGTTGCTTTGTGCCGTCGCAACTTGAGAAACGAGCGAATTGTATTGAGTCGTGCTTGTGCCGATATTGGCCTGAACCGAGGCGAGATTATTTTGTGCCGTAGTAAGATTTGCCTTTGCGGAATCGAGTTGCCCCTGCGAAACGGCGAGGTCGAGGGTAAGCTGATTTTTTTGAGCAAGCAGGCCGTCCCGGGAGGTTGTGGCAGATGTAATTTGATTGGTTAGGTCGGAAAGAGTAATCTGTTGCGCTTGAAATGTCGCAAGTTGAGTATTGTATGCCGTGATTGCCGTGTTGAGTTGAGTTTGCGCCGTTGAAAGTTTTTGAGCATCAGTATTAAGGGCGTTGACTTTTGCTTGGTAGCTAGTGACAGAATTATTAAGAGCCGTTGTGTTTGTATTAAGAGTCGTTTGAAGGTTTGTGAGATTTGTCTTTTGAGTATTAAGAGATGTTGTGAGTGTAGATAATTGGGTATTGTAGGCCGTGAGTGCGTCTTTGTTGGCCTGCGCTCCTTCGTACCCTAAAGCTAGGTCGGCCAAGGCGTCTCCAAGTTCTTGTTGTAAAGTGATCGCCTGATTCCGAAGTGCGACAAGTTTTGGGTCTAAAGTTGAAACCGCCGGAGGAACATACGGAACATAAACCGAGCTAGAATCAGAAACTCCGATCAATTCCTCAAGGGTATAAAATGTTGGAAGGGACGGTATGACGATAGGTTTGAATGTTGGTATGGATGGCAAAGAGATACTCGACCCCGTGAAATTAAAGGTCGTGAAATCCGGGATGGTATAGGATGTCGATGGGATTGCGGAATAGGTAATGTCAGGCATGGTCGGGGGCCAAGTAGAATATCTCCCTTGGGTTCTCCGAAGTGATCGTTCGGGTTGCATGGATCGTAATTCACAATCCCTTTTTCGCCCTGAATCTGCAAGGCAACA
>RFQR01000010.1 GCA_009924895.1 bacterium
ATCCGCCATATGGCGGATTTTTTGGTACCTTAAAAAATCTTATGAATGATCCACGTCAAGAATGAAAATACTAACGATCCAAGGAGTACCGGAATAACACCATCGATGCTAAAGCCCGGCACAGCGAGAGTCATCCCCCAAAAGAGGAGTGCATTCAGTACAAACGACGAAAGACCTACGGTGAGAAACGTGATCGGCAGCATCACTATTTTCAAGACCGGTTTTACCGAGAGCGAGAGTGCCACCCACACAAACGCAACAAGTGCGAAGGTCTGCCAGCCTCCTGATACGGTAATTCCCGGTATTGCATAGACAGTAGCGTAGAGCGCAAAAGCCGTAAAAATGACCCGGAGAACAAGGTGCACCATATACTAGTACAGTAGCACACCACCCGCTCATGCGAGCGGGTGGTGTTTATTGGTAGCCGAGAATACCTCGCTGCTTTGCAGCGGGGATGAGAGGCTGACTATCTGTGGCGGCGGCCGCCTCCTCTTCCAAACAACAGCCTGGTGTTGCCCGTGAAATACCCGCAGAGTTTTCTGCGGGGATACACGGGCAACCTGTTTTATTCTTCTTCGCGACCAAATGGATCAGCTACGCTCGCTTCTGCCTCCAGATCATCCTCCTCTTCGTATGAGTCATCACCGAGCGCATCTACCAGCGCTGCATCTGAAACTTCTGCTTCAGAATCATCTTTGTGATCATCATCGTGTGCAAACATAAACAATGAATATATCAAACTAACTTCTAACACCGCTATCGTACTAATCTCTCACATCAACGCAAGAGCCCCGGAAGCGGACAGATGTGTATAACTTAAATTTTGCGTATAATCAACCGATGCAGGCGCATGATCCGGTCACGGAGCATTTTCGTTTGACACCTCAACAGCAGAGCGCTTTGCGAGTTCTTGGGATTCGCACGCTCACCGATATTCTCTACCACTTTCCATCGCGTTACGAGCGGGCGGGACAGCATACGAACACCGAAGCCCTGGTACCCGGATCAAAAGTCACGCTCTTTGGCATCCTCTCGAAACTCGAAGCAAAAAAGCTCTGGAAAAGCCGCAGACCTGCAACAGAAGGTTATTTTGAAGATGGTCGCGGCAGGGTAAAAGTGATGTGGTTCAACCAACCTTATATAGCTAAAATGGCTCCGCAGGGCGTGCCAGTGCAACTCACTGGAACGGTGGGTGGAAGCGCTGAGCGGCCCTATATTTCAAACCCTGAAATCATTCCATCGCCCATTGCGCCAACGGGATTGTTCCAGAGTGAAGGGGAACAAAATCAATTATTTCCCGTATATCCGGAAAGTCGCGGCATTACGAGTCTCTGGTTTTATCATGCAGTAAAAAAAATAATTCAATTCGGCGCCCTCCCCACGCTTGGTGATCCGATTCCAGAATTAGTACGCAATCGCTATAACCTCCCCTCTCTTTCCGACGCACTGATCTGGATTCATACGCCAGAAAAAGAATCACATGCTCTCACTGCACGCAAACGATTTGCATTTGAAGAGATTTTTGTGATTCAGACTGTTCGCGCACAAGAGCGCGTGCAAAACAATACGCTGCATGCATTCCCAATTCTCGACGCACCAAAATCAGTCGAAGAATTTATCGTAAGCGCCCCGTTTCCGCCGACGCGCGCACAAAAGCGTGCTATTTCTGAAATTATTTCTGACTTCACGAAACAGCACCCCATGGCACGACTCCTTGAAGGCGACGTGGGTGCCGGCAAGACATGGGTCGCCGCGGCAGCTTCGTACGCTGTCGTCAAAAGCCGCCCCCCGTCGCGCAATTCAGGGACACTCCAAGTCGCGTACATGGCACCGACTGAAATTTTAGCGCAACAACACTTCGAATCATTCATTCAGTATTTCAAACATTTACCGATAAACATCGGACTTATTACCGGCTCAAGTGCATGGAAGTTTCCTTCGAAGAGTCATCGTGACAAAGCAACACCAATTTCTCGCGCTCAGCTGTTGAAATGGGTAAAGAATGGCGAGATCGCGATGCTGATTGGCACCCACGCGCTGATTCAAAAGAGTGTGCAGTTTCAAAATCTCGCGCTCTGCATCGTAGACGAGCAGCACCGCTTTGGCACGGCCCAGCGTCGCGCGCTCGCACGGAAATCCTCAATAGCACCGCACTTTCTCTCTATGACCGCAACGCCTATTCCCCGCACACTTGCACTCACACTCTACGGCGACCTTGACCTTTCTATCCTCGACGAGTTGCCGCCCGGCCGCGTAAAAATCACAACACATATTGTGGAAACGAGTGAGCGCGAAAAGGCATACACCACGATCCGTACTGAGCTGAAAAAAGGGAGGCAAGCCTATGTGATCTGCCCACGCATTGACGAACCTGATCCGAGCAAATGGAATGCCGTACAGGCAAAGTCCGCAAAAGCCGAACGCACACGACTACAGAAGGACATATTTACCGAGTACAATGTAGGACTCCTCCATGGTGGTATGAAAGCAAAAGAAAAAGATGCGGTGATGGAAGATTTTACCCAGAAGAAAATTGATGTCTTAGTTGCAACGTCGGTTGTGGAAGTGGGTGTTAATGTGCCAAATGCAACCGCAATCATGATTGAAGGAGCTGAGCGGTTCGGACTTGCGCAGCTGCACCAGCTGCGCGGACGCGTGCAGCGCTCGTCGCATCCACCAGTGTGTTTTTTGGTACCCGAAAAAACCGGCGCTGCCGCAATGAAGCGATTGAAAGCGCTTGAAAAAAGTTCAGACGGATTCGCGCTCGCCGAAACCGATCTCGAAAACCGTGGTGCAGGCGACCTGTTGGGGCGTAAGCAGTGGGGTGTGACCGATGTTGGTATGGAGGCGCTTCAAAACATGAGACTCATCACTGCAGCGCGAGAAGAAGCACAGAAACTAGTTGCACATAACGCTACACTCTCGGGTCTCTCGCCTCTTCGCGAGCGAGTTGAACACATTGCACACATTTTGCATCGAGAATGATTAAAGTGAGATTGTTGTTACGCTCACTTGATCGAGAAGCGGTCCACGCTTAACAGTGATAGTGCGCACTCCTCCCGTTGCATATGTATGCACGACTGTCTCTTGTACGACACCGGCTGAACACGACCCTTGCGGCCGCCCGGTATGAGCACTGCCGTCTCCCCAATCAACATCAAATGCAGTACATACCGATGGCACCGTAAACTGAACTTGCACTGCCAGTCGATTTCCACCAACATTGGGAGTGACACCAAGATCGGGCGAGACTACCGCATTTGTTGTACTGTTCGTGCTCACACTTCCCGTGCCAGTATTAGTACTAGCCGATCCTTGGGAAACAAGGATTTGTGCTGTTCCTGCTACTGTTGAACCAGGACCTCCTCGATACAAGACTGCGTTGTACGTTCCCGCGTTTTGATACACATGCGTCGTACTAAACGTCTGAGCGTTGCATGAAGCAGGATACTGCATCTGCTGCGACTGTCCGTCGCCAAAGACAATGGTATAAAACCCTCCGCCGCACGATGCACTGCCATTTATTGTCCCCGAAAATGTGACTGAAAGCGGCGATCTACCACTTGTCGCGCTTGTCTGCAGTGAATCAAGGGTTGTCACCGCAGCACTATTTGGATTCATATTAAAATTGCCAGAGGATGGTCCTTGCACCACGACTGTACCGGATGTTGCATGTCCTTCTGATGCAAGCATCACGGTATATGTGCCGCCAAATTGATACGTATGCGTGAAGTTTTGCATGAGCTCGCGGCATGTCTTTCCGGGAAGCGGAATTGAGACTGGCGCGCTTCCGTCACCCCAGGAAAGCGTGTAGAGTGCCGAGCCACATGAGCGTGGCGTGTTAATAGTTGCTTCTACGCGTACACCAAGTGGCGCATTTCCTGATATTGGTGTGATCTTTATAAAGCCCCCAACCTTACTTGCACTTATGTCTCCTGCACACTGCTGTGCCATAAGTGCCGCAGTACGCGGTCCCACAATGCCAAAGCCGGTCGTTTCAGGAGAACCTTCAGTCACCGTGGTGTACTGTGCTTGCCAACGTTGTACTGCTGCTTCGGTAAGGCCGCCAAAGTAACCCGAGACACTTGCCTCAGGGTAGATGGTTAGGTCTTCGGCGAGAAAGTCTTGCAGCACTTTTACGTCTTTTCCTGACATACCGCGTTTGAGGGTGCGCGTAAAGACAGGGCACTCCCCGGTTGTGTCAATTGCGGGCAGGGTGACTCGCGATCCGCTTGCCCCTGAGGGAAGCTCTCCCTGGAGCGAACTAATTTGCACAAGAAGCGTGTTGATCTGGTCCATAAGCTCGCTTTGCGTGAGTGCGGAGGTAAAGACTGGGGCACACACCATACCGAGAATGGCAGCACGAGAGAGGTACTTTTTCATGCTCTTATTGTGGCACGCTTCCCCGACTGGAGTACGAATTGTCCACATATGTATCGGTAGGAAGAAAGCACTGTACGCTCTTTTGTTGACGAACGTCCGGACAAGACTCGGTACTTTGGTGTTCGTGCTGTTTATGCCGTCACTCGCGCTGGGGAAAACTATGGGTTCGATACCCCATAGGAGCTATCATGAGTTTTAATTGCAAATGTCCGTCCGCCTGCCTGGACTCGAACCAGGGACCCTAGAGGTATAAGCTCTATGCTCTAACCAACTGAGCTACAGGCGGACGCACATTTTCAATAATCTCCACTAGCCGCCATAAGCTCGATGCTCTAACTTGCTTGAGCTACGGGCGGATTCTAGAGATTATAGACGAAGATATGACTCCGGCGCTAGCGCCGGAGACTTGCGAGATACGTCTCACACTAGCGGAGTCTACCGGATCACCTTCGCCACCGCCGGAGCGACGCGCTTATCAAACATATCCGGTACGATTTTTTGTGCCGTTGGCTTTGGCACGAGCTTTGCAATGGCTTGCGCGGCTTTTATTTTCATTTCCATCGTTATTTTGGTCACTTTGTTATCAAGTGCGCCACGGAAAATTCCAGGAAAAGCAAGCGAATTGTTAATTTGATTGGGGAAATCTGAACGACCGGTTGCAATCACTTTCGCTCCACCCTTCTTTGCCTCATCCGGCATAATTTCTGGCGTCGGGTTTGCCATCGCAAAAATGATTGGGTCTTTTGCCATCATTTTAACCATACTCGCACTCAGCACTCCCGGCTTTGAAACACCGAGAAAAATATCTGACTGTGCAAGTGCATGCACCAAATCACCACTGCGGTCTGCATAAATGATACCATCAGCAATGAGCTCTTTTTTGATCCCATTCAAATCTTCACGATGTTTGCCGACGATACCCGTACTATCTACCGCAATAATGTTTACACTGGGTGCATGCTTTTTCAGAAGTCGCATAGTAGCAACACCTGCAGCCCCAACACCCGAAACAGTGACCCAGCATTTGTTCAAGTCTTTCTTTACCACTTTTGCGGCATTAATGAGACCTGCCAAGACAACAATAGCGGTGCCGTGCTGATCGTCATGCATAATAGGAATGTTGAGTCGATCAATCAGCTTTCGTTCAATTTCAAAACATTTCGGCGCCGCAATATCTTCCAAATTAATTCCACCAAAGGCTGGCGCAACGCGCACCACAGTCTCAACAATTTCGTCAGCGTCTTGGGTATCAAGGACAAGCGGCACCGCATCGACTCCTGCAAACGTTTTAAAGAGCGCGCACTTTCCTTCCATAACGGGAAGCGCTCCGAGTGCACCGATATTACCAAGCCCCAATACCGCTGAGCCATCGGAGATTACTGCCACGGTTCTTCCTTTACCGGTATAGATACGAGCGTCTTCTGGTTTTTGTGCTACGTGGAGTGATACCGCAGCAACACCCGGCGTGTATACGAGCGAGAGGTCGGCGCGATTACGCACCTTTGTCGCAGATTCAATGCGCAACTTTCCACCCAACTTTTTGTGCAAAGCGAGAGCTTGTTTATTCGTTTTATTTTGCATGCCTTCACTATAGCATTTCACCCTGATGATACTTAAGCACCCCACCTACTATCGTGCTAACTGCCTTGCCGGTGAGAGTTTTGCCAATAAAGGGAGAGTTTTTACCTTTTGAAAAAAATTTCTTCTCGTCGACGACCCACTCTTTCTTCGTATCAAAAATTGCGATATCTGCCGGGGCCCCAACGGAGAGATGCCCGCGATTGACGCGTAAAATACGAGCAGGACCCCATGTCATTTTTTCAAGAGCACCCGCAAACGATACGTGCCCCGGCTTCACCAGGTAGGTATTCATGACTGCAAAACTTGTCTCGAGTCCCACAAATCCCGAAGCAGCATCTTGAAACGGTTTTATCTTATCCGGCTCGATGTGTGGCGCGTGATCAGTGGTAAAGGCGTCGATAACTCCGTCTTTGATTGCTTTAATGACCGCGACAACATGATCCCCACTTCTGAGCGGCGGATACATTTTCGCATTCGTGTTGTACCCAAGGCACTCTTCGTCGGTTAAGGCAAAGTGCTGGACACACACTTCTGCCGTAATGTTTTTTGAGCCGCGTTTTTTTGCTTCTCGAATCGCACGCATCGCTCCTGCGGTCGAATTATGAAGTAAGTGCAAGCGCGCCCCCGTTTCTTCCGCAAGCAAGATATTTTTATACACTGCCATGTCTTCAGTAAGAGCGGAGATGCCAGGAAGTCCGAGCTGTGTCGATACCCATCCTTCATGCATTACCCCGCCTTCGGTCAAATCTTCGGTCTCACAATGCGACATAACAAGCATGTCACACGTCTTTGCATACTCCATTGCACGCTTCAAAAGTCCCTCGTCTTGTACATCGACACCGTCATCGGTAATTGCAACCGCGCCCGATCGTTTCAACTCGTTTATTTCTGAAAGCGTCTCTCCCTTCTCTCCTTTTGTAATAGAGCCTGTTGGATAGACATTCACTAAGTTTAATTCTTTTGCACGCTTCACGATGAACTCAATAACCGTCTGATTATCAGCAACTGGTGTGACATTTGGCATCGCAACAACCGAAGTAATGCCCCCGGCAAGAGCCGCTTTTGATCCGGTTTCAATCGTTTCTTTATCTTCACGCCCCGGCTCGCGCAAATGCACTTGCATGTCGATAAGGCCCGGCGTCACAACAAGACCCTTCGCATCAATGATTTTCTGTGCTTTATCAGAAATTTTCTTAGCCACTTTCGCTATGACACCATCTTCCACTAACACATCAAACTGTTCGTCAATGTTGTTCTGCGGGTCTACTACGTGTCCATTTTTTATAAGGAGTGTTTGTCCGCCAGAAAATCCTGCATCTCTCGTGCCGTGCTGCTGGAGTCCTGATTTTGAATTTGTAGTTGATGTTGTCATAGAGATGGAGGAAAGATTTTCGGGCGGATGTATTATTTGCGGGTAAACGTCTTACGCACACCATCGATACGGTCGCTAATAAGCCACAGAAGCGATTTGCGCACGGCCATACCGTTTTCCACCTGTCGCAGTATGTACGACTGCTCATCTGCAGCAGCGAAGACCGAATGAACGTCAATATCACGAATCACCGGTCCCGGGTGCATAAGCATTGCATCTTTTTTCGCAAGCGCCATGCGCGCCTTTGAAATGCCGAACATTTTTGAGTATTCGCGAAGCGATGGCACAAAGCCATTTGCGCCGCGCTCACTCTGTACTCGTAGCGCATAAACTACGTCAGCTCCTGAGAGCGCCTCTTCAATACTGACATGATGCGTAACACCAAAACGCTCCACCTCTTTGGGAATAAGCGTATGGGGCGCTGCGACACGAATGGTTGCGCCCATCTTTTTTAACAAACGTACCAGCGAACCAAAGACGCGCGAATGCAAAATATCACCGACAATCACCACGACAATCCCCTTCAAGTTCATGGAGCCGACATGGTCAGTGATGGTGAGGCCGTCGAGAAGCGCCTGCGTAGGGTGTTCGTGCCACCCGTCCCCCGCATTGATGATTGATGCATTGGTGTGTCGCGCCGCCATTTCTGGAACACCCGATTCTTTTGAACGAATAATAATCGTCTTTACATTGTAAGCATCAATTGTTTGCACCGTATCGAGATAGCTCTCCCCTTTTGAAAGCGAGCTATTGCCGGAGACACTCGCAGTGTCCATCGACAACTGTTTTGCTGCAAGGTCAAAACTTGAACTAGTACGTGTTGAAGGCTCAAAAAACGCGTTGATATGCGAGTATCCTTTGTTAAAAGAAAACTTATAGGTTTTGTAATCGCGAAATCGACGCGCTACGTCAAATAAAAGAACCAGGTCCTTGTCAGTTACCTGGTTTATCGATACGAGATCAAAAAATGAAAGATCTCGCCCTGCTCGCACGTCGGCGAGATCCATTTCCGCGTCTGAAAGTGGCTTTTTCCGTAATATGACATCCATTAAAGCCCGATAGTAGCACAGCATCCCGAGAGCGCAAAGGAAACGCGCCCGCCGTTTTAGTGAGGCGGGCGCGCGGATTACCAGTACTCTCCAGTCATGCAAGAGAAGCACCAACTTTGAGGATGCGGAGAGAGACTTTTGAGGACTTCTAGCGGGAGAAATCCCAACGAGTCCGCACCCATCCACACTCGTATCTCTTCGACGTCTTTATGCGAAGCGATAAGCTTCTCACGCTTTGGCGTATTGATACCGTAGCGACACGAGTGCGTTATTGGCGGAGAGCCGATACGCACATGTACTTCACGAGCTTTCAATTGTCGCAGTAGCGCGACAATCTTAGGAGACGTTGTCCCTCTCACAATCGAATCGTCAATGACGACGATACTTCTACCTACTATCTCGGCGTGAGAGAAATTAAACTTTTGTGACACTTCTTCATCTCGCTTCGCCTGCGTTGCGGCAATAAAAGTACGACCCACATAGTGATTGCGCGTAATAACAGGTAGATATCGTCCTGAGTTGCCACTTTCTCCGTACCCCAGCGCCATAAAGGTTGCGCTGTCAGGAACAGGGGTTACAATATCCGCACCACGAGCTGGGCAGTGCTGTTCAAGCGCACGCCCTAACCGAAGTCGAAAGTATGTGACCGATTCGTCAAAGACCGTGCTCGAAGGATGGCTGTAGTAGATTCCCTCAAAACGACATTTTTTGAGCGCTGGCTTTTGTATGAGCATGCGTGATGTTATGCCATTGTTTGACAGCGTAACAATCTCGCCCGGCTCAACGTCTCGCACCCACTCCATACCAACATTTGCAAACGCGCACGTTTCAGAAGAGACGGCGTACGAGTCGCCATGCTTTCCAATTGAGAGTGGTCGGTTTCCACTTGTGTCGCGAAACGCAATCAGTCGATCGGGAAGCAAGATTCCAAGCGTTGCGCTTCCTTGTATGTGGGGCGCAACTTGTGCAAGATCATCTTCGACGCTTCCACTGCACTGGGTAGATATGAGTCGGAGAATAACCTCGGTATCGAGTGATGTCGTAAAGCCCACGCCGTGCATACGAGCTTTCAACTCAGCAACATTGGTTACATTACCGTTGTGAACAATTGCGATTTGGACGCCCTTATAAATACCCATAACTGGCTGAACATTGTCGCGCGACGAATCGTCGTCAACGGTGGGGTACCGTAAGTGCCCAAGAGCATTAGGACCGTGAAGGTGCGTTAGCATTTCACTTGAAAATACTTGGCGCGCAAGACCCGCACCACGCTCCCGATATAAGTATTGACCGTCGGAAGAGACGATGCCTGCGAAGTCGATTGCTCGATGCTGATTGGCATGAAGTCCTATAACTGTTATTTCCGCTGCTTTTTTAGTGTTGAAAACGCCAAAGATTGCGCACATGAGAACCTCCTTTTCGTCAAGACCACCTTGACCTGTCTTTGAGTATACGAAAGAGGGCACGAGGCGCAACAGCACCCCGCGCCCTCTGATACCCTACAACCACTATCCCGCAATCACCTGATCCAATTCTTTTTTCTGCTTTGGAGCAATCCCACTCGCAAGTAGCAATTTTTCAAAATCTTCGCGTTCAATTGTCTCGCGCTCCACGAGTGTTTTTGCAATGAGGTTAAGCACCGGTCGATACTTTTTTATAGTTGTCTCTGCTTTTTTGTAAGCACCATCAACGATTGCTTTTACCTCCGCATCAACTTGCGACGCTACTTCTTGCGAGAGCTCTGCTGGCTCAAGCCCGCCGCCAAAGAGCGTACGTCCCTGCGACGGTTCATACGCCATAGCACCAAGCTTGTCCGACATGCCGTACTGTGTCACCATGTTGCGCGCGAGGCCAGTTAATACTTGCAAATCATTTGATGCACCGGTTGTCACATCGCCATACACTAACTTTTCAGCAATATAGCCGCCGAGAGAAACCGCGATGTCATCCAAAAATTCTTTTTTCGTCTGCATGCGCGATTCTTCAAGCGGAAGCTTAAGCGTGTATCCTGCCGCCCTGCCGCGAGAAATAATTGAGACTTTATGAACCGGATCAGCGTACGGCAAGACCGATGCTAAGATGGCGTGCCCTGCTTCATGATAGGCGGTAATTTCTTTTTCTTTCTCGTTCAAGACATGCGAGCGCCGCTCAGGTCCGAGCATTACTTTTTCAACCGAGCGCAGCAAGTCATACTGCGTGATTTCTTTTCGGTCCTCGCGCGCAGTGAGAATAGCGCCTTCGTTCATAATACTCGCGAGGTCCGCTCCGCTAAATCCGGGTGTGCGTTCAGCAATCACGGTAAGTTTTACATCAGGACCAAGGGGCTTCTTGCGCGCATGCACTTTCAAAATCTCTTCTCGGTCTTTTCGATCGGGTACATCAATCGTCACGCGGCGATCAAAGCGACCAGGACGCAAAAGCGCTGGGTCAAGCACGTCAGGGCGGTTTGTAGCCGCCATCACGATGACGCTTTCATTTGGCTCAAACCCATCCATCTCAACCAGAATCTGATTGAGTGTTTGTTCGCGCTCATCATTACCACCACCCATACCTGCACCACGCACACGACCAACGGCGTCAATCTCATCGACAAACACAATTGCAGGCGCTGCCTTTTTTGCGGTTTCAAACAAGTCGCGGACACGCGATGCGCCGACACCGACGAACATTTCGACGAACTCAGAGCCAGATATTGAAAAGAATGGCACACCCGCCTCTCCCGCAACTGCTCGCGCCAAAAGCGTTTTGCCTGTACCCGGAGCACCCATGAGCATCACACCTTTTGGAATACGCGCACCGATTTGAATAAACTTTTTTGGATTCTTCAAAAAGTCGACGATTTCCATGAGTTCCACCTTTGCTTCTTTTGCGCCTGCCACATCTTTAAAGGTCACTTTTTCATTCGCGTCATCCGGCGACGTGAGGCGCGCGAGCGATCTGCCAAAACTAAATGCCTGCATGCCCGTCCCTTTTATCTGCCGAGACAGAAACCAAATAATCCCACCGATCATGAGTATGGGGAGAAATAAGGGTGCGAGCGTCAAGAACCAAAAGCGCACACCTTCCTCATCGGCAATATCAATTTTGACTGCACCAATTTTTGCGGGGTCGACTTTGTAATTGATAAGCGTCTCAGTAAGCGATGCTTCGCGCTCCTTACGAGACGTTTTTACACTTTTGTCAGTGTAATCTGCTGTAATAGCGTCGCCGGCGACTTTAATCGCAGCCACTTTCCCCGCAGCAATATCGCTCGCAATCTGAGAGAGCGAAATTTCTTCTTTCTTTTCACCATACCGCTCCTTCACGTACGAATAGCCAATCGATACGACCATAAACACGGCAAGTGCGATACCAACTTGTAACCATATACCTGATTCTCGTGGAATCTTTTCAATCGGTTTGTGCGGCTCTGGTGCTGATGCTTGAGACATGGAGAGCAGTATACCCAGGTAGTGAGGTTTCGACTAGTGCCGCGCACTAAATAAATGAGTAACGCTGCGCTGTGTTGTAATAGTATCTGCTGCATACACAATACTATTCAAAGAATGAGTCGAAACCCTACTACTGGGTATACACAATTCTTTCCGTGATGAAACTGGTATAGTGCTGTGCATGGATGCGGGAAAAACAGCAATTCTCCTCGTCGGCGGCGGCATGAAAAGCGCACATGGCGCCGGTTTTCTCTACGCACTCCAAAAGCATCTGCACCTGCCACTTCCCCACATGATTATGGGCTCATCGGGCGACGCCGGAAACGCGCTGTACTTTGCAGCGGGTCAGTATGAAGCGGGTAAACGAGTCTGGACGGAGATACTTCCCACCTCACCGTTTATTTTCCTTACACGGTTCTGGCGGATTATGGACGTCGATTACCTTGTCGATACCATCTTTAAAATACAAGAGCCACTCAACATCACTGCCCTTGCGCGCAGCTCAATCGAATGGATTATTCCGATTTCTCATGCGATTACTGGTGCGACTCGCTATGTGAGTGCGCGCGATAAGCTCGATCCGTTTGAAGTATTGCGCGCGGCAAAAGCGATGCCGCTCTTTTTTGCAAAATGGGTGAAATTAGGAAACCACTACTATGTCGATGGTGAAATGGGTTCGACGCTCAATGATCACATTCAGGAGCTGTACCGACGTGGCGCGCGGCGCATCATGGTTGTTTCGCACAGCAAAAAACGCTCGGGTATTACGCTTCTTGAGCGGTGCTATGCTTTTTTCCAACCAACAGGTTTGCGTAAAGCGCTCATCCGAAGACTTTCTACTCCAAATACCGACTACCGAACGCCAAACGATGCGCACATTGTGACTCTCTTTGCCGACAAGCTTCCGGCGACATTTGCATCGTGCAAGAGCTCCCTCCTCTGCGCTACGTACGAGCAGGGTATTACTGACGCGCTTTCAATGGAGCAAGAATTACGGGCTCTGTTCACGCGGCGAGAGGTGTAGTGCTATAGTGTTCAGGTGTCACTCATTCGTAATAAAAAAGCACACCTCGATTACAGCTTCCAAGAAGAATTGGAGGCAGGCATCGAATTGCATGGATACGAGGTAAAGTCACTGCGCGCGGGTAGAGGCAAACTTGAGGGCGCGCACATCGTCGCCCGTGGCGGTGAAGCTTATCTCGTAGGCGCGTCCATCCCCGCTTGGCAGTTAGCGAACGCCCCCAAGGAATACGACCCCGAGAGGCCCCGCAGGCTCCTCCTAAAAACCAAGGAAATACGGCTTATTTCCTCAGCGGAAGGGTCACAAGGTTTGACAATTGTCCCTATTTCGGTGTATAATAAAGGTAGAGTTTTAAAGCTTTCTATTGCTATAGCCCGTGGAAAAAAGAAGGGCGACAAGCGTGCAGACCTCCGCGCCAAAGATGAAAAGCGCGCGATGGATAGAGCACGAAAGCAACAATAAATAATGAGCATTGAAGTGTGGCAGCGAAAATAAAGGAGGTGCCCGTGGGGACATTTCTCGCCACTGCCGGTCTCGTGGCCGGCGCACTCGCTCTCGGAGCGGGTATCGCCCTCGCATACCTGCGAATCGGCGACGAGGTTAAGAGCCTCTCCGGTCAGAAATGACCTTGGCGCGGGATCCCAATAACGGATCCTCGCCACACTTCAATGCTCACCAATATTTAAGGGTGCCAACAACCGCGAGGTAACTATGCTGTTCTTGATTGGGAAAACCGAAGGCAGTCCAGGACTCATCGGAGTACTCGTCGTCTTCGCAATCCTCGGCCTCATCATGGCCAGCAAGAAACGCCCCTGACACCGCGCGGGTGAGCCAAACTATCGGCTCCCCTGCACCCTCAAGTATTTGTTACAATGCTCGGGCGACTGGCACAGAGTGCCTTAGTTTAGTCCTCAAGTATTGGTACGATAGTGCCTGTTCCCTGTTCATTGATAATCATATTGAAATGTTTTACCTTCTCGTGCGTCTTACATAGAGACACGAGAAAGCCATTCCCCGCGAGATACCAAACGCGCATGTAAAGAAAGAACACAATTGTTTTTTAGCTTTCTAACATCTGCGACAACAAAAAGTACACTTGTTCTTGATATCTCACGGGGGATGGTTACACATCGAGTAAGTCCAGTCATTCGCTAAAACATATTTTATTATGTAGCAGTGAACTATACCGTCTATATTCTCTATTCCGAGAAAGACAATGGTCTGTATGTTGGTTGTACTTCTAATCTATCTTCGCGCATTGCGCGACATACATCAGGAGGTGTACTTGCAACAAAACTACGACTACCGGTTCATTTAATACATTCTGAAAATTTTGCCGATAAAGCCCTTGCCTTTAATAGAGAGCGTTCCCTAAAATCTCTCTGGGGAGCTCGGGAAAAAAGTAAAATAAAAAGAAACTATTTAAAGGATAGTTTTAGGGGCTAAAACAACTTTGTATGCTCAAAGTTGTTCACCTGAACACATCATCTGACGAGCGCGAAGCGCGCAAATGAAAGATGTGTTTTAGGGGGTGACTTGGCTTCGACAAAACATTCAGTGCGTTCATATGCAGAGCCGTGGCGAATGGACCACGTTAAAACCGTTCAAACTCAAGTGCAAACAAAATCGCACGCGCAGTTCTCTCACCAATTCAGGTGGCAGACTTGCAGTTTGCTTACGCTCGCGCTTAAAGCCCTCGCGTAAGTAACCGTGTCCTACCCGAAGTCTGTTACGGTAGTCGACATGTCATATCTCCGGACTCGCGTTTCCTGTCGTTCCGCAGGGAAAGCTAAAGAAAGAGAGCTCGAGAAAATAGTATCTTGTGTATTCCTAGCTATTTTTTCTAAACAAACTTGAATACTCTACGCTTTGTAGATGTGTGTCTGCACCATGCTTTGGACTCGGAATCGTTCTCCGACACCTCCACTAATTTACACGAAGACCGCCTTGGCGGTCTTTTGTGTTTTGCGGCACTATTGCAAAAAAATTTTTTTCAAATTTCTCTTTTTGCCTTAGCAATACAGGATTATATTTTCCATTTCTTGGCGTGACGTCTAAATACTTTTCCAAAATAAGTTTTGAACGTTTTGCCTTATATGTCCGTAGATAAGGTGCGATTTGTTCGAGTAGTGACAAAGCTTGCCTATTTAAAATACGATATGAAAATGCAGGTGAATGATTCGGGCCATATATTCGTTTTGTGCTGACGACCCCAGCGCCAGTTGTTTTCAAAGCATATTTCAGGAGAACTTGTTCGCAACTGCTAATTGTTACCGCAAGTTGGCGAGGCCCTTTTGCTTCTTTGCGTGTGAGAGTAATAGTTCCTTCCCCATCAATAATTCCCGCCAAGTACGCCGCTTCAGCAATTGGTAGTAGATGCACTTTTTTGTACTTCTTCATCGTTAGATTATATCATTTGCCCACCTCCAAAAAAATTTATTGCGTAAGTATTAACTTCCTCCACAAATGTAGGATGACCAAGCGTGTGAGCGGGAGCGAATGTCCGTGAGGACTTCAGGGTGGAGAAAAGTTTTCGTCAAAAACTTTTCGAGCGCTTGGCAGATTTTTCACTCCACAAAAGGTTAAGTGCCTATAAGCGTTCTTAGTTTATGATACAATTAATATCATTAAACAATTTCTTAAATAATTATCTTATGGGATTAAATAAGATGAAGGCAGGTATCGCAGGCCTTGCAGCATTGGGAGCGGTAGCGGGAAGTGAAGCAGGAGCACAGGGTCGCAAAGATGCCCCCCTGGTTTCAATGCTATGGTTAAAGCAGGTGTCGAAACACAGAACTATATGTTTCTTGAACACGATTTTTTAACGATTATTAAACAAAAACTTGATGAAACAAAAAGCCCTTACAAAAATAAAGGTATAACTCAAATTAATCTCAGTGATTATCTCCCATATATGCAAAAAGGACTGATAGACTTGAAGGGCAACATTCTGACCCCACGTGAAGGAGAACAGTGGACAAAATCTCAAATTTCAATAGTCGCGCAAGTGTTCACCAATTTAGAAACTGAGATTAACCGATACAGACGAGTCAATTTAAACGGATGGCCTCCTGTTAAGGTTGTCATTGATGTTCAATAATAAAGCTAACACACGTTAGTGCTTATTATGACCCACGACAGTGAAACCCCGACCCACAGCACACAGGTCATTACCGCCTGTGCTTTTATCCACCACACCTTCGACGGTGTAGAAAAAGTCTTCCTCCCCAAACGCGCCGAGACTAAGAAATTTCTCCCGGGCGTGTACGAACTCCCCGGTGGGCACATTGAGTAAGCCGAGGACATCGTCGCCGGGCCCAAACGCGAAATCAAAGAAGAGTTTGGGGTGGAAATAACTGTGGGAGACCCGTTCGCGGCATATGCCGTGTTTCTCGTATTACAAACGCCACACCTTTTGCCACTCTCCCAACAGGCAGCCGTTGTATCGACGAGCGTTGCCGTCCTTATTCCCGAAAAATCACCCGCGCCCGCCTCTACCGAGTCTGAGATATTCTATCCCGTCGTTAAAGTACTAGACGGCGATACCATCGCCGTTATGAAGACAGATACCGTGGTAAAAGTGCGTCTTATTGGACTCAATACACCAGAAATCTACGACAATCGAAAACCCGCTGAATGCTTCGGAAAAGAAGCGGCGCGTCGTGCGCGTGAGATGCTCGAAGGCCAAAAGGTGCGTATAGAAAGCGATCCGTCGCAAGACCGATACGATAAATATGGACGACTTCTTGGCTATGTATTTTTACAAAACGGCACGAGCGTAAACGAACAGCAAATACGCGAAGGGTATGGGTACGAATATACCTATCGACTTCCCTACAAGTACCAGAAGGAGTTTAAAGCAGCCCAGCGTGAAGCGCAGAAAGAAGAACGCGGGTTGTGGAAGAGCGGGGTATGCAGCCCCTAACAGGGTTATACTAAGGGGGCATGCGCCGCCTTATCTTTATATGTGCCTTTGCACCGCTCCTGGTATTTGGTCAATCTCAACGAGTGCTTCAAGGACAAACCCCTGCTCCTATCGGTGTTACTCTTGGAACAGGATGCCACATAGCAACACCGCAAGAAGTGAGTGCTGGAGCACGACAAGGCGCTCAAGTATGTCCGAGTGACGCAGCGGCCGGTATCACCAAAGAAGCTGGAGAGGCAAAACAATATCTTCGCAGCATTTTATGTAACGGTGGTCGAGGCGACTACGGCGGGGCTGGACCAGATCAAACTATCGCGCAGCTTAATAACCCATTTGCCGTGTGTGCTGCAAAGTTTTTAAAATTTGCAAATGACAGCGGAAAGGGGGTTTGTATTAATGAGGGTTTCCGCACTGTGGCGCGACAAAACCTGTATGCTGCACGATACCAAAATGGAACAGGTGGAATTGCCTGCACCTACGGCGCTGAGTGCGAACACCCGAAAGGAATTGCAATCGATGTGAACACCAGCTCGGGCTATGAGTGGCTTTGGAATAACGCATGCCAATTTGGTGTTGATTTTTATCTTCGAAGCAAAGATAGAGTTCACTTTGTGCCGACGACGCATAGCGTTTCTCGCGGCAAATCTTCATGTGGAGGCACTATTGTGGCTGAATGCTTTGACCCTAACTTTGTGCCACAAAATTACGGAAATGGTCCTTCATCGAGTAGCCCTTCATCAGGTGGTTCCTTGGCCCAGTCGCTTCGCTCGCTCTTTCAACCCGAAAAACCACAGCAAGTCCCACAAATTCCACAGCAGACCCCTCCCTCTACAGCCCCTCAAGGATTTCAGGAAAGCACTTCCTCACCACGTGGGGCTGTGGAAAATAGTAGCGGTACGATAAAAGAAAACACCTCGACAGGCGACGTACAAACAACAGGTACTCAAAATTCACTCTTACTGCAACAAATCCTCCTCACTGGTTCCTCTTCGGTCTCCACAAGCAGCGCATCGACTACTCCCCTAAAGATAGAGGTAACAAGAAGCGATGCCGCTATGTTACGGGAAACTACCCAGGAAGGAACTACGACAATCAAGGTACCGAATGACTTTCCCGATGTACGGGTAACAAATACATTTGTAAGTAACGATCTCGGTGGTCGCGAGCGCCAATCGCTCTCAAGCTTGTATCGACTCATGGAGCTCCTGACCCGACTTCGTGACACCCTTCTCAAACTCGTATCATACCTAAAACCACTCTCGCATCGCACACCTCCTCACACGGCTCCCGTCTTTGATAGCGGTGATTCTTTTGCCGAGTAGTGGCGCTCGAGAATAACAGCTGCTATACTCCTCAGTGAAATGGGCTTTACAAAATACACAACACAGCAGGACAAGCAACGTGTCCGCATGAACGAAGGCATTACGGTGCCTGAGGTCCGCTGCCTGGGGCCTGCCGGAGAGAATTTTGGTGTCATGGCGACACGAGAAGCGCTCAAAAAGGCGCAAGAAATGGCTCTCGATCTCATTGAAATCACCCCGAATGCAAACCCGCCCGTCGTAAAGATCATAGACTACGGCAAATACACCTACGAATTGAAGAAAAAGGAGAAGGAGGTAAAGCAGAAGTCTAAAGTGACCGAGACGAAAGAGGTGCAGGTCAAGATTGGAACCTCCCAAAACGACATGCGTATTAAGGCAGAGAAGGCTGCCGAGTGGCTCCAGGAGGGTCACCGCGTCAAGGTAGACCTCTTTTTGTGGGGCAGGTACAAATACATGGAGTTCAATTTTCTTAAGGAGCGCCTGGAGCGTTTCCTTGCAATTATCCCAGAATCGTTTAAACTTGCGGACGCAATAGCGAAGTCCCCCAAAGGGCTTTCTGTGGCTCTTGAGCGGGACAAATCCGGCAAAAAGTTCGTCCCCTCCGCCCCTGTTTCCAAGGACTTTGTCCCTCCGACAGTCGGCGAGCCGGAAGAAGACCATGAAAACTAACAAATCATATTCAAAACGGCTTCGAGTAACTAAAAAAGGCAAGATTGTTGCCCGAGTCCCCGGTCACAACCACTTTAATGCGAAACGCTCTGGTAACGAGGTACGTGCACGCGGCAGAGCTACCGAATTCCATGCTACGATGGACGCTACTGCTAAGAGCCGTTTTCTTGCGTAGTATTTGCTCTACCCCACTCTAGTCACTAATCACTTTTTCACCATGGCACGCGTCAAACGAGGAACAACTAAAAATAAGCGCCGTAAGAATATCCTTTCACAAGTAAAAGGTCATCGATTTGGCTATTCTACCAAGGAGCGCATCGCTAAGGAGGCTATTCGCCATGCTGGTACCCATGCCTTCCGCCACCGCCGTACCAAAAAGCGTGATTTTAAACAACTCTGGACGCTTCGCATTAACGCCGCACTCCATGAAAACGGTCTTCCTTCATTCAGCAAATTTATGGGAACCCTTCGCAAGAAAGGCATCATGCTCGACAAGAAGTCACTCGGCACCCTCGCCATGAATCATCCCGAGAGCTTTGTACGAATCGCAAAGTCTCTGTAATGTCACTAACACAAAGCAAAACGGGCGCAGAGAGCTTCCGTTTTGCTTTGTTCAGTTTGTTGTAATCTCTGCATCTAAAGTATCCTGGCGTCTTTAGGACCAATTCCCACTTCGGAGTTTTTGTAGGTGAGATTCAATTTTTCGCGACTTGTGAGCACCATTTCTATGAGCCGCTCAACCATTGCTTTTGGATCATTATCAAAAATAATGTTGGGGTTGTCACGATGTGCTGACTGCACTATCTCTTTTATGATCTTATCGGTTCGCCATGAGCCTTCAAGTATGCCAGTCGGGCGATGATCTTCAAATGAAATAGAGAACTCGTTATAGGTGCCAATACGACCCGGGCCAATGATCATGGCATCCGATGAGCGCACAAAAAATAAATCGCGGCCCGCGTACCCAAAACCGGTATAGATAATGACATCCATGTACTCAAGCGGTAAACCATATGTTTCAACATGCTCTTGTTCAGTAGAAGCAGGAGAAAGGCCGACAGAGAAACCGCACTCGTCTTTTGCTCCCATCGCAGCAAAGAGCGGAAAACCCGTCGTTGCACCCGTCACGATAATGCCGCCTTGGCGGGCAATTTCACGACCAATTTCCTTACCTTTTTCAAGTGCCTCCATCCCGTAATACGTCGTATCAGCAGAACCGGAGACGCCAATTTTAACTACGCCGTACCCTGACGGTAAACGACAGAAATTTTTCGGAACCGCAGTGTGGTTCGGGTGAGGAATTCGTTTGAATGCCATTGTTATCCCATGTTACCACTCAATTTCAAATGAGCGCATATTTCTGGGGACAATCGCTTCAAGTCCGAGAAAATCTTGAATCCGTTGTGCAAGAAATGAAGCGCTTTTTGTCTCACCAAGCGCAACAAAGACGCGTGGCTTGGTATTGAGAGTTTTTTCAACAAACGAAAGCAGCTGGTCGCGGTCGGCATGCCCTGAGTACCCGGTAAGGGTTTCCATTCTCGCCCGCACTGTACACTGCACGCCCTCAATCTCAATACGCGTAGCGCCGTCCTGTAATTGTCTGCCTAAAGAACCCGGTGACTGATACCCCACGAACAACACCGTTGTGGTTGGTTTCCCTAAATATACGCGCTCATGCTCGCGAATTCTCCCCCCATGCGACATACCCGCGCCCGCTATGATGACTTTCGGTGAAGGAGCTGCGTGTATTGCCTCCGAATCAATGGCTCGAGGCGTGATAGTAAGTCCTTCAAACGAAAATGGGTCATTTCCTCGCTCAAGTTGGGTTCGAATGCGTTCATTTACATATGACGGATATCGGCGATACACGTCGGTTGCCCGAATTGAAAGTGGTGCATCCAAATATATCGGCAACGGCTGTATGCGTCGCGTCGCAACGAGTTCGTGAATCTCAGATAACAGCACCTGGGTACGTTCGAGCGAAAAAGATGGGATGAGAAGAACGCCGCCACGCACGCGCGTGAGCTCGAGTTGTTGCGCGAGCATATCCCGTCGTTCGTCGCGCGCATCATGCACACGGTCGCCGTATACACTTTCCATAACAACAATATGAGAGCCTTGGGGGCTTTCGGTTTCATTCAAGAGTGGTTCCGGTGTATTCCCCAAATCACCCGTATAGAGAAATACTTTTCCGTTTCGCGTGAGGCGTACCATACTTGAACCTAAAATATGCCCCGCATCGAGTAGTTCGAGCGTACTATCATCACGTATGCGATAGGGGGAGTGATAATCAATTCCTTGCCACTGTGCAAGCGCTTTGTCGACATCTCCTCGCGTATAGAGCGGCTCGCACTCCGATATTTGTTCCATGACCGACAAAGCATCATCAAACATGAGAGCGGAAAGCTCCTTAGTCGCGGGTGTTGAAATTATTTTTCCTGAAAAACCTTCTTTTACTAATCGCGGTACTCGACCGATGTGATCAGCGTGCGCATGGCTGATAATTAAAAATTCAACGCTGTGCGGGTCGTATGCAAACGATACAAGGTTTTCTGGGCTGCAGACATTTTCCCGTTGATGAAGCCCACAATCAAGCGCTATACAAGTGGTGCCTGTATCAAGTACGATGTTTGCTCCTGTTACTTCTTCCGCACCGCCGTAGAATGTAAGCGTACTCATATGCTTCGAGCAATACCATAACCTACTGTTCCTCCTAAGAGGCCAATAAGAATATCCTGAGTCGTATCAAACGCATATCCTATGTCGCGCGTAAAGCCTGCCATATATTCAAAACATTCCCATGCAACGCATACAACTAGTGTGTATATAAGAACCGCGAGAATACGAGGTTGATTGTACTGGATTGAAAGAGCCCAGTGCATAAAAAGCCCAAGACTCACTCCCCCTACACCATGTGCCACGATATCAACCCAGGGATATCGCCAGTACCAAAAGTGATTGAGTGCCACTATATGAAGTACTACAACACAGAGAAGCAAAAGTGCGGAAACAAGGAGTGCGCGCATACGAAGCATTGTACCAAAAATCCGCTCCGCTCTAATTCAGATGACTCTGAGTTAGGGCGGAGCGGAGCTTTAGTAGCGGCGAGTACGGCAAGCCTGGAGGAAATCCAGGTGGGTCTCCGCAGCAGTCACGCCAATGGCGCGAAGCAATATGGGAATCCCTAATTGTTACCAAGAGGTTGTAGTACCCGTCGCTATACCAAGTATATCATTTTGGCGTAAGTAGCAAGAAGTACGTGGACAAGTGACAATTTCGCATGTGAAGCTGTGCGGTTATGCGTGTGGCTTCAATGTGAAGACGTGTGAGTTAGGACTGTGTTCAGGGTGATGCGTAGTTGTATGCATTTTGTCGCCACGTATTTCGTATACTGCGTTGAGCGATGGGCCATTAGGATGGGCTCCAGCAGCAAAGACATGATTACCGCGTACGTTATAGAGCGCTGCTTCTGATTTTCCCTCCGGGTGATATTCAGAACGATAAATGCCGTTGTTCTTCATGACAAACATCGGCTTTGCGGTGTGAATACCGCCGGCATTACCGTACGTTGTTTGATGAAGATATTGCGGTTTGCCGCCTATCATACCTTAGTGTTTGAGAATACCGGCAAGCGAGATGTCGTAGAGCATTGCTTCTGACATGAGGCGATACGAGACCATTTCTTCTGGCGTAAACCAAACAGCTATCTCGCGCTCTGCTTCGGATGGCTGATCAGAGCAGTGGATGAGGTTGCGAACTGCACGGTCGTCAACCGCAGCAATTGCGTATGAGTCAACCGTTAGGTCACCGCGAATCGTGCCAACATCAGAGGAGGCGGGTTCTGTCTCTCCGGTAATTTTCTTTATGACAGCAACGGCCTGATTGCCTTCCCACACCATCATAAGAACTGGCCCCGCCGTCATAAAGCCTACGAGCTGGCGGATAATATCTTTACCGTATTCAAGAGGTTCTTTATCAACAGGAAGTCCTGCTGCTTTTTTATCTTCCGCAATCTTAGTTCCCTTTTTCAAAAACCACGCATCATCTTTGTTGTAGTGTGACCAAAATTTCTTTTCCTCGGCCATCCCAAACTTCATACCGATAAGCTTAAGACCCGTGCGCTCATAGCGCTTTATAATCTCGCCGATAAGCGAGCGCTGCACTCCATCAGGCTTAATAATGACAAACGTGCGCTCTTTTTTAGGATGATTATCTGCCATAACAAAGTTTGTTGCTAATTAAACGTAAAAACCGGAAGGTATTTCGGGTGTTTCTGGTTTTGGTGGTGGTGCAAATTTTGCACGCATATCGGCCTCAACCTCATCCCGATCCCTGCCGTACGTACTATACGAAAGTTCTTTGAGTGCGTCCACTCGCTCGTAGGAGATGTTTGGCAAGTTTTGAGTCTCGATTGTAAACGGGCGCGCCGGAACACCGTTTACTAAAAGTGACACCACCGCGTTTCTGTTTGGCAGGTTTTCAAGATCTTTTGCAGAAAACACGGGAGTAAATTGTTTTGCCAAGAATTCGGCGTCGGTAGCACCGATACGGAACGAAAACTTTGTTCCCACATTGCCGACGACCGCATCACGAATCTTCTCATCGAGCTGCGCAATAAACTGGTGAGCAATAACGAGAGAAAGTCTATATTTACGAGCCTCAGAGAGAATGGTGCCGATAGAGGGTGTCGCAAAGTTTTGGAACTCGTCGATATAGAGGTAGAACGTCGGCATATCTTTCCCATGCGAATCAACACGCGAAAACGCTGCTTGCAAAAACTTTGACACTAAGACGAGGCCGAGAAGGGCCATGTTTTTATCGCCTACACGACCTTTTGAAAGGTTGGCGAGGAAGATTTTTTTCTCATCCATTATTTTGCGAAAATCAAATGATGATTTCTCTTGCGATACGATCGGGCGCATAATGTCGTTCGCCAAGAAGACATCAAACTTACTGGAGATATACGGCGTCACGTTCTCAAGAGCGGCATCACCTCCTGCTGCTTCCGCAATTTTTCTCCAAAACTGAACGATGATAGGGTTTTTGCAGCGGGAGAGTTTCAAGTTACGAAAGGCATGATCTGCAAAAAGACGCGGTACTTCGACAAACGTACAGCCTGAAGCAGGATCTTCAAGCACCAATTGCACCGCATTGCGATAGTACTGTTCAAACATGGGACCAAACGCCTCGGGAACATCAGAATAGAGCTTACGGAAAATGCCATAGACCTCATCTACCACAAACGTCTTCATTTCAGGCTTGCTATGATCAAACTCGAGCATGTTGAGCCCCATGGGACGCGCAGTGTGTGCCGGATCAAAGTAGATGACATCCCCCGCTCGCTCAGGTGGCACAGCCGCTAAAATATCAATGATGTCATTACCGTGTGGGTCAATAAACGCAACACCATCGCCATTTAAAATATCTTGAATGATCATGTTTTTGAGATGTCCCGTTTTGCCAGTACCCGTCTGTCCAATCACGTAGCAGTGGCGCAGTCGGTCAGAGGAGCCGAAGTGCACCGGGCTATCAGCGGCACCGTATCGGTTGATACCGACGACAATCCCGTCTTTTGGCATTTCAACCGGTGCAGGAGCCTGTTTTGAATGCGAGCGCTTCAGCTCGCGTGATGTTGTGACACGCTCTGCGGTAAAGTGGAACATTGCGTTAATTTCGGCAAGCGAGAGCGGGAGCACAATCGAATCATCAAACGCACGATAGGTAAATTCGCGCAACACATTGGGGAGGCTCCAGCGCGACACTTTTTCAAACTTGATGTGATTGCCGCGCGGGTTATCAAACTGCGCAAAGGTAGCGATAAGGTTGTCTATCAAGTCATTAGCACGCTGTTCAGTTTTTGCAGAAGTAACTATGCGAATGTTGACCGATGCGACTCGTGACTTGATTTTGCGAGTAATTTCTTCGGTCGAGACCTGATCGCTCGTGCGGTGGTATCCGGTTTCTTTTTCCTCTTTTGCTTCGTCTGGAAATAGGACACTACGCCCCAGTTTGCGTAGCGCTTCGGCAAACGCTGTCTCGCGCACTCGGAGGGCCTTATAGACTGGCTGCCCGCGCTCAAGCTCCCGCAGTATCTTTTTGTAGTGGTGATTAAAACGGTCGCCATCGTTTGCAACCACGATCTGCAGTGCCGCTCCTTCGCCATGTTTTGCAATTTTTGCAAACGAGGCAAGAGTAACATTCATCGGGTCGTGCTCATACATCTCATAAGTTTTAAGCGGCAAAGCAGGGTGCTCATGGAGCTGCGCATAGGCAGCAACATGATGACCATCATAATTAAATACGTTGTAGTCACCACGCTTTTCATTGATGCGGGCATTCGGGAATACTGACGCAATAAGGCGTTCTGCAACGGACTGACGAGGATGCGGCACTGCTAAGTAGAGCGATGCTTCTTCGGTACCTTCTCCGACTGCAACTTCAAGAGAGAATCCTTCGTGATCCCCAAGAAGCGAGAGGAGTCCCGCATAGAGCTGCTCAGAAGAGGCGAGAATCTGCTCAAGTTTTTGATTTTGCGATTTTTCTTCACTTCCTTCGCCCGAGGCTTGTGGTTGGATTTCAAATAAGACCATATTGAGTGCGCGACGCACCTTTTCACTCGTCCCTCCACCTCTGTCAGGCAAGCCTTCTGCAACATAGCGAACCAGGGCGCGGTGCAAATCATCCTCCAAGTGGGGGTTGTTATTTTTTTTAGCAATTGAGAGTACGTTACGAATACCGTGCTGCATTACTAACTGTAAGAGAGTATCAATTTGTTTATCGTGTGGCTCCGCCTCAAGATGCAATCGATGGTGGATAATATCGTGCTCAGGCAAAATGACTGTTTCATGGAGCACATTTGCCGCTGGTTCAGCTGCATAGGCTTGAATTTCACGCTTTGCGATGCGGTCATGTTCAATGCGAGATTCAGGTGTTCCGAGCGCCTCTTGCTGTTCTTTTACACGCGCGCGCAAATACTCAAGCTCCTCTTGTGGAGAGGTAAACTTTTCCGGCATCGCTATACGTGGGCGTTCGCCCATAGAAGAATGAGGGGGCATGCGCGTCATTATATCAGGAGTTGAAAGGGTTCTTCAGGTATGCTTTACTGTCGGCCAGAATAAGGAGAACCATCATGACAAGAACATGTGGAGGTTGTACTGCATGTTGCAAAACTCATGCAGTTGAAGAAATAGAGAAACAAATAGGCCGGTGATGTACGCACTGTGAACGTGGAGTCGGATGTCGTATGTATGAAAAACGTCCCCCAGGATGCGTAGAATTTGCTTGCCAATATCTCAAAGGGGTTGGAGAAGACACTGAGCGCCCTGACAAAGTAGGTTTTGTACTTGATTGCCAAGAATTTTCTCAAATCGGAATCGTAACTGTTGTATATGAGTACAAGAGCGGAACTTTCAAGGATTCGCTCTTGGTGAAGAGTTGGGTGCAAAGTCATACTACTCATCGAAGTCCGATTTTGCTCGTACCACTACGAGGCACCCCCATACTCCATGCAACTCGCGAATCAGTACGTGACACCAGCTTCCGTCTTGAGGACGGGCGAATAGTAACGCTCATGGCGTATGCATAACAAAGACACCCTCAATGGACTACCGTTGAGGGTGTAGCACTGTGCACATCTCTTCAGGTGTGTTACAAATCATTGTTATATTTCTGTGCGACGTCTTTTGCAGAACAAAAGAGACAAATGTTCATCCCGTTTGAAACAGATACAGGTTTGTTTTCAATAAAATGTGGTTTTAGAAGAATCTTTGCCGGTAATCAAGATTGAATTGGAATAGTTTCTAACGGGATTCATATGTTTCTAATATTAACAGGTGCATCCTCTGGATGAACCGGAATGATAATCAATGGCTTTATTGATTCATAGCGTTTCCACTGGAAACGAGTGTCTTCTTGAAAATCTGTTTTAAGAAAAACGTACACATAAGCTTTAGACGATATATTCTTACGCGCACTCTCGTCAGCACCAAATCCCCAGTCTCCCTTATCTACGGCTTTACCTTGTGTCGAAAATTGAGTGCGACCATTTTGGAAAAGAGCACGAAAAATCGCTAGCTCAAAGGCCTCATCTCGTGCTGCAAAAACAGCAGGTTCCCCATCTGGTTTTCCTTCGTTATACGCCTGACGAGGTTCTAGTTGTTCAATCAACTGACTTGAGCCATGAAAAACGCATTGTCTTGTCGCAGCGAGCGCTTCGAGGGCCTTGCGACCTACCAATTCTCCCGTTTTAATTTTTTCCACAATACCTCGAACCTTATCTTGGTTCTGAGAATCCATGGAATCCATACTTTCCATACTTATAGTCGTGTCAAAACCTCTGGACCCTCTTTAGTGATGATAACCGTGTGCTCACAATGTGCGGTGCGAGAACCGTCTTTGGTGCGATATGAATATCCATCAGCATCAACATAGAGTTCTCCTGAACCGCGGCAAAACATGGGCTCTATTGCGATGACCATACCTTCTACCAATTTTTCGCCCTCGCCTTGTTTGCCAAAATTCGGTACGTTGGGTTTCTCATGTACTGCTTTACCCACACCATGACCCGAAAGATTTTTTGGATACCCGTATCCACAACGCTTCGCGATTTGTTCCACCGCATACCCTATGTGCCCCGTCGTGTTTCCAAGCCGTGCTTCTGCAATACCCGCATTGAGCGCCTCTTGCGTCGCAGCGATGAGATGATAATCCTCCTTCGCGCCCTTTCCTGCAATGACAGTCGTCGCATGATCGGTATACAAACCTTCATGTTTAATTCCAAAATCGAGACACACAATATCGCCGTCTTTGATGGTGTAGTTACTTTCGCTTGCGGGAGAATGTACGATCACATCATTAACTGAAACGCAGAGCGAAGAGGGGTATCCTTTCGTATCACCGCGCTCTTTGTGATGCAAAAAAGCAGGAATGTCACCATCGCGTGCGACCATTTCAAGGGCGCGTGCTTCAAGCGCCTTTACCGGAATGCCAGGCGCAACCATCTCACTCAGTTCTTTAACGTGACGGGCAAGACGTCTCCCCCCCTCGCGCAATATCGCGATTTCTTTCTCCGAGGTAGTGATCATAGACCGAGCGCTTTCAAAATATCAGCATGCGCCCCTTCGATTGATTGTTCACCGTCAATCGTGTGCACGGTGCGTCCGCGAGATTCAAGGAGTTCGAGTTGCGGCATGACATCGGTCTTGGTCCACGCAAGACGATTGCGAATGGCTTCCTCAGTGTCGTCGTTTCTGCCGCGCGAAATAAGGCGCTTTACCGCCGTATCGTCTGAGATAACAAGATTAACGATGTGCAAATCCCGGTCGTAAAACTTCATCATGTCGTCGAAGCATCGCGTCTGATCAGCACCGCGCGCAAGACCGTCCGCGACAATATGTTCTTCTCCGGTAAAGGTATCAACGAATATTTTGGTCTGAAGATATACCGGCATAAAATCGGGCATGCGGTGCCCTGCGTCAATGACGCCCCCTACCAGTTTCCCGGTGTATGTGCCAGTATCGCGCAAATTGCGTAACTGCTGACCCATGTCGATTGTTACAACAGCACGGTTTGACTGCTGTTTGAGGTACTCTATCAGTATCTTAACCTGGGTGCCTTTCCCAGCGCCTTGGGTTCCAAAAAAGAGGACAGAAATTGGATTCACTCCGTTAGAAAGGTTTTCGTTTGAAAGTGTGGTGTTCATGAAAAATAAGGCTGCGAACCACACGCTTTCTTGCGGGGTCCATTATCCGAGATTATAGCCCTCTTTCCTGAGGATTTCCACTATAGTTTCTACTGTTTCATCAAGTTTTCCATCTTCATTGGGTATACGATAATCGTACCAAGATGCTTCTGTTTCAATCTCGCGTCGCGTAAATTCCATCCGTTCATGCCATTCAGCATCACTCATGGGGGCACGCGCTCGAATGCGTCGTTCCAAATCTTCGAGAGAAGATGGCATGATGAAAAACGTAGTGGCATTATAGTGCTCTTTGAGATATTTCGCCCCTACAATCGTAATCTGCGCGAGCACAACCCGACCGCTTGCAATTCTCTTTTCTAAATCAGGCTTAAACGTGCCATAGTAGGTGTCAGTTTTTTCGCGATAGTAGTGTTCGAGTATATTCCCCTTTTCCATTTCATCTTTGAACTGCTCGTTCGTCATGAAGTGATAATTCACTCCATCAACTTCCCCCGGGCGTGGTGCGCGGGTATTTGCGGTGACCATTCGTGTTGTATTTGAGCACCGTTCAAGAAGCCTATCGATAATAGTGTCTTTTCCACTTCCTGCCGGCCCTGCTATTACCACTACCTGGTTTGACATGCCACACTATACCCTATTCCCCTAAACGAGCAACGCTCGTCAGGCGACTATTCGAAGAATGGTTTCCTAGTAGCTAGTCAATTTTAATACTCTCGAATCGATGTCTGCGCGTCTACCTTCTTTACCAAATCCAGAACTACAGAGACCGCAATAAGAAGTGCGGTACCACCGATAGTGATTGCGGTAATGCCCGTTACGCCTTGCAAGATAATCGGAAGAACTGCGAGAACGCCGAGGAAAAGTGCCCCGAAGAGCGTGATGCGGGTAATGATGTTGCCTAAGTATTCGGCGGTCGTAGCCCCTGGGCGAACGCCGGGAACAAAGGCACCATTTTTCTGTAAGTTCTTTGCAATCTGATGCGGTTCAAACGTGATTGCAGTATAGAAGTACGTAAAGACAACTACAAAGAAGAAGTAGAGAGAGCCATACACCCACTGATTCGCAAAAGCATTTACGACATGCTGCGCACCTGCCGCAAGCCATGCGATCTGCACCTTCGCAAGAAAGGTTGCTACCATTTGCGGAATAAGCAAAATCGAGAGGGCAAAGATAATCGGCATGACACCCGCTTGATTCACGCGAAGTGGAAGATAAGTTGAAACACCACCTAATACTTTTGAACCGCGCACACGACGTGCGTACGTCACGGGAATAGGACGCTCCGCTTCAGTAATAAAGACAACCCCCGCAGTGATAACGACCGCCGCTGCAGCAAATGCAAGATACGCAGGCAGAAGGGAGAGATCAAACGAAAAGAAAAGCTGCGAAAGGTTATTCGGTATACGCGCGACAATGCCCGAGAAGATGATGAGGGAGACGCCATTCCCTACACCGAATTCGGTTATGAGCTCACCGATCCACATAAGGAGCATAGAACCTGCGGCAATCACCGAGACATTGACGATAATCGAGAAGAGGTCAACATGGGTTACAATACCGTTTTGTCGCAACAAAAAGAGGAACGCCGCTGCCTGCATAAAGGCAAACGGTATAGCGAGAAACCGCGAATACTGCGCAAAGCGCATGCGACCAGAGTCACCTTCTTCTTGATACATTTCTTTTAGTTTGGGTACGAGAACTGTCATGAGCTGCATCACAATCGAAGCGGTAATGTACGGTCCCACACCAAGCATCACTATTGAAAGATTCGAAAAACCGCCACCCGAGAAGATATTGAGGAGTCCAAAGAGTTGGTTGTTACTCAAAAAACGCTCAAGTGCCGGAGCGTCAATACCAGGGATAGGAATCGTAGCAAGCAAACGGAACACGACAAGCGCTGCAAGTACGAAGAGAATGCGCATGCGCAAAACTTCATCGGTCAAAACGATTTTGAGTTTGTGAAGGAATGTATCCATAGTATGTTATTCCACCTTACCGCCCGCTTTTTCAATCGCAGCTTTTGCTGATGCTGAAACCGGAATACCCCTGATAGTGAGTTTCTTCGAGAGCTCGCCACCGCCCACAATTTTCGCCGCAGGAAGCTTGCGATGCTTGTCTGAAATTACACCCTTCTCGGCAAGTTTCTTGAGATCAATTTCTGCACCTGATTCAAAAAGCACATGCAATCGTTCTATTTTTATGGGAATCGCATCAGGACGAGAACCAACGACGCCGTCCGCACGATTCATACCGAATCCACGGCGCTTCGGGATTTTCTTGATAATGTCGCGGAGTTCCGGGCGCTTCTTACGACCAGCACGAGCGTTTTGACCCTTGGTGCCGCGACCCGCAGTCTTGCCACGCTTGCCGCCGCGCCCCACGCGCATTGATTTGTGCGCACCTGTTCGTTTGAGAGAAGAAAGATTAGCCATATTACTGTGTTTTCTTTTTACCAAGCTTCTTGAGTGCTTCTACTGCAGCGCGAGCGTTGTTGATCGGGTTTTTACTACGAGAGTGAATCTTTGCCGTAACGTCAGTGACACCTGCGAGTTCAAGCACGGTGCGAACTGAAGAACCCGCAACGAGGCCCCTGCCTGGTGAAGGGCGGATTTCGATGACCGATGCGCAGTATTTTGCTTCAACGTTATGTGGAATACTGCCAGTTTTGGTGAGCGGGATTGAGAACATTGCGTTCTTTGCTGAGCGGGTAGCCTTATCAATTGCAAGTGAGGTATCGTTTGCCTTACCCATGCCGACACCCACACGACCACGCTTGTCACCAAGAACCATAGAAACTGAGAAGTTGAAGCGACGACCGCCCGCCATCACACGTGCAACGCGGCGAATGCCAATCATTTTGTTTGCAAATTCTGATTTACGCTCCTCTCCTCCCCTGCCTCCCGGGCGTCCACCACGCGGGCCTCTGCGATCACGATTGCCACGGCGATCGCCTCCTCGACTCTGTGTCTCTGCAACAGGAGCCTGAGTCTCTGGACTCACCGGTGTGTTTTGTTCATTCATGTCAGTCATATGTTAGAGATTCTTAGCGACGATAGGAGCTTAGAAGCTCTTACATCCGCCGGCATTTCTGCCCGAGATTTATAGCATTTTTGAGTGTAAATTGCAAAAAATATAAGACCGCATCTGCGCCCTATTGTTGCCTGAAAGAAATGCAGGCGGATAAGGTTTGTCAGCCACGGAATGAATGCACTTTTGCAGATGCACTCATTCTGTGGGACAAGCCCTTAAAATTGTAGTCCTGCTTCGCGAGCCGCATCAGCAAAGGACTTGACAGTCCCGATGTACTGAAAGCCACCACGATCAAAAACAACTTTTGTAACGCCTTTTGCCTTTGCCATTTCAGCGAGTGTCTTTGCAGAGGCAATCGCACGGTCAAGCGGCTTCTTTGCCTTTTCAGAGCTCGAAGATACGCCGGCGATAGTGACGCCTTTCGAGTCATCAATAATTTGAGCAACAATGCGAGTGTTCGATTTAAATATCGCGAGGCGCGGGCGTTCAGCGGTGCCGATAACACGAGCGCGAACGCGCTTATGTCGACGATCCTTCATTTGTGTTTTAGTCATTTTCATAGTGTTTATGCAGCGGCTGCAGCCTTCTTACCTTCCTTCTCGCGAACACGCTCACCTTCGTAACGAATACCTTTACCTTTATACGGTTCCGGCTTCTTGTATGAGCGAATCGTTGCCGAAAATTGACCAACAACATCTTTATCTGCTGCAGAAACCGTGACGATATTTTTTTCGACAGTGACCGTCACGCCGTCAGGAATTGCTACGATAATTGGGTGAGAAAACCCAAGAACCATTTTGAGATTTTTCCCTTGAAGCTCCGCCTTGTAACCAATACCTTCAATTTGTAATTTCTTTGCGAACGGGGTGTTCACGCCAGAAATCATATTACGAATATGGGCCGCATAGGTGCCCCAGAGTGCTTTCGCGAGGCGATTGGTACTCTTTGGCTCAACAAAAACCTCTGCGCCGTTGACTTTAACATCAACAAGCGGGTGAAGAGGGCGTTTCAAAGTGCCTCCCTTACCCTTGACGATGATTTCTGCATCCTTAACAGACACTTCAGTGCCTGCCGGGATTATGATTGGACGTTTACCAGTTCGTGACATATCTTAGATTTTGTTAGCGAACAACGTGAGCTTAGAAAATCTTAGACCCCTCACTAATTTTGAGAATGGCATGGTGGCGGCTGTATTTTTTTGCGGGGTTGAAAGAAAGTAATTCATAGGATTGGTTTTGTCAAAATTAGTGAGGGGTGAACAAAACATAGTCGCTTCGCTTGTTGTTTTGTTCACCATATCTGAAAGAGTGCCTCGCCGCCGATTTTGTTCTTGCGTGCTTCTGCATCAGTCATGATGCCTTTCGGGGTTGTAAGGATGAGTGCACCATGACCGTATTTAACTGGATGCACCTCTTTGACTGAGCGGTACAAACGGCGACCGGGCTTTGAAACCCGTTTTACGCCCTGAATTGCCGCTTCACCACTTTCCGAGTACTTAAGAGTAACATCGATAGTCTTCTTTACCTTCTTGCCCTTCTTTTCGATACCAGCAATATAGCCAGCTTCTTTGAGCTTTTCAGCAATTGCGAGCTTGAAGTTTGAAAACGGCACAGAAACTGTGTCCTTGTTCACTGCTGAAGCGTTCGCAAGACGAACTATGAAGTCACCGACAGGGTCATTTACCATACCCGGTTAGTACAATTTCGAATAATTCTGTTTGCGCGCGTACCGAATACACTCAAAGATACTTGATTGATTTCGTTATTCAGATATAGGTTGTTGTTCTTCATATTGAGCAATTCGAAATTGTACTACCGGGCAAGTGATTTTTTACCAACTTGACTTTTTAATTCCTGGAATATGTCCTTCAAGAGCCTCTTCACGGAAGCAGATACGGCAGAGGTTGAAATCTCGCATGAAGCCACGAGGGCGACCACACTTGTAACAACGACGAACAGTGCGCGAAGAGAACTTCGGCGTACGGTTAGCTTTTACGATCAATGACTTTTTTGCCATGAAAAAGAATGAAGAATATGCAACGCAAGAGTGTTGAGGCGCCGGCATCTGATCTTACGACTCAGATTAGAGCAGTCCTCCGCGTGACAGTGTTTCGGGAAGTAAGCGAGCTCGTGAGAGCTGTAGCTCTACCCAAATACCTATCCCCTACGAAGCCCGTGCATAGTAAACGAAGCTAGCCTGGAAGTCAATAAAGTTTATGGACCGAGACACGGTAGCGTATACTGAGGATTGATGAACACCCTCGATGTAATTAGCGAGTCTAAAAATTGGCGAATAGTCATAAATGCAAACTAGCGTTATCTCGGTAGACTGGTTATTGTCTTAAAGCGACCGTGTCCCACTCTTTCAGAGGTTACACCTGAGGAACTCATTGAATTTCTTTCACTGGTTTGAACTATTGAATCAGCGCTTACCAGAGCATTTGGCGCCACCATGTTTAATTGGTCATGCCTCATGAACTTGGCATACCAAAATGACCACCCGACCCACAAGTGCACTGGCACTGTGTCCCCCGCTACAAATCGTCAGTAACTTTCGAGGGAATAGAATTTGTTGACCCTGATTTTGGCCAAAGAAGCATGGCGCCTATTCGAAACGTCGAGCCAGAAGTTCTAAACGTAGTCATTAAGGCAATTCAAGCAAACCTCTAACAAAACAACCCCGCGCAAGCGAGGTTGTTTGTTTTTGTTATTTCTGAAGTGGCATTCCGAGGAATCGGAAGAAGGCTTCTGCCTCTTTTTTGTCTTTCGCTGTAGTGGTGAAAGTGACAGCAAGACCAAAAATATCTTTTGCGTCTTCGTCAGCAGCTTCAGGAAACACCGTGTGTTCCTTGATACCAAGCGTGAGATTACCCATTTCATCGATTGAACTTGCCTTGAAGCCACGGAAGTCCTTGATACGAGGAAATACAATGTGGATGAGCTTGTCGAGGAACGATTGCATACGTGCGCCACGAAGCGTTACTTGCATGCCAACAATATCTCCTGTACGTGACTTAAAGGTTGCAATCGCTTTCTTTGCAGCGCGCTCTGCCGGCATCTGACCGGTAAGCGTCGTGAGGCGGCCCTTAATGAATTCTTTGCGTTTTTTGTCCGTCTTCGTGCCCGTACCAGAAGAAACAGTAATCTTAGTTACTTTTGGTGCCTGCATGAGAGACGTCCAGCCGAACTCGCCTTTGAGCGCCTCGAATACTTCTTTGCGTGTTGCGTTGGTTTTCATATATTAGGAAAGTTTTGATCCACTTTTGACTGCTACGCGAGCACGGGCGCCATCATTGCGAACAATTTTGATACGAGTTGTTTTGCCTCCTTTTGGATCAACGAGCATGACGTTTGATGCGTGAACCGGCATTGCTTTGTCAATAATTTGACCTGACTTACTCTGTGCCGTGCGACGACGATGACGCTTTGCAACATTTACACCGTCGATGAGAACTTTGTTCTCTTTTGGCATGACACGAGCAATAGTCCCCTTCTCGCCTTTGTCTTTGCCTGCAATCACTATTACTTTATCGCCTTTTTTGAGTTTCATGTTAGTTTTTCTTACGAACGAAGTGAGTTAGAAACAACTTACACCCCGCGCTAATTTTACTGAGCTTCGAGATCGGAAATGGTTTTCTAGTAACTCGCGGGGCATCATATACTAAAAATGTTGTTCTGTAAAATTAGAGCAGGGTTAAGAAAAATATAATCGTTTCACTCCTTATTTTTCTAAACGATTTCTGGCGCGAGTGACGCGATGGTGTGATAACCCTTTTCTGAAAGTTCGCGAGGGACCGGACCAAACACGCGAGTCGCCTTTGGCTCCTTTGGTGTTTTGCCAGAACCAGTAACAAGCACAACAGCGTTTTCGTCAAAGCGCACATACGAACCGTCTTTGCGGCGGAGTGCTTTTACCTGGCGCACGACAACGGCGCGATGTACATCTTTCTTCTTTACTGACTTGCGAGGCTGTGCGGTCTGGATAGAAATAACTACCTCTTCACCGATTTCAGCGTAGCGCTTCTTTGAGCCACCGAGCACTTTGAAAACGCGACCCAGGATACCACCCGAGTTGTCAGCTATTTTAACAATTGATCGGTCGTGAAGCATAGAGTTATTTGACGAGAATGAAGCGCTTCAGTTTTGAAATTGGGCGCGTCTCCCGAATCGTAACCTTGTCCCCCACCTGTGCAGTGTTACCTACATCGTGTACCAAAAACTTCTTGGTGCGCTTGATGTACTTCTTTACCTTTGGGTGTTTGACAAAACGAACAACAGCAACAGTTGCCGTGTCCTTCATAGCCGTCTTGACGACGGTACCCGTGAGTGTCTTTCCGTTTGCTTCCGTTGTTGTGTTCATAAGGTGGCTTACTGTAATCGTTTTTTACTTATTTTGCAACTGATGTTCGATTCAAAGCAGTCAAAATCTGTGCAATCTCTTTGCGGAGCGTTCGTCCTTCGCGAGTATCACGCGCACGCCCCCCTGCGCCACCAAAACGAAACATGCGAAGCGCCTCCTGTTTGTCGGCAAGCATCTTTTTTAGTGCGAGTGTGTCGAGGTTAGCAAGGTCTTTCATAGATTTAGATGCGTGTTACTACGCGCGTTTTAACAGGAAGCTTGGTGCCTGCCTTGCGAAGCGCTTCGCGCGCAACTGCTTCTGCCGCACCATCGACTTCAAAAATAATACGACCAGGGCCAACGTCAGCAACATATCCCTGTACGTCACCTTTACCGGCACCCATGCGCACTTCTGATGGCTTCTGGGTCCACGGTCGATCAGGAAAAACACGGATCCATACCTTGCCGGTTTTGCCCGCTGCGCGAGAAAGCGCTTTACGAGCAGCTTCAATCTGATTTGAAGTGATACGCGCTTGTGACATCGACTTGAGGCCAAACGATCCAAACGCTACGGTCGTGCCGCGAGTTTCTGGGGCAAGGCGTCGAGCCTCACTAGCACGACCTTTTTGCCACTTGCGATATTTTGTTTTCTTTGGTGCAAGCATAGTATTTAGGCTTTTTTAGCTTCTTTTTCTTTGAAAATATCGCCGCGGTAAATCCATACTTTCACACCGATCACACCATACGGGAGATAGGCAATCTCACGGCAGAAGTCGACGTCAGCACGGAGCGTCTGAAGCGGCACGCGACCTTTCTTGATTTCTTCTTGGCGAGACATTTCTGCTCCCCCGAGGCGACCAGAGAGCGCAATGCGCACACCCTGTACATCGCGGTTTGCCATCACTTTCTCAACCGTTTGCTTCATGACACGGCGGAATGTTTGTCGTTTCTCAAGACCTTCTGCAATCATGTATGCAACAACAGCGGCCTGTGATTCTGGCGAACGAACTTCTTCGATATCGAGTCGAATTGCAAGTTTTGGAGCCCCCTTTACTTTGCGAACAACTGTTTCAATTTCTTTGGTAAGCTTCTGACTTCCCTCTCCGCCGCGGCCAATGATGAGGCCCGGGCGCGAGGTTTTGATGTGCACGCGAATATTTTTCTGCGAACGCTCAATGTCGACTGTCGTCACATACATACCACGCAAACGCTTCTTTAAAAAGCGTCGAATCATGGCATCAACCATGACGTTGATACGGTATTCAGCGGGAGTCTTAGCAAACCAGCGCGACTTCCAATCGCGAATGATGCCGAGGCGATGTGCGTATGGGTGGACAATGTGTGTCATAAATAGGGTTTAGGGTATAGCCACTAGGAATTAGTCTTCTTAGTCACGCGCTTCTTCATTGTTTTATTGGGAGTGGCCTTGGTTGCCTTCACTTTGGGCTGAATTGACTGAGCTCCAGCAGTGCGTGAACCGAGCTCAAGCGTGATAATACTCATGGTGCGGCGAAAGGCTGCAGCCCTGCCTCGTGCCATAGGCTTGAAGCGGCGCATGACAAGACCTTTATCAACGGCGATTTTCTGCACAAAAAGCTGTGATTCTTCGACGCCTTTGTGCGTTGCGTTTGCAACGGCAGAGTTCAAAAGCTTTAAGAGGTCCGGGGACGATTTTTGCATCTGGAATGCAAGCACGTTGCGAGCAGCCTCGATAGACTTGCCGCGAATACTGTCTGCTACAAGGCGAACCTTGCGTGGAGACTGTTTGTAGTTAGAAAGAGTAGCTTTCATATCTATTTCTTAGCAGCAGTTGCCGATGCTTTTGCCGCCTGTGCCGCAGCGATTTCAGTTGCCTTTGCAGCCATGTCTGCCTCCTTCTGCATCTTACCTCCGTGACGAAGGAATTTGGTTGTCGGAGCAAACTCGCCCAAACGATGACCTACCATATCTTCTGAAACATATACATCGTCAAAATTCTTTCCGTTGTGAACCTGGAAGGTAAAACCAACAAACTCTGGTGGAATCTGAGAGGCGCGAGCCCACGTCTTAATAGGAGCACTGCCCGGCTTACGAGCAGCAACTTTCTTTGCAAGCTTTGCATCTACGTAGGGACCTTTTTTAAGTGATCGTGTCATAGGAAAATGAGTGAATAGCCAGTAGTGACTAGGGTTTAGGGAAATTCACAAAACCGAAACACTTTGCGATTCGTGAGAACTATAGACTATACGGGTATTTTGGTCAAGAAATCCGTATAACTTTTTCTAATAAGAGCATTTTTGTGGCTTAAATGCTTGTTTTATCACTTTTAGCACGCTTTCGTTGACGAAAGTAATTTTGCGCATATCATATCTGCATGGACTGGTCGGCGCCGCATATTCGGGCACTCGTCACCGCGCTGCAGGTAGTTCGTTCACGCAACGAAATGCGTGCATTTCTTTCTGACCTCATGACCGAAGAAGAACTCACTACGTTCGCCAAGCGCCTCCAGGCAGCCGACATGCTTAACGAATCAGTTCCCTACACTCTCATCCAGAAGGAAACCGGGCTCAGCTCTGCGACGGTAGCGCGAGTAGCAAAAAAATTATTGAGTGAAGCTGGCGGCTATCGCGCCGTCCTCTCACACATCAATCCTCTTCCGCTCTCGAAGAGGTGAGTAAGTAATTTTGCTTGCAGAGTGGTTGTAAACTGATTAGAGTTCGCCAAGCACTCAGCAATGGAGCACCTCGAAATGAAAAAAATTGTTTTGTGCCGTTTGGCTGATAAACCACTCGGCGAAGACTGGATCATTCATAGGTGGTGGAAAGTTACGAGTTTCCTCAAGTTTAACTCTCCCCTTCGCCACGTTCTTTCTCTAAATGCAGACCTGACCGAAGCGCTATTCAAAGAGAGAAAGATGGCCATCCAGTACAAAAAGAATCTTCTAAGAAAGTCTCCCGATCGGAAGGCACGACTGGGAGCAACGTTTGTCTTGCTGCAAAAGTCTACAGGTCGAACTTTCTTGATCGGCGGGGGACCGAGTCCCAGACATAGCTCAAAGATTACTCGCTACAACGCTCTGGAGCTGTGGAAAACCCGGTAACCCAAGAGACCCCTTTCTGGGTCTCTTTCGTTTTATTTTCGCTTGCCAACCTCGCCCAGCCCTAATTTCCTGGATTATTCACAAAATTCATCGTGTTCATGCATATTACGTCACTCACGAAAACCAAGAAGCCCAGCAATTAGAGCTGGGCTTGAGGCGATTACCTGAGAATCGATTATTTGCGCTTTCCTACTTTGCGTCGAGACACAATAAAAACATTCGAATATTTCTTTGGGTGCTTGCCCAGCATCATCTTTGGTTTCGTTCAATACAGTTCAGCCACTATTCATTTTTCATGTAGAAAAGATCTCGTAGAGATTATGACCTTAGTACGTCTCAACAAAAGTAAACCAAAGTTGCTGCATGGACTGCGACGCCCTATTGTGTAGCTGATTACTTGCGCTTTCCAACTTTTCTTCGAGATACCACAAATACGTTGCTATATTTTTTAGGGCGTCTTGTCTTCTGTCCCTTGCCTGATGGCTTACCCCAGAGAGTCTTCGCGCGGCGCAGGCCTCTACCTTGACGTCCTTCACCACCACCATGCGGGTGGTCAACTGGGTTCATTGCGGTACCACGGACCGTAGGGCGGATACCCTTCCAGCGTGAGCGACCAGCCTTACCCAAGTTTTCGAGATTGTGCTCAGGATTTGACGCTTCGCCAATAGTTGCCCATGCCGTACCAATGATGCGGCGAATTTCTGTTGAAGGCATCTTGAGGTGTGCGTAGCCATCGTCGTAGGCGACTACTTCTGCGAAATTGCCTGCAGAGCGAGCGATGACACCACCACCGTTTGGCTTGATTTCTACATTGTAGACAAATGCACCAACTGGAATCTTTGCAAGTGGAAGGCGGTTGCCTGGCACCGCAGGAGCGTTTTCTCCTACCGTAAAGATGTCACCCACTTTTGCTGTCTTTGGAAGAAGCACATAGCGCTTCTCACCGTCGCGGTAGATTGCAAGACCGATAAATGCTGAGCGGTTTGGATCGTATTCGATGGTAGCGATGCGAGCAGGAATGTCTTTCTTGTCGAACATGAAATCAACCATGCGAGCAAGGCGCTTGTGTCCTCCTCCCTTGTGACGAGTACTGATGCGGCCTGCATTGTTGCGGCCAAATCCACGCTTAAAACCACCTTTCAGTGACTTGAGCGGCTTGTCTCCTGAGAGCAAGGTACGGTAGTCGATGCGACTCATCGCGCGAGAACTCTTGGTGACGGGACGATACGTTTTGAGTGCCATAATGGTTATACGAGATTAATAGAGTCACCCTTCTTCAAAAATACGTATGCCTTTTTACCAGCAGCTGACATACCTGACTTCCCGGTGCGAGCATTGCGGCGGACCTTGGCACGAATATGGATCACGTTCACTGCGACGGGCTTCACTTTGTAGAGTGAGAACACTGCCTTTGCGATTTCAGCTTTCGTAGCACTTACTGCGACGTTGAAGGTATACACGTTGTTCATGCCTTGCATCGATGCCTTTTCGGTAATGCGTGGAGCACGAAGAAGTGCTGAATAAGAAGCGTTAAGTGTTGGAGAAGCTACTGCTACCGCCTTCTCCACTTTTGGCGCCTTTGTCTTCGCCTCCTTCGTTGGTTTTGTTGCTTTTTTGAAGAGTGCCATAATTATTTTTTCTGAGGAGCGCGCTGCGCAATCATTGCAACAGCTGCTTCGGGATTTTCGATAACAAGATAGGTGTGAGAAAGCACCGCAACAGGATTGAGAGCGCGTACGTCTGTCGTATCAACGTGACCCAAGTTACGGAAACTCTTTTTGGTTGCTTCGGTAGGCTCTGCAAGCGCGACAAGTGCCGCGTTTTTCTTTTTTGTATTGAGCTTTTCAAAACCAGCCTTGCCGATAGCAACGAGTGCTTTCTGAGCGACTGAGGTCTTTGGCTTGTCACAGCCGAATGAGTCAACAAAGACTACTTCGCCGTCTGCAAGTTTCTTTGAAAGCGCCATAAAGAGTGCTTTAGCGCGCATTTTTCCAGGTATTGAGCGGGAAAACTGCTTTTCTTTACGAGGGCCGTGCGTTATACCACCACCGACCCAGATTGGGGAACGTGAAGAGCCGTGACGAGCCCGACCAGTACCCTTCTGTCTCCACGGCTTCCTGCCACCACCACGAACTTCTCCACGGTCTTTGACGTGAGCAACGGGCTTACGTGCGTTGTCCTGCATCGAAGTAACAACTTGGTGCATCAAAGAATCGTTCCAGGCAACACCAAAGATGTTTTCTGGAAGCTCGATACTTCCCTTTTTCTTACCTGCAGCTGTGTAAATGTCTGTTTTCATACTAGTGTGAGCGGATTTCTATGAGTGTCCCTGGGTGACCTGGAATCGCGCCAGAGATTACGAGCGTATTTGTTGCTGCGTCAACCTGAAGAATGCGAAGGTTTCTGACTGTAACACGGTCGCCTCCCATGCGGCCTGCCATGCGCTGACCCTTTGAAACACGACCACCTGCGCGACCTGCCCCACCAATAGAACCCGGAGCGCGCTCTTTGTTCTTCTGACCGTGAGAGCGAGGACCACCCGAGAATCCATGGCGCTTTACACCACCTTGAAAGCCTTTTGCTTTTGAAAGAGCAGAAACCTCGACAACATCACCGGGAACAAAGACTGAAACGTCGAGTGTGGCGCCTTTCTCCATACCTGACATATCGCGCATTTCGCGAAGAGTGCGTACCATTGGAAGGCCTTTAAGATGACCCTTTTCAGGGTTTGTCATATTTTTTTCCTTCTTAGTACCAAAACCAAACTGAGTAGCATCGTACCCATCAACAGCCTTGGTCTTGATCTGAGTAACGGTAAGAGGACCTGCTGTGAGCACGGTAGCGGGAGTAACGATACCCTTGTCATCAAAGACTTGAGTCATTCTTCCTTTGGTTGCAAGCATGAATTTCATAGATTTTCTTCACGAGCTTTGCGAGTGGTAGAAAATCATGACCCCTCACCACTTTCTTAGAAACAACTAAGAATGTAGATCGTGTTCATTCTCTCTAAACTCATTACTCCTCAAGCACTATCTCGTGGAAAGTGGTGAGGGGTGGTGAAAAATATAGTCGCTTTCGCTCATTATTTTTCTACCAAACAAAACGCCGGCAATGGCCGGCTTTCGAGAAGCGTCAGTCCATTGGTCCCGTATGGGGACATAGCGTGCACGGGAGTATACGCGACTCTTTCTGAGAATGCAAGTTATACGTAGAGTCTCGGCTTTTGTTTCAGCATCATTTTATGGTGATGGTGGTGATAGAAAAAGAGGATAATCAAAACACCTGCGAGAAACCCGAGCGCAAGCCACCATGCCTCAACAAGCGAAATGCCGAGGTAAAACGCAAGATAACAGATGAGCGGCACCCCCTCGCACGCAGATATCTCCGCAGTTGCTTCAAATTGTGCGTCAATCGCAGGAGCGAGGGATGCCGGGTCAATCCCTTCTTTTTGTGATTTTTCTGTAAGTGCCTGAATGAGGGACTGAAATTCCGTCGGGGAAAGCAGCTGCGATCGCGGGTCTTTCGATACTGCAGCGCGTATGTTGGCTTCTAACAATGAATCAGCGTGCGCCGAAAAAACGAGCCCGAGTCCCAGGAACAAACCAGCACTCGCCGCAATTATTTTTCTTGCCATATCGGGATAACGTTTACAATCTTTGAAATCGAGGGTCGTGATCCATCAAGTCCAACACATGACAATGTATAGACCGTTTGTTCGGTTATTGCCGAAGACTGCTTTGAGTCATTGAGTGTTGTCCACGTGTCGTTTATATTTGGGTTATTCTCGGTAAGTGAGCAGGTGGTTACGTTGATTGAAGTCCATGTAATACGGACTCGAGAACCGGCGCTCACAAGCTGTGGTGTTACCTGGAGAGTGATAGCAGGCTGAGGAATCCCGTTACACACAGAACCGCTGCATCCGTATTGGCACGCTTCTATCAACGTATCAACGCAATTTCCATCGCGATGGTACAGATTATTGCCTGAGCAGAAATTTTGGGCCGAACAGGTGCCGTACGATGTTTGATAGTAATTTTGATAATACGATTGCGTATAGCCACGAATGTATGAGGCTTGTGAATAACCACCCGTGTACGAAGCTTGTGAATACCCGCCCGGTGGGTATGAAGCCTGATAGTACCCTTGATAGTACGGTTGTGAGTAAATTGGACTACATTCCCTTGCTGAGTGGGGGTTAGAGGGACACGATGCAGGAACAATCTGAAGTCCTAACTGATTCTTTTCAACAAATCGCGTTTCCGCGGAAGAAATACCTGATCGCGGTGGTGACTGAAACAGTACCATTGATCCCACTCCTACCACACAGGTAAGAATAAGTAGTGCTTGTATTTTTGTGAATACCGGCAACGATTTTTTCTTCACCGCTTAATCATCTCATACATTTTCACCGGGCAAGCTCTGCGTCACGGATTCTGTGCATATTTGCTTTTATCGCTTGCCGTAATGACTGCACCCCTTCCCCGGCAATAAGAGGGTCGTTGCCCGGATAGGCCCGAATCCAGTCTGCCTCAGTAACGTTTGTCACCGACCGAAGAGCACTAGCCGAGGCTTCCATTGCCTTTTCATATTCTTTCAAATCAAAGAGCGCCACCGCTTTTGAATTAAGGAGCCAGGGATTGCTCGGCTCTCGCATAAGACCCCAGTCAAGTGACACCAACGCCTCATCTGATCTACCACTCTTGAGGAGTACCCAAGCGTAATCATTGAGTGCCGCCCAGTTGTATGGGTCGGAGCGTAGATACACTTCATAGTCTTCAGCAGAACTCTTAAAATCGTCTTGATATCCTTTCACCAATCCTCGCACATAGTACGATGAAGCCGATTTTAGTTGGTATCTTTGTATCTCAATATCAAGATGAGCGATTGCACCGGTGAGATTCCCTCGAAGGAATTCAATCCTTCCTAATTGATGATGCGCATAGTGCTGAAGAGGGTTGAGACGCAGTGATTCTTGAAGAAAAAATTCTGCACGGTCAAGATCGTAGTCGTAGTAATTTTTTGTGTCGAGGTGACGACTTCCGTAGGCATACGCCCTCTCTGATGTTGGAAACAGAAAAAATACACTATGTTCCCAAAGATGACTCAGGGTAACCGAACGCACACCGAGTGAAACGATTGTCAAAACCGAGGCTGCGACCACAAACACGGTTATTGTCGTCGCCCAGGCATGAGGAGACTTGCTGTGATGAATGAGTGCCTTATAGATTCGAGTATCGTACCGATGTTTCATCGCACTCTATAGTACCATGCAGTTTCGAGGCTTTCTTTTGAAAACTATCTCTTTTATCGATTAAAAGGGAGTTGCAGAACATGTTCTACATAGTATTCGCCAATACGATTACCCATTTTTTCTCCCTCATCGTTATCGTACGGAAAGTGAATTCCTGCCCATAGGCGTGAATTCTTTGCAGTCGCGGCGTCAGAGTAAAATCGTTCTTTTTTATCGGGGAATAATGCCCCCAGCACCACTGCAGCTGCTCTCGATATTGTAGAGTGGCCGGAAACATAACTTGGAAATGGCGGATTATTCATTGCGAGCGACACCTGTTCCCCTATAAGAGGTGCCACCATGCTCGGTCGTTTTGTATTGTAGATAAATTTAACTTTCCAGCATTCCATAAACGAGTCGGCAATAACCTGAGCAAGGACCATTTGTGCGTACGCGTACTTCTCATTACTAAGATTCTTCTCCTGTGCTTCCGAAAAAAGTCGGTTCTGCCAAATCCCAGCCGGCTGTTCGGTGCCAGGCACGCCTCCCCAAAAATTAACGAGCGCCGATTGTTCTACTGTTCTTTGAGTCGCAGCGGTAATAACTTCCTTCAGTGCACTGAGGTGTTCCTTACTCATAAAACGAGGAGGTGGCGGGACTTGCGCATCAAACCGCGTTAGGTTCCACCGTTTCCATTGTCCAGCATGGGGTGTAAACGGCTTCCTCTCATCGAACCACAACGCATTACTTTTTGTTGCTTTTCCATGTGGTAGAGGCCGCTGCTGCGCATCACTTTCGTATCTTTGTAGGTAGGTTTCGATACTATCTTCTGGCGCAGCTTCTGAATGTTCAGCTGCAATAGTCATGTTGTTTTTTCGTGTAAACTCGGATGTTGAGGCCCGTAAATCAGGATAGACATTATTCAAGAAATTCTGAACACGCGTATTTGCATGCACCTCTCTCTCATGCACACCGTTCACGCGTGCATCTGTAAGACTCTCGTAATAGATTGTAGCAATACTAGCGTATAGTCGAGCAGATTCAGTCGGAGCCGGCTTTTTCTCTCGCACTACTTGCATTGCGTATTCCATCCACAATCTACTTTGAGGAATAGCAGGACTATCTACGTGCGATTTCACTACTAAAAATAAGGCAAGGAGAAGTACGGATACGCCCACTGCTCCAGCAACTTTCATGCGCACATAATACACCCATTCTCACCCGAAGCACAATAGCCCCATTGACATTCTGAATGGTTGGCGTACAAATAGTACAGCTACCGCGCGGTTGCGGCTGGCACATCAACGAAGGAGCTTACCCATGCATACCGTTCGCATCGCCCTCGCGTCCGTCTTCCTCTTGACTGCGGCATCAGGGATCGTATCTGTCCTCTCTTCGGCGCCGGCACACGCACTCAAGTGCGTGAAAAATTCCACACTCATCACGGAGGGGGCACTTCGGCCTTACTGCGCCTGCAACGCCGGCTACACGTGGGACGGAGTTACCGGCAGTGCAAGAAAAACTGATCCTGCACCCGTCTACCAGAACTCCCGAGTCACCGACCTATGTCGGTGACTCTATCTTTTCTGAATACTAATACGAATTGATGGTATACAAGTAAGCAGAACTCTTTTTTTGAAACAATGTTATTCCGGTCTTTTCTTTGAGTAACCCATACTCCAGCTCATTCCTGATGTTTCTATATTCACGTTCTCCATTCCCGAGCAACCTACCTTCCATACCAGAGTCGCCATGTTCCTTGTGAGAAATATTCATATACGGTACGAGCGAATTTGTGTCCGCATCAAAACGATACGTAACGCGATTTGTCTTATTTTCAAACAGCGTAAACACAATATCACCTGATTCATGACGACGTGCTGTGATGAGGTCGTCAGTTGCGATTGAAAATACTTTGTGTTGTTTTACCAGCACAGATGCAAACGGTGCATACGTTTTTTCTGTCTCAATGAGTGTTTTGTATACACCATCTCGCCTTCTTTCAAAGAAAAAAGGGACCCCGTTTTCTAAAAAGAGATCCGAAATCACGAATCTGTCGCTAATATCAAAATATGTTTTCTGGCGACTGATAGCATCGTACATAATGAACTTCTTTGTAAGTACTCCACCTTCATAGACAACATCGATCATAAACACATTCCCACGAATATCGATGACCGACGGCATCTTGGCGCAGCTCTTCGGGTTCCAGATATGACTCACATCCTGGTAGGTGAAGTAAAAGTCAGGATTAAACGTATGTTCCGCAACTCTCGTATCACTTACTACTAAATACTTCGAGTTGGTTTTCGTGTCTACTGCGGTATACAAGTACCCTTGTGTGCTTTTTTCCGTTTCTGGTAATTTTGAAACGATGTACCTGCTTGAATTACGATACGCAAACAGGCCCACCACCCCTACCAAAAAAATAAGAAGTGCGAGCCAGAAGATGCGCCTCTCTGTGGGAGGAAAAAAGTTATATTTTCCAAGCAGACCAGTCATTTTTTTTACCCACAATATCCTTCTCGGGTATACCCACCGAAATAAAGTACTTCTTGAGGTCTTTGTTGTCGTTCGAGAGAGAAATAAAGTTGTTCTTCATAGGCTCCCAGGTCGATCCTCCGTACAGCCCGTCTCTGAAGTAGGCCGCCATGAGTCGACTGATCGTCGGATTCGTGTTCATTGTTTTCAAGAAATCAGAAATTAATTTCTGAACTTCTGCTTCTTTGGTATCGCCATACCGACGCTTGAGTGAATCAACGTAATATACCGTGGCAATACTGCGAAACATGTTCGCCGTCATAACATCTTTGCCGGCATATTCATTCAGTCCGGTAAAAAGCTTCTTGTAGCCTTCGTCTATTTTTGCATTATCAACATCAACGCCCTTGTATGACTCAAAAATATCATTGGCAATTGCAAATTGAAGATCTTTTTCTGAAAGTTCACCAGGCTTTCCTGACCTGAATGTAGTGTATTGAGAAAACGGCATTCTTTCGAGATTTCTTCCCAAACGAGTGAGGATGGTGCGCCGATCATCGGGTTGTAGAGTCTTCCCAAATGACCGAAAGAGAATAGCGTCAATCTTTGAAGTTACCGCAAGATAGATGGTATCCTTTCTCAGAACAGTGTCGTCAGCATACGAGTCAAGAAAATCCGAAACAGCAAACATGGTGTTCACTTGACTATTCTTTTTATAGGAACGCGCGTGATTCTTATACGGATCTGACAACGCTGCGACATTGTAGGTGAGGGGTGAAATACCACGAGAGTCAAAACACCACTGATCAAACATTCTCGCAAACGCGACGATTCCAATTCGTTTTGCTAAATCATTCGGACTCTCAGGAGCAAATATAATTGTTTTAAAAATATCGAGTGTTTCGGCAAGATTCGCGCGATCAAACGAGACATCGCGCGGTAAAGACATTGCCGCTGCTTTTCGAATAAGCAATAAGCGCGCTTCGGTACTTTCGGGTGAAACCTTATGCAACTCATCCTCCACTCGAGTAACGTACGTATTTATTTCTTCTTGAGAAGTATTTTGTATAGTGCTTGGCGCAGTTGCTCTCACGCTTTCAGTATCGGGAACATGAAGGTCAATGGCACTCGTCCTACTCTGTTTAGCGTCATAGGCGAGTTTTTGCTGAAATAACCAAAGCCCAAGTACCGCACACAGTATAATCCCCACAAGAGTGAGTGTGCTTACCGTATTTGTGGGATTAGTGTTCATGAAAAATATTACTCAAAAGAAAAAACATCATTATTGTCATCCTGAATTTCCACATCCAGTTCCATTCGATGATTCGGAACCACACCCTCCCGAGCCACAGCATGCACCTGTACCACCATCATTACCTGCTGTATTGCTTCCTGCTGGAATGGCATCCGCAGTCACCGTATCAACTATTGCAAGCGGACCATCACTAAAAAAGCCGGCAAAGAAATGAGAGAAGAATGAGGCGAAAACTACACCGAAAGCAAGAATTATTTTATTCTTGATACTACTCATTCACTCAGTATATACCGGCCTTTTGGTCACGCAAGAACATATCCCCAGACTTCAGGTCATGGAAATGGATGTACTGTTGTATTTATTTCAAACTGTTCAGTGCCATGTTTCCACCGGGCAAAATCGCATAAGCGAGCAGACTCAGTAAAAGCGTGGTTTTCCGATAAATAGAGTGGATACAGCATAGGAATGATGACGCGCACCACAAAAAAACCGAGCGCTTCCACCCGAGGACTACGGAATAGGTACCGATATACATGACTATAGCTTTCCCCCGCACGGGCAAGCATACTCAAGCAGTGTTTGAGTTCGTCCTTTTTTTCTACCGAAACCGCACTGCGGTATTCGTGAACATTTGCATGATGTATCGCTACTGTTTCGCCATCCAAAAGAAAGTGTGCCGCACTCGTATCCTGCGCATGTGCCCACAGACGTATCCGCTCATCACGATGTATCCCGGTTGTTGTAAACGGCACGTATGTTGGGGGCAACGAAAACTTCTGCTCTGAGCGCAAAAGAGCAACACACGACATCATTTCGCCAAATGCAACTTCTATCGCCTCCATCAGGGTTGCGCGGGCTCCCCCGGCGACGCATAGCTGCACGCCGTCCTTACCGCGAACAACACAGAGCGCCGATGGAATACCAGTATTGGTGGTGGTATCTAGTATATGCACCTCGAAACCAGAAACATCAATAAGTGTAGAGAAGTCGTCGTATGCGGGAAACACGCCCTTCTCTAAAACTACTTTTTTTGGAGAACTTTTGGTAAGCCAGTGACACATGAAAGCATCTCGTTCTATAAGTTCGTAGAATGCAAAGAGTGTTGCTTCTTCCACCGTAAATCCTCCCGCACAGCCACTCGTCGTTGCGTATGAAAAAAAACCTTCTTTTCTCTGAAGCGCATTTTGATGCCAAAAGATTTGTTGCAGCGGATACCACACCTTCTTGCCACTCATCAAGTGTTCCATGGGAAGTAGTTTCATCTTCCCCGTCGAACGAAACGAGAGGCGCGAGTTTGCCGCGATTTGTTCTTTACTATACGAATGGAATTGCCTCACGTGGACAGTATTGCGTAAAAAATGCTCTACCTCCCCCGATCGTATGAGTACCGCATCATCCGGCGACGGCACTGCAGAGGAGTACCGTTCCAGAAACTCTCCCACTGCTTTTGAAAGCGCTTCGTCCTGACTCTCAAAACTTGAGCCATGACCTTTGATTACTTCCTTTTTTCCATCAATATCAACCTCCACAAGAACGTTACCTTTATAACCTTTTGAACCTATACCAAGAACACTTATCGTATTCCCTACGTGCATCCCAAATTCCTTTTTTAGATACGAGAAAAGGAGCTCAAAATAGAAGTTCAGATTCTGGGGAGCATCGACATACAACCTTCCTCCAAACGGGAGTGTTTTAAATAATGCTTTTATGCACTCAAATTTGACCTTGCCCCAGAATGTCGGAGCTACCGAGAATTTATGTATACGGGGATTGGTGCTGAGATATTCTCTTATATTCATCATAGAGTATTCCTTACCCCAATAAGAACGTGTGGACCAGGGATTCATACTTTCCATCCAAGTACAGCATGTCCTCGACATTGATATCTAACACCCCAGCGACCGCGGTCGAAGAAAGACCGAGCGCGGTCGAGACCAGGTAAAAGTTCTGACTAACGTGTCCTGCTTCGAGCATCACATAGCGGTATCCTCTCTCCCCGTATTTACGAAAATTTCGCTCGAATATGGCTGATATAAACACGTCGACCGCAGTATGATTCGCCCATTCATATCCGTGAATGGGTCTGGAAGACAAATCGATATGCTCAATACCTTTGAGAAGAGTGAGAGCATGGTCCTCGACGTTATAGTGATATATCCCGAGCGCCATATCACTGCTTCGCTTTAGGAAGAAATAAAACTCGAGCGGGTAGCGTGCACCGCCCGAAGGATATATCCGATAATTACCCTTTGTTTTACTTATCGTATTTGCAATAAAGGTACTCAGGACTTTGTGAGTCATAACATATCCGCGCTCCTCAAAATCTCGATTACTTTTTCGAGAAAATAATGTATCGGTGAGAGGATTTACAAGTCTACACTGCTCTAATGGCAAGAGCGGAACCGAAGGGCACCTTTTATAATGCTTATATTCGACTGTCTTCCAACTTTTGGGCCACTCTTCCATATCTCGCGGAATATTGACCCTCCCGCCCATAGAAATGTCTTTTGACAGTGCGTGATACCATTCCCCAATGTTCTTATTCGGCCTCATGACCACCAGTATAGTGAGTAATCTTTGAAACACAATTTACACGCTCCTACAGGACCATGAGGGCACAGGCCTCCTGTTTCGAGACCACTCTTTCCGAAAACTGATGTTTTATTTTTCTCGCCAATCCGGAATAATGTTCACAGTTTGAGTTAACGATGGTTGTAAGCCATTGAGACCAATACAGGTGAGCGTGTACGTCGTTTTCTGGTAGAGGGGACTCGAGAGCACATTCGTTCCACTCAACGCGCTCCAAGAATCTACAATAGTTGAATTATCTTCGGTTACCGAACACGATGAGGTGTTGGTGGAGGTCCACGTTAACTTTGTTTTTCCACCACCTGCGATAAGTTTCGGTGAAGCCGTGAAGGAAATTGAAGGCGCCGGGAGAAGACACGCCCCGCCACTGCATCCATACTGACAGTTCTGTATGGGAGTGTTGGTACAAAAGTTGTCAGGTCCACGATGATACAGCGAATTTCCTACACAAAAATTCTCTGAACTGCAGTTGGTATATGAGGTTTGATAGTAGCCCTGATAGTACGTCTGGTAGTACCCTTGATAGTACCCTTGCGCATACGTGTTGTAATAGCTCTGGTAGTAATTCTGGTAGTAATTCTGGTAGTACACTTGGTAGTACGATTGACTATACGAACAATCCCCAACATAGTGCGGACTTGAAGGGCACGATGCCGGAACGATTGCGAGGCCTTGCGGGCTTGGCGAGGTGAAAGCGAGTTCAATTGAAGGATTCGGTGTGCGTACCTCTAAAACCAGTATTCCTAACACTACTGCTGCGAAAGAAGCAGAGATAACAAAGAGTGTTGGTCTGAGCCCGTGCACCTGTTTTTCTGTTTTCATAAGGAATGATGCTCAGGAGTCCTCAAAGCTTGAGCAATCTTAAACACATTATGGCGTACTGCCTCATGAAATGCCAGTACTCCCTGGGGAGCAATCAAAGGATCGTTCCCCGGATATGCCTGTACCCACTCTTTTTCGCTGACGTCTGAGAGATTGCGTAGTGCAGCAAGCGCGGAGATGTGCGCATCGGCGTATCGGTTCAGTTCAAATAATGCGACGCTCTTACTATTGAGAAGCCATGGGTTTCGGGGAAATGCGATCAATCCGTAGTCGATGGAAATGAGCGCATCCCGCACCCTCCCCGCCTTCAGAAGCACCCATGCGTAGTCATTGATTGCCGCCCAATTAGTCGGATCTGAGCGCAGATATACTTCATAATCATGAGCCGAACCCTCGTAGTCCCCCATAAAGCCTTTTATCAATCCACGAATATAAAATGAATTTACGGTCGTAGTTCCATGCAGCTCGATTTGCTTATCAATCTGCGCAAGCGCAGTTGGTAAATTTCCTTTGAGAAAGGAGATACGCGCAATCTGATGGTATGCGTGAGGATGGTTTGAATCTAATCTCAATGCTTCAAGGTAAAAAAAGCGTGCCACAGAAAGATTGTAGAGACGGGCACCTCCGTCGCCCATGTGAACATTGCCATAGTAATACGCTTTCTCCGCAGAGGGAGCCGCAAACAGAGAAAGTCTCTCAGCTACCAATTGTACGAACGCTATCTGAGATACCAAGAAAACAAAGAGAGCCCCTGCGAATATCCCGAGCGCAAGCGTCCACCAGGTAGGTATGTGTTTCATCACAATGTAACACCGTACTTTGATACAAAAGCACCAAACTCAGGAAATGCTTTTGCAATGAGCGTTACATTTTTTACCGCGGTTCCTTGCGGTGCTTTCTCACTTTTTGCAATCAGCCGCAATTGTTGCACATACCCAGCCTCATGGAGCTTCGGATTTGCCTCAATACGCTGTATAAGGCTGCGGATGCGATTGTGCGCGAGTTCTTTATTCTCATCGCCTCCCTTGCGCAACAAAAGAAGCGTGTATCCGATATCGCTTTCCCAGAGCCTCAGTTCAAGAGTTGCCGGGTAAGTTCCATCAGCATTTTTGGTAGTTTCATAGTATGCAAACACATCTTCGTACGCTTTTTTTGCTTCTTCAAAACGCGATGCATCGCTACGACTTACGATCGAGAGAAGAAGTCCTCGCCAGTAATAATACCGAAACGGTATGACTTTTTTCAGCGGATCTGCGTCGCGAAAACGCCGCATCTCTTCTTGGTATGCCTCCTCGAGCGCGGGAAGCGCTGATGTTATTGCTTCAACGTGCTTTGCCCGATCTTCGCTCGATAGATTTTTTTCAGCATTAGCAGCACTCAAGGCTGCCGTGTGTGGAAAGAGAGAATAGCCAAGCGCAACCACCGAATGCTGCTGCCGGTAGGATTCTGCGGCAATATTTGCAAGGCTTTTTGCGAACGAATCTTTTACATAAAATTCAGAAAACGGTTCGGCGGTAAACACAAGGTCGAACAACTCTTTACTCTTATCGACTCCCAAAAACTGAACCAGTTGGTTTAAGACTGCTGCTTTTGATTCTGGTGAACCTGCGTTTTTATAGGTCTCTCGAACTATCTCTATTGCTTTTGTACGATTTTCGAGCCCTCCTTTCATAAAAAAGCCATACGCTTCATACATGCGCGAGGTCTCATAGTCGATGGAACTATTGGAACGAAGAAGGTTTTCTTGAGATTTTTTTATAATTGCATCAAAGTCACCACTCGCTCCCACCACGCGCAGCTCATGCGTTGATTGATCTTTCATCATGAGGAGCGTAAATGGGTTCCAACCGAGCGCCGCTGCAATCAAAAAACCTCCGAGGACTACTGCTGCGAGCACCAAAGCTGTGTTTACAGAACGTATCATATTTTAGATAAAGTAAGACATCAACCTCCTCAACCACCACAGGAATCAGACGCTGAACATCCGCACCCGTCGCTCGCAGCGCTGGAGGCAGAGGATTCACCTCCACTACTTGCGCTTGAATCACTGGTGCCGCAACTGTATCCACTCTGAGTATAGTACGTTGCTTGTGAGTAGGGCGCGTCAGCATGTGCAAGGCCTGGTCCCGACTGACCAAGGATTTTTTTACCGCCAGAGAAGCCGAGCGAGACGAGCACAAAACCGAGACAGACAAGTGCAATGAAAGAGATTCCCTCCCAAAGCACTTTTATAAGAGGGCGGGTCTTGGTTACAAATGCCATTACTTTCATAGTACCACATTGCACTCTGGATTCGAACAGAAACCCAGCAAATCTGGGGAGAAATGTGATAGCATGACGCCTATGATTATCGACGCACTGCTGTTTTCTTCACTGAAACACAGCTCGTTGCCCGGTAGAGCAATTCAAGCATTTATTGCTTTTATCGAGAAACAAATTGGGGGCACGTTTGTTGTTGATCGAGGTGCGTTTCTTGAAGGTGATGCGGATCTTGGGGAACTTCAAGGGCTCGCTGCCACCCTTATACGCCACAAGATACTAACGTCATACTCTCCTGGCACGCAGTTACCCGACGAACCACCCGTGTTTATCTGGAGCGCTCAGTGCAATAACAAACAGCAATCGATGGTGGGGGGCATGTCACTTAACAACAATTATGAGGCTCTCGTCGCTGCGCTCGCCGAAGGACTTGAGCGGTATCTCTGGTTTGAATCAAAAGACTACTGGAAAGGAGTGAGGCGCGCTTCTACGAAGGAATTGTCTTCTGGGGAGTATATCCATATCGATCGGTACGCTTCATTTTCGGATACTCAGAGAAAAGAGAGTCCGAAAAGAGCATATAGTGACACAAGTACGTTTACATGGATTGAGGGAACATCGCATACGCAAAAACGACCAATTCTTATCCCTGCACAAACAATCTCCGGTGTTATTGACCCTGTGCTCACGGAAGAGCCGCTCATACGTCAACGCACCACGATTGGTCTTGCTACCTGGACGAGTCAAGTCGGCGCTCTCCTCTCCGGTGCTCTTGAAATTATCGAGCGCGAATCTTTTATCCTCTCGTGGTTCAACCGTATTAGCCCTCGCCGAATCACACCAACGCAATCAATACTTGCGGCGCAACCTGGTCTTAGGCAGCTCCTTGAGCGAGGCACACGATACTGCTTGAAATTTCATTTTTTACAGTTGCCAACCGACGCACCGACTCATGTTGTATGCGCAATTGCTGAGGATACTTCAGGACACAAGCCCCGATTCACAATTGGGCTCAAGGCACACCGCTCCCTTGGTGTATGTCTCGAAAAAGCATGCTCAGAGGCACTACGCGCTCGGACTAATTTTCGGCTGAGGGCGTCAGATCCCAAACAACAGACGACTACAGAACCTGTTGTCAACCAGTTAAACCGAGTTCTCTACTGGACAGTGCCTGGCCGAGACACTCAGCTTGAGTTTTTGCTGGAAGGCTCAGAAACTGAAGTCGTAGTAGAGCCGTGGGAACATGACACGATAGAAGAGCACTGGGATCGGATTGTTTCCTGGTGCGCTCGTAATCATTTTGAGTGCGCTTCCGTATCTTTGGGGGTATCAAAACAAAATCCAACAAACTTGTTAGTAGAGAGCGTCGTTATCCCAGAACTACAACCAACACACCTTGCCGAAGACATGATGCATCTTGGCGGAACTCGCATGAAAACAATGGTGGAGAGTTGTGGGTACCGCGCGCGAGAAACACCGTTTACTGAATTGCCTCACCCGATGGTATGAACCATTTTATTGCCCACCTGTTTGCCGAAGCGCGATCGTCGCGTTTTACAAAGCATGGAGCAACACAGAAAGCTGAAAACGTGCCGCGCGGTCTCCATAAACACTACCCCCGTTTTGAGCGCATTCTTTTACCGACACCTTCTGCTTCTTCGTTTTCTCTTACCGACGCGCTCGAGCAGCGAGTCTCCGGAGGAGAAATGCCAGCGGCACCACTTTCACTCCAGCAACTCGGAGATATACTCGGCTACGGACTTGGATGCAGGCCTGAAACAGTGAAGCGCAACTACCCTTCTGGCGGCGCGCTCTACCCAATCGAGACCTACCTCATCACCACTTCTGTTTTGGATCTCGTGCCAGGCGCTTTCCACTATAATCCCACGCATCACGCGCTCGAAAGACTACTCACGCTTGAAGAGAACTTTGCCGTAACGAGCTGTATTCCTGGACACAAAAACCTCGCCGTGAATACTCTCCTCGTTTTTACCTCGGTATGGGAACGTTCAAGCGCAAAGTATGGGCATCTGTCCTTTATTCACGGATTACTTGAAGCCGGACACATGTCGCAAAATATTCTTCTTCTTGCGACAGCACGTGGGATTCCGGCACGCCCCATGGCAGGATTTGATGATACAACCATACTCAAGCTTCTTGATCTCAATCCTGAAGTTGAGCAGCCGGTGCACTCAATCACTCTCCCATAGTTTATCGACAGCTTCTCCCTGCTACACGTTCTGCGCTAGCACATATTGCCTCGTAGTCTTTTTGCTTGCTGACTGAACGATACATATTCGCCGCTCGCCGAATGCAGATGTTCTGCTCTTCAAGAGAGGGAGATGCTGCTTCGCAGAGTCTTATGACATACTCTGGTGCAAACTTCGCATTCACGCCGACACTTCGCCCCACTCCTTCAAAGCATCCCTTTCTGAGAGGTCCCTCAGCGCTTCGACACAATGCACCAAGCTTCTGGAAGACTTCGAGCGTATAAACAAAATCATACACTCGCCCATGAACCCATGGTTCCATCCAATACGTACAAATGTTTTGTAAATAACGAGTGCTTACTTTGCGGCACAGTTCAAACGGATCTTCTGGTACCGGACGGCCATTGAAGCCTTCGTACTCCATGGTCATATAGTAGTTATTGAGCTCCATGAAAAGCCCGGCGTGACAACTATTATTTCTTGAAATCGGCCTTGTAACACTCACACTATCGCACTCGCGCAACATATCATTCACTTTGCTGTGATCGTACGCATACGCAAACGCTACCCCGTGCCCTACACCGTGTTCGCACTGCTCTCGTTCGTTAGGGAGGGCATACTGTGAACATATCATCTTTAGTTCTGAAAGCGATTGATTGCCTTTCTCGGTGAAAAGTCGCCCAACCACTTGATGAATACATCCCCATTCAAATGAATCAGCGCAGGTAACAAGCGCCTTTTTTCCTTCGCGCTCATACAGCACCTCCCCTATCGTATGCCCGATCGAGTGAAACGAAGTTCGAGAAAGGCCTGATGACAGTGCGAGACCATACGCGACCGTACTCGTACCAGAATAGTCCCGATAGTAATCATTAAAAAAATCTCTGTTTACCACAATATGTCCATGCTTAACTGTGTCAAAGCGTTCAAACAAATAACTGTGATTGGCAACAAAAAAAGCGCACGCTGCTACGGCGCCAATGCAGAGCGCAGCAACGATTGTGCGAAGAGAGAGCATGGTAGAAGTAAGAACCCAAAAAGGTTCCTCGGATGTAAGTGTACCAGAGACTGAACGAGAACGATGGGTTACCTTGCAATTTTTCATACATGTACCATAATATAGCTAGAGCTGCCCGGTATGGTACTGGGCCTCGTACTTGAGGAGAAGAAAGATGAAGTATCTGATGCTCGCGTGCGCACTCATCGTGGTATCGCCCTCAATCGCAGAAGCAGCGTGCCCTCGAGGGCAAGTGACCAAAGCAAGGTGGTGCGCAGTCCATCGGAACAATGATCAGAGGTGCCTCAACGACATCAGAGGACAAGAGAAGAAATGCGTCCGGAACATCACCGTCGCCGAATGCATACAGCGCGGACTATGCAAATGAAGGCAGAGCGGGTCGCAATGACCCGCTCAATCTGTGTATACCTCCATCAAAAAGTAGTAGATACCGCTCCTGTGCATCTCCCTTCAGTCACGATACCGTGATATAACTATCGTGCACTATGACACGCTACCACATTCTCGTTGACGGTGAAACAGGGACCATACTTACCCTCAGTCCATTTGCGCTCCCGACACAATTTCTTATGCAGTGCTTCCCCCATACACACTGCATTCTAAATGCACACATACCGCACTATCAGTCCACCAAATGGTTTTCTAAGCGTTTCCCTTTGGTAGGGAAAAAACCCGAACAGTACATTGAATGGAGTTGGAACTTTAAAGAGCGCTTCTGCATGCCTACGGCTCCTCACATCGTCACCGATGCACTGCGTGCCAAAGCGCGCCTCGCCACTAAAAAAGCAGAAGTTGTGGGGACCGTCATGGTCGCCCTCTCAGATACCCGCGTGCGACTTATGAAAGGAGTTGACATGCAAGAAACTGTCCTCTCACTCAAGCGAGAGCAGGCAAAACTCTACCTTTCGCAAACACAAGAGCCGTCTGTTTTTGAAATTCCATTCGTTGTCCAATACGCAGAGTTGGAACATATATCACTGAAAGAAGCGGCGCAACGTATCGTGTTTAAATCTCAAATGGACGAAGATATTCTCTTAAAATCAGAATTTATGCGCATGAAATACTACAAAAAAATTAGGCATGCAGAGACACTTCCTCAGCTCGACGCAATAGCAGAAGAGTTCACGCTCGACCTCTACAAAACCGCGAAACAGTAGGTCCGCACCTGGTTATGAAATTGCTTTACTTCAACCAGCATCACGCGCTTACCAACGACGCATTGGTTAGGCCCGATGTTCTGTTATTTTCTAAATTTTTCAAACTCTACGGCGACGGTACAATAGCGTTTTTAGATAGAACCGGCCTGATTAAAACACCTATTGCTATGCATTCCGTTTTTCCAATGCCACAACTGCGCGCACAGCCAAAATCGTTTGAGGATATTTGTAACGAGCGGGCACGCCAACTTCTTGATCTTACTCACAATTCAAACCGCAACTTGTATGTATTTTGGTCGGGCGGAATCGACAGCACACTGGTACTGGTATCACTGCTGAAACAGGCGACGAGCGAGGAGAAGAAAAAAATCATCGTGCTTATGACTGAAAATTCAATTGAAGAGTACCCTCTTTTTTTTGAAAAGCACATCATAGGTACTCTCCAGGTAAGCGCCACAACCATGTTCCCCCACATCCTCGGGACCGATAATATTATTGTCGGGGGTGAGGGAAACGATCAGCTTTTCGGCAGTGATGTCATGGCAAAACTTATCCTTTCCTACACCGAATCTTTTATTCACGCTCCCTACCAGCGTGAAAAGTTTTTTACGTATTTTGATTCGATTCTTTCTGAGCCAAAAGTAACCAACTTTTATCTCGACCAATTTGAGCGCCTTGCTGCTCACGCGCCGATGCCTATCAAATCAAATCTTGATTTTGTGTGGTGGATTAATTTTTCATGTAAATGGCAGAGTGTTTTTATGCGTATGCTTACCTTTACTACGCCACGATATTTGAACAACATAACAAAAGACTACGTTCATGGTCCGTACCAGCATTTCTTTTTTACTGATGATTTTCAACTCTGGAGCATGAATAATCTCGACAAGCGCATCCGCGAAACATGGAATACGTATAAATGGGTATGTAAAGATATTATTTATGAATACACAAAAGACGCAGAGTATCGAAAAAATAAACTCAAGAAAGGCTCTCTCTCCTCGCTCTTGACGCTACGCAGCCCTTATAATTTCATGGATGACGAGTATCGAATGTCACACACACTCCCATTCGAGAGCTATTACGCACCTCACAATGATTTCTTGATTTAGGTACTGAAGGTTGATACAGTGGTTCGGGCTAGCTATCCGGCTGGCGTATAGAGAAGGAGAATCAAGATGCACTTCTGGCTCCTGTTAGCGTTTGCGATATGCTGTATAAGTTATGTGGTATATCGTGCACGCGGGGAAACATCCGTAACTACCGAATCTTTTCTCGTTGCAAATCGAAACGTGGGACTCTACCTTGGGGTAGTAACCACTGCCGCATGCTGGATTCAGGCACCGGCACTCTTGGCTTCAGGAAGCTTTGCGTTCACGAGCGGGTACCATTTTCTCGTATTTTGGATACCCAACGTACTTGCTCTGATTATTCCGGCGTTTCTCTTGCCGAAAATGCAAGAAAGGTTGCCGAAAGGGTTCACCCTCCCTGAGTTCATGGGTGCCTCGTTCGGCGGCTCGGTGCGGAGCGTTGCGTTCGTGCTCCAGTTCCTTTCACTCATTGGAATCGTCGCCTTCACCTTAACCGGGATATCCCAATGGCTTGAACCGTTGGTTACCGTACCCGCGAGCACCATCGCAATTGTGTTGGTGTCGTGCAGCTCTCTGTGGGTGCTTACGTTCGGCATCAAGAGCGCTCTCGTGACCGATACAATCAAGATTCTGTTCATCGGGATCGGGCTCGCTCTTGTGTTCTCTCTATGGTGGACGCAATCACCTCTTCCCCAGAACGAGGTGCACGCGTGGAACAAAGTTGATCCATGGTCCGTTATCTGGCTCACCGGAATTCCGCTTGCCATCGCGCTTGTGGGCGGTCCATTTACGAACCCTGATTTGGGAGAGCGCATTTTTGCGCTTGCAAAAAGCCCCACCACGCTTCAGAAAAGCTACTTGGGTGCTGCTGCTCTTTTCGGGATCGCAACGCTCGGTTTCGGATCGCTGGGTTTTTTGGCGTACTACGTCATACCAGAAAAATTCACTGGATTCCCCGCTTTTGCGCTCATGAAGCAGTTTGCCTCATATGAGGTGCAGCTCCTGATTTCTGTGGGCATTGCGATTATTTTGATGGCAGCACTCGGGAGCTATATCGCGAGCGCCGGAGATTTGATCGCAATTGAGGTCTATCGACGCGCTTCTTCTCGCACCAGCGACGCCTCAATAGTTCTCGCGAGTCGCGTATCGATGATGATCCCTCTCATCGCGGGCACTTTCTTGGCAACCCTGCCAGGAGTGAGTGTCCCGAAGCTCTTGGAATCTCTTGCTGTCGTTCGAGGCGGCATGATCATCCCTGTCTTGATTGCAGTTTTGCGACCGCAGTCTGTAGCCGGAGCACCGATCGCAATTGGCATGGCATGCGCACTCCTCGGAGGAGTAGGTATCACGTATAGCTCATTCGTAATTACAGAGCCTTACATGGTGCAGAACGCTCGACCACTTGGCGCACTCTTTGCGCTTTTGTGTCCACTGGTGTTCTGGGTGGCATATCGGCGTAAGAAGTAATGAGAGGGCGGGCACTATAGTGCCCG
>RFQR01000091.1 GCA_009924895.1 bacterium
ACCACGATTTCTGGAGCGTTGAAAAGAAAGGTCAGACGATTCGTATCCCCGCAAAGGAATCAGTCTTACGGGCATTGCCGAGAGATGAACTGGTTAAACTGGCGAATCAAGTGAAGCGAGGCAACAAAATGATATACGGCACTGAACGCCCCGCAACACTGATGGCGTATATTCGTCAGCGGGTTCTTGGTGATTTCGCATCAGCGGGTGTGAGTATCTATGATGACACCGCATAGATGTAAATACATAGTATAGGTAGGACGGCAAATCCGCAAAGCCCTCACGGGGGACAGAAAATCAATGGAATGAAAAGTTTGCTATTTTGCCGTCCTACCTATACTATATTCCAAAGTCCATTTCCAATGTGGAGATGAACTTTGTAATATAATTCAATTTATATATGCTGTATCGTTTCCGGCACATTATACACATTTTGCTGTTCCGATACGCTGTGTCCCATCGCATCGGCATCCTTCTTCATCTCGGACTTGAGCGACCCATACTTGCCCGTAATCCAGATATGCCGAAGCATTGATGACCCAATCTTCTTCCCAAAGATTTTATTGAGTATGCGGGTAATCGCATTCACACTCGTAATGGGCGAGCCGTCGTGAGCCACAAGGAACTTCGCTTCCTTTATCTTCGCATTCACAAGCGGATGATGCTTGAGATATATACCGATGACGGAAGCCAGCGAATCTGGAATCGTCGCTTTCTGTTCCCCATATTTCTTTGCCGTCTTATACTTATTAAACACGAACTGCTTTGCGGACTTGCTATTGTCAAGATAGTTCTTATCCTTCGGCAGTGAATCATCCCATTTCTTTACGACATACATATCCATATAGTCTTGGTTGCGACGAGGCTGGATTTCCGTGTAGAGTGATAGAACGACACACTTCAGTAGCGTATCGTATTCTGCGGGAGTGATATGCTTGCGACCCGAGAACTTCTTACATTCCTCTAAGAGTTCATTTTTCTTTTTCTCCACATCCTCCCATTCCAGCCAGTTGTCTTTCTGCTTTTCCGATTTCACGCCGTCGGTCTTTGCCTCACGAGCCTCTTTACTTCCCTTCATCATAATATCGTAATAATGCTGATACAGTTTCTTGTATGCGGTTTTATCTTTATTGGGTGTTAAGACGGATACGATTGCCGATACATATCCACGCTGTGTTGCTGGTGCGAACTCCGCAAGACGAGCGTCAATGACATCCGTCTTCTTCAACCACGCCAGATTATTAAAGGGTTTCTTATCGTTCAGCGAATACAGTGATTGGATATACTGATTCGCTGTGGATTCTGCGACTTCCCGCTCTTGTATCAGTTGCTTGGAGAGTTGAATCATAAACTCCGTTGCTCGCATACCGGACATTCTTACTTATACTCTAGGATAAGATTTTTAAGTCCGGGAAATAACTCGTTTGTTTTCTGAGATTTACTCGTTGCCGGGATTCTTTAAGCCGTGGTAATAATGTAAATCAGACATTTTTACTGATTGTAATCAAGAAAATGGTAATAAAAGTCTAAATTGGCTTATTTAACAGTATAAAAACCGGTTTTTAT
>RFQR01000092.1 GCA_009924895.1 bacterium
ATGCGAGTTTGACCGTTATTATCATATACTAAATCTGTATATGGAGTTATAGGCGTAAAGGTCGCTTGACGTAAAGCCGAGTTAGTAGTGGTTTGAGATCTTGTAGTAATTTGAGGAGTTTGAACTCCGGTATAAGGGCTGGCCGCCGTTCTTGTTGAACTTGTTGATAAAACGCCTCCAACGTTTATTTGAGCCGGACCTACTACTCCAGAAAAAGAACCGGCTATAACCTCATTTGATAAGTAAGAAGTAAATATGGGCTTATAATCTTTTACCTTAAATAGTTCTACTTCGGCTATACTTGTAATCGGATTAAAAGTAAGTTTATTTACTCTATAATAAACCTCTTTTATTTGTATAATACTTCGTAAGTCAAAGTTTATTATATCAAGGTCATTTAGAAGCAAACGACATTTTAGTAAGTGGCTATTTTTATCAGTAATCTCCTCAATATAAGATCTCCAAAATAAATTAAACAAATTACTATTTGGTAAATTATTCCAGTTATAGTAATACTTTTTAGTTATACCAAAGTTCAAGTCATATGACGGCTGACTTGGATTATCAAAATGACCCGCGTATGGATACTTTGTAAAGTTTGGAGTAATAACTATATTTGTATAAGGGTCAATAAAGTTCCAAGGATTTACGGTAGATATAAAACCTCCATAAAATAGTATTCTCATTTTAGGATTATATGAGTTTAGCGAACCATTATTTTCTTTTACATAAGCCGGCAAAACCCGGTCAGTATTTAGATACTTGACGGCCGGAGTAGGAGAAAAACCTGAAGTCAAAGTAGATACTTCATTTACAAAGTCATTATCAATAACTACTGACTTATCGCCGTAGTTCTCATTATAATTTTCTGTATAATCCTCATTATAATAATCTCCATCTTCGCTATAACCAAACTTCCAAGATTTAGATACTAAATCGTAGAGTGGTTCAATAGATACGGTTTTTTCGTAATCTACTTTATAAGACCAGTCTACAATAGGTAAAGCTTCATAAAAGTCATTACGAGGTTCTATATTAAAAACTTTTCTTTCGCCTTTTTTCCAATATAAATTAAATAATTTTGTAATCTCATTAATAAAGTCGTCAGCCTTCATGTCAGGTATAAAACTATTTAGGTTCATATTATCTCCAAGAGCTAAATTACGATCTACAAGCGTCAATAAAAACCTTGGAGCGTCATAGGCGTCATAAGCGGTTTGTAAAGGAACCACTTGTATTCTTATATCGGTTTGACTATTTTTATTTTGATAAACGGCTCCAGTAAATACGTCAGTTTTATATCTATATTGGAAAAATACTCCATATTGAGAACCAGCCGCTAAATTACCAGTAAAACTTACATTTGGTTCTACTATATCGCTTATAGCCGGGGTTTGTATAGCGGCTCCACCTAAAAAGTTTTGACTTGTAAACGTAAAAGCGGTTTGAGCTAAAATAGCTCCTGTAGCTATATTTTTAATCTTCAGCGTTCCTTCAGGAAAACCACCTCTTATCTTTACCGACGAATAA
>RFQR01000093.1 GCA_009924895.1 bacterium
TGCGGTTAAAGATCATCCAAGCATTTGTACGTTCCACGATCCATCGTAGCGGCACGACTTGAAATCCCTTCACGCCAGGCGTTTTTTTGGGAGGTGTCGTGTCTAATAAGGCCTTCAGTTTTAACGTAACACCATCCAACGCAAATCATCGCTTGAAAATCCCTGATCGGCCAATATTTTTTGAAGTCTTGGAAATTTCTTTTTCTCGCCTTTATTTGGCTGGATTGCTTCAATAATGGGTAGGGCTGCTTTCGTATCGTGTTCTCCAGCCGATCCGACAGACACACCATGCACCAAACCAAGCGTATCTACGAGCAAACACCGTTTTCTGCCTTTAATTTTTTTGTTTCCGTCATACCCGCGCGCCCCCCTTTTTGCACCGTCTTTACAGACTGTGTATCGATAATCATCAGCGACGGCGTTGCTTTTTTACCTTTTGATGCTCGCATGATTTTATTGAGAGCGGCGAGTAGCTTGTCAAGTATTCCGCTATCGCGCCAACGTAAAAATTGAGAATATATTCTTCTCCAATCCCCGTATTCCTTGGGCAGCATTCTCCACTGACAGCCAGTTTTGATCAAATACAGCAAACCATTCAGCTTTTTTCTGACCTCTAGTTCAGGCACTTTCGGTCCGCGTCTTTTTATAAGGATGAGCCATTCGTTGTCTTTTATATCACTGTCATACATCGCAATGCCTCCAGCTATTTTTTAGCGATCATAGCTGATTCGTTAATTCAGAGACAGCCTCTTAAGCAACCAGCAAAGCTTAGTATTTGCTGAGCTGTGCGGCGGCTTTGGCGCGGGTGAACGCGTTGTCCACACGGTTTTTCTCGATATCGGCCTCGAGGTTGAAGGCTTTCTCGCGAATGGCCTCGGCGTAAGCCATCTGCGCCAACAGGTTGCTGTATCCGGTGGCACCCGCCCGCATTGCGAGTTCGGACAGCTGCTGCTGCACCGTCATTTTTTCGCTTTCCAAGCTGATTTTCGCTTGAACGATCATGCCTTGACCCGTGATCGCCATCTGCTGGGCAGCCAATTGCGACGCCGAGAACATGTCGCGTACGTTTTGCAGCGACGCGGCCTTGGTTGTATCTCCGATTTGTTTGATGATACCAGAAATTTTTTGTTCGAATTCAGAAGTTTCTTTTTTTTGTTTCTCAGTGTCGGCCGTTTGCGCGTCTGTTAATGCTTGATCGACTTTTTTCTTATCTTCAGTGATTTGATCCAGATCAGTTTGTGCTTTTTGATACATCGTGTTGATTTTGTCAGCAATTGCTTGCAATTTTTGTATTTGCGCAGGTGAAGCGCCTGCGCTTATGGCAGCACTAACGGCATCGTCGGCTTTACCTTTGGCAGCTTCCAGATCGCTCACCGCTTGCGTAGCTTTGGTTTCGGCTGCTGTTATGTCGTCCGATCTTTTGGTCGCAGCGTCCGTAGTGCCGCCGTGTCCGCTTGCGCCAGCCTTGGCATGCTCGGCTGATCTTACAGCTTCCTCTTCT
>RFQR01000094.1 GCA_009924895.1 bacterium
TTCATTTGATAAGTTCCATTTTATAGTCATAAAATATAACCTACCTGTTTCTCCTACATATCTTTTATTCGGAACTTCATAAGTTCCATCTACAATAGTAATAGGTATTTTATTACCGCCTTCAATAATATAAACTTCAGGGCTTTCTAAAATACTCCATAACCAGTCAATTTCCGCTTGAGATAAAAACCGACTTCGGGCCGTAGAGCTTTCTATTGAACGTACACCATAAGTAGAGGTTCCACGATCGCCGGCCTTGAACTTCAAGCCTGAACCTGACTGATAAGATTTTAAAGCCCTACTCCAGTTTTGCTTTACTATATCTCGTTCAGTATTAATAGTTCCGTCAAAATAAAAGAAGTCATAAGCGCCTAAACGATTTAGCCAGTAAATCCATTTACCCGGCTTACAACGAGATTTTATATTAAAAGTCCAAGTCTCGCCCCATGTTGTAGATAATAACGGGTTCGCCTCTTGACGTATTGGAGTTATAGTATATTTATAACAAGCTCCACTATTAATCTCATTTTGAGATAAATTATTTAGGTTTTTAGGCCCGGCTGGAACTATACCTTCATTTTGAGTAAATGATAAGTCATATCTTCTTCTTTGAACTATTGACTGAAGAACAAAAGGGCCCGGATCAGCTGATATAGTAGAATAAGGTATATCCAAAACTAAAGTCGTATTTGGATTTACATAAGTAGATTTTAGGATTTGAGTAGTATATAAAGTAGGCGTTGTAAGCTGAACTTCTGATCCGTTGGTAAAGTATTGTAAAACATTTGAGTTAAATACTAAAGCGGCTCTACCTGATAGAACGCTATTATCTTGACTTATTGAAGAAGCTGTAAAATAAGAAGAAGATAAAGGAGTAGAAAAAGTTTCTATTCTTATTCTACGACTGGTAGTAGTAGTTGGAGCTACTCCGTTTATTTGATTTGTTCCGAAGTATTGAAGAGTATAATAATCGTCAGTAGTCAAATCTACTTCTCGTAATGGATTACCATTTAGGAACTTACCATAAGAACTTGTAGAACCGAAAATATAAGGCGCTACTGAATAAGTAAGAAAATCGCTCCATTCTACCGAACCATTAAAGGTATAACTTGTATCATTTTGAGTAGTAAATACACCACGATAAACAAAATTATCTCTTGATATAACTGAACCACCTATTAAAGAACTTATAGCATTACCATAGGGTATATTTGTTTTTAGATAAGTATATCCAGAACCCGGAGTTATAGCGGTAATTAAAAACTCGGCGTTCTCATAAGAACTATTGACTACCGCAACGGCGGTTCCATTTATATCTTTTCGGTCTTGACGAACAATAATTTTATCGCCTATATTAAATGAAGAGTTTGCCTTTACTTTTATTTGTAAATATGTTGAACCATTTGACCCGGTATAAGAACTCCAAAGCGTTATAGCCTC
>RFQR01000095.1 GCA_009924895.1 bacterium
CTAACTCCAAGTGCAACATTCTTTTATGAGAGAATGTTGAATGACAAAAAAATACACACATATCACTTTAAGTGAGCGCACATTAATACAGACACAGCTTCAGTTAGGATTTACGCCGGCTGCAATTGCAGAAAGTTTAGGTCGCCATCGCTCCTCTATCACACGCGAGCTAGCACGTAATGGCTGGAAGCCGGCATCCATTGTTAGATCCGTTGGGCATCCAGCTATTGCGGGAGGCTATTCTTCTAGTCAAGCTAACTTGCGAGCAAAAAAACTATCTGCTATTCCAAGGGTTCAACGCAAGCTTGCTATTGGCAACTTATTATGGGCGCGCGTTAACGAAGGTTTGCAGCAAGGGTTATCACCTGAGCAAATTGCAGGTACACTGTCACGCATGAATGAGCCCATCCAGCTATGCCATGAGACAATTTACCAAGCAATCTATGTGATGCCTAAAGGCAAGTTGCGTACAGAAATGATTGCGTTATTACGCTTTGGTCACAATAAACGTAGGCCCCGCTCACGTGGGTGTGACCGGCGTGGGCAAATCCCTACAGTATTGATCAGCGCCCTGCTGACATTGCTGAACGCTTGGTGCCTGGTCATTGGGAAGGTGATCATATCAAAGGGGCTGCCAATCGTTCTCAAGTGGGGACACTGGTTGAGCGCAAAACGCGATTTGTCGCATTGGTGAAGTTGAGCAATGGAACAGCGCAAGCCACAACCGAAGGCTTTAGCACGATACTTCAACGATTTGAGATAGATCTGCGCCGCTCGCTAACGTATGATCAAGGCCGTGAAATGTCTCAGCATGCAAAGCTAACTGAGAATACGGGCATCACGGTTTACTTTGCTCATCCACATAGCCCTTGGGAACGTGGGCAGAATGAAAATACTAATGGCTTGTTGCGTGAGTATCTGCCTAAGGGTTCTGATCTTTCGGTTTTCTCGCAACAAGAACTTGATGATATTGCCTGGAAATTAAATACACGCCCAAGAAAATCATTAGGCTGGAAATGTCCTGCTGAATTGTTTCTTCCTGAAGGCGCTTTTGACTTTAAAGCTTACTGGGCAGATAAACTTAATCCTGTTGCACTTAGACATTGAAACCGCCAACCTTAAAAAAACTAAAAATTTGCCCCAACTCGTTGATGCCGCCTATCTAAACATCGATACCCTAATGCTTCTTTCAGGTGCTGTGTTTTAATCAAAGTAGCGTTTTCTAAATCTGCCATAGTACGCGCCACTTTTAAAATGCGGTGATAGGATCTGGCGGATAATCCAAATTTATCAATCGCTTCTTCCAATAAAATCGCATCTAAGGGGGTGATCTTACAAAACGCCTCTATTTCCCTGCTTTTTAGTGTCGCATTTAATTTGGACTGGCGCTCTCTTTGAATTTTTTGCGCGCTTTGTACCCGTTCTCTGACTGCTGCGCTG
>RFQR01000096.1 GCA_009924895.1 bacterium
GCGCCCTGTACAGGGCGCCCCAACATATTATCGATGAATCTGAATCCAGGACGACACGACACGTTTGTGCGGATTGATCCTACGCTTCTCGAGAGTTCCAGAATCATTTTCGCGATACTCGATTAGTGTTGCGTTTTCCATGTCGAGCGAATCGCGCAATGCAATGTATTGCACCGGAGTAATGTGCTCGATGCACATTTGCAGGCCCAAGTTCGTCTCGTAGTGGCCCACAATGATGACTTTTTTGCGCGCATGGCGATGAGTGATGTCGTGCAAAAATGCTGAGGCGATTTGGTTTTTCTCTGCGCGAGTTTGACCTCCGTGGGGGCGCCAGTGCAGTGGGTCTGAGTGAAAACGTGCTTCCCAATCAGGATCGAGTTGCAGTTTTTCCCGCTCAGTTATGAAGTTAAATTTTCCCCAATCTCGCTCATCGAGGCGATGGTCGTGGAGCCAGTGTGCGCCGGGCAAGCTCATAAGTTGCGCGGTTTCTTTGGTGCGTGCATACGAGGACGTATAGTACGCATCGAAATGCGTCATACCGATTTCGCGAAGAAATTGGCCCTTGCGGACACTTTGACGCACGCCATCGGGCGCGAGTTTCACCTGAGAAGTGTGCATATGCCGCAGCTTCTCAATATGCGTTTCGTCTCCCTCGAGGTCTCTTTTCAGGGCGTGATTTGCAACTGAATAAGCGTGTCGGCCAATCACGAGTTGGGATACGCCGAGGTGTCGCAAGAACATGGTTTTGCTCCGTGGTTGTTCTAATGTGTTTATAGAAAATTATGGAAGAAGTGTCAAATAGAGGGGCGCGCCGTAAAGGCGCGCCCGATCACTTCCGACACTTCGCCTCTCTGCGCTCCTTTAGTTTTCGATCAGTGAACTCTCTCCACGACTCAAACTGGGATTCTTGGAAAGAGGCCAGAAGCGGCTCTTCGCCCGGTATTTCGTGGTATCCGATTGCCGCTTTGCACGTTCCCGTACAGATAAACATCTTGTCCGGTTTCGGGGTGACGTTGAAGTCCTTGTTATACGGCACCAAGGTGCCACCGCAGGTTGGGCAGGTGAGTGACATGATTCTCTCCGTAGTAAGACTTTGTGCACCGTACCCTTTTCTGCGAGTACTCGCAACTGGCGTGCATTGAGCCAAAGCCATTTTTCAGGTATTCTGGTGCGATATTGCCAGATCGTCTAACGGTAGGACTACTCCCTCTGGAGGAGTGTATCTTGGTTCGAGTCCAAGTCTGGCAACAAAAATAATGAGCAAAACGAAAATGTTTCGCGATTATATTTTTGAGCCAGACTTGGACTCGAACGGCATGAGTCGGAGGCTTCATCAGTAGATGGAGCGACGAGTGCGTGGTCAGGCGGAAGAAAAATG
>RFQR01000097.1 GCA_009924895.1 bacterium
TTCCCCCGGCAACCCAAGGTAGAAACGCCATCACCTCCGCCGATCCTATGCCTGCCAAGGCTTTAGAGGCATAGGACCGGGCGGAGCGTGTAAGGGATTTCCGGGCCATTACTTATTCCCTCCGTTGAGGGCCTTGGGGATATGATGATTCGCCAACAAAGCGACAACACCGATCACCGCCCCGATCAATGCGGAAACCAAAACCCGTTCCATCGTGATGTCATCCTTATTCATTTTCCCGGCCCCAATCTTCTCGCCAAGGCATCTTGTTGACCGATAAGAACATTCACCTTTTCTTCTATGTTTTTAACATCCCGGCGAAGTTCATAAAGTTCCGGTCGAAGCTCCTCCCGGACGCTGTTTTGCATTTGCCATAACGCAAAAACGACCGCTAGGATCGCCCCTAACGATAGGACGGTCCTTCCGATGTCGGTTGGGGTATGCGTTGCTATTTGAGTTTCCATGCTAAAAATAGTCCGACTACCAGAAGTATTCCGACCAAAGCCGAAGTCAATTTCCAAATTGTGATTAGCCGGGATTGAGCCCTTTCTTCCTCTTTAGCAACCGATTTTGAAAGAGTGGCGATTATCACCTCTTTTTCGCATCCCGGACATTTTTCCGTATCTGTTCAAGTTCCTTTGCTATGCCCGGATAGTCAGCAATCAAGCCCCCAATTTGAGCGTCGGCCTTGCCCAAGTTGTAGTTGCCGGACGGCGAACTACAACCGATTAGGAGCGCACAAAGTAAGCCGTAAGTGTGTAGGCGAACAAATTGTTTTCCAAATCTGCGTTTGAGCATAAATAAACTCCAAGCTGGTCATTCGACTTTATGGGAATCCGTTTAGAATCCGCATCATAAGCTATGGTCGTTTGACGGGAGGCGGGATTTCGGTCGGTCGCAGTACCAGTATTTGACGGATATTCAAGTGTGCTTATTAGAATTTGCGCCCCGCTGAAATTCGTGGTCGTCCCTCCCGCCGGAAGAAAAAGCTGATCCCCGGAAACTTTGGCTACAATCGCTCCGTTTGGCTCACCATTGTTAGCACCTTCAACCGCATTTTTCGATACAGAAGTCAACATGAAATGAATCCCAACCAAATAACCATCGGTTTCAAAATCAATAAAAGAGGACAATCTGTACAATGGGAAATTGACTGTTGAAATTTCCTCGCTTTTCGCAATCGTCCGGGTCTGAATAAATTTATCAAAGCTCATAGGTAATATGTAATTTTATGATTTGAAAATGCAACAAAATTTATCGTTACGGGTTAGGGAAGTAGTTGGTGTATTTGAAGTTGGAAAATTGGCAAATACAATTCGAGTACGGATAAACATTGGGTGCAGTTACATCAAATCTTGCCATA
>RFQR01000098.1 GCA_009924895.1 bacterium
CCACCGTCGGCGGGGGATACGGCAACAACGCCTCGGCTGACTACGCCACCGTCGGCGGGGGATACAGCAACAGCGCCTCGGGCAACTACGCCACCATCGGCGGGGGAGGAAGCGGACTCGCCGACCGCTACGGGATGTTTGCCCATGCGTCGGGTCAGTTTTCGGCGCAAGGCGACGCTCAAGCCGTTGAATTTGTCCTCCGCAACACAACCTCGGGAGTCACGCCCGCCGTGCTTTACCTAGATGGAACCTCCACCAACCGCCTCACCATCCGAAACAACACCCAGCTTTCGGGAATCTGCACGATTTCCGGCATCAAATCGGATGGGTCGCAACTCGCTTTATTCCAGCGGTCCCTTGTCATCAAAAACATCGTTGGAACAACCACACTCGTCCATGTTGCGACAATTTCAACCGACCATAAGGATGATGCAAGTTGGAGTATCGCCATCACCGCCGACAATGCCAACAGCGCACTTCAAATCCAATGTACGGGGAACACCGGGGATGATGTTCGGTGGGTTGCGGTTTTGCGTGGACTTGAAATTGCAATCGGCTAATCCCGGTTGAGTGACAAAACAGTTCGCCTTCATTTCCGGGCTTCCCCGGTCCGGTTCCACCCTGCTTTGCAACATTCTGGCACAAAACCCGGACGCCCATGTTTCCCGGGCGACTTCCGGCCTCCACGATGTCCTTTTCGGGATACGGAACCAATGGGACAAACTGATCGAACACCAAGCCGAAGGTGTTGACTACCAGAGACTTCATAGGGTTTTAGTGGGTGTGCTTCATGGTTATGTGGCAACCGATAAAAGTTTGATCGTCGATAAGGGTCGAGGTTGGCTTTCCCTGATCGAAATGATTGAATTTATTTTGGGTAAAAAATGTAAAATTATTTGCCCGGTGCGGGATTTGGCCGAAATCCTCGCCTCGTTTGAAAAGCTATGGCGAAGGACTTCCGGCAAATCCCAATGGGAGATAGAAAGAACCCACTACTTTAAGTCGCAAACGGTCGAGGGTAGGTGCGAACTATGGGCCGAACAAGGTCAACCCGTGGGCCTAGCCTATAACCGGGTCAAGGATGCTCTTTCCCGGGGCTATGCCGATCGCATCCACTTTGTTGAGTTTGACGACCTGACAGCCCGCCCCGGGGACACGATGAAGGGAATATACGACTTTCTTGACACGCCGTGTTTTACGCACGACTTTGAAAGCGTCGCCCAATATACCCAAGAGGACGACAAAAATATCCACCGGATCGAGGGGTTACACTCGATCAGGTCCAAGGTTGAACCCATGCCGAAGTCGGCCCGGGCGATATTAGGAT
>RFQR01000099.1 GCA_009924895.1 bacterium
TAATTACCTTAATAAATAAGTTATTTTTAATTTTTGTGTTGTTTATTATGTATAATTATTATCACACCTACTCTTAGTATATCAGCAGGATGTTCGCACAATGTATGCGCCAGTATAGGCGTCATATTGTAATAGCGGTTTCGCATATGAATCGCTTAGTCGCTTCATTGAAGCATAATAACGATAGTATAGTCAAAGACTTTATTAAAAAAAAAGGTAAGGGCTTTGTGCTTCCAACAGGATGTGTTATCGTCGGGACCGTAATTGGCGGGATTATGCATTTCACAATGCTCCCATGTGCGCCAAAAGAGATTGGGCGTTATGTGTCATCGGAAGAGTTCAACGAACTCGGGTTGACTTTGCCTCGTTCTCTTGGTTATAAAGAAGGAGAAGTGCGTATGTTCCTGCGCCACGGACAAGGATATCACAACCTTTCCCAACAGCAATTGGATGAGTTGTGGGTCAAGATGTCACAGGAGGAACGCGACGTTTTCATAGCCCGTGCTATAGACCGCAATTGTCGTATGCGCGGGACACCGTGGGTAAGGATCCCACAGAAACGGAGGAGGTTACTCGCAATACGCGAGATGCGCTATGACGCACCTCTAACTGCAATGGGGAGAAAAGAAGCAGATGATGCTGCAAAGCAACTTCGCACGTTTTTGCAGAACACATATCCATACGCGAGTGTCAAGATGTGTGCATCAGAACTCTACCGCGCGTATGAAACGGCTGCATTGATTCTGAAGGAGTGGCTTGATGAGGGCTGTACTTTTTTCTTCGAGTCCTTGGTTCATGCGAGTTTTCGCATACTTACAGAGTTGCATCGGGAAATTGCGTCAGCAACACACGAACTCGGCACCGACGGGCGACGCGTTGCTGAGAGTCTTGGTCTGCGATGGGAAGTGTATGCTCAGCACATCCTTAAGACGTGTTTGACCGTGGAGGAAATACAGTCAATGACTGACGAGGAACGGCTGCAAATTGAGGACAAAGTGGTGCATGTCACCTCTGAGAACACGCCGAGGGCATTTGAAGAACGCCCTACGATTCTGCACGGTATTACCGTGTCGCATGTGATGAGTGAGGTTAAGTACCCCGATGGTCTTGACTTGTTCTCCAATCTTCGTGTCCTTGATGACCTTGTTCATTAGATTGAACTCAGCCACACCGCTTTTTTTATGCTAATAAAACATTTTTATACTTTAGTATCATAAGGAAGCAGTATCATAAGGAAGTAGTAGGAAGTTGTATCATAAGGAAGTAGTAGGAAGTTGTATCATAAGGAAGTAGTAGGAAGTTGTATCATAAGGAAGTAGTAGGAAG
>RFQR01000100.1 GCA_009924895.1 bacterium
GATTAGGGGGCCTAATGGGTGAAATACTTATTCACATCGTGCGAAAAAAGATTTGACGAAGGGGGTTAGTGATGCGATAGTAGGGACATGAAAGAAACAAATACACGCACCGAACTCGCCCCGGTTAAAGTGGGCGATAGGGTTCATCTTAATTGGAAAAAATCCGACTTTGGTTTGGTCGTGAATGTTCGTCGTTATTCTCCTACAAAGTCGATTGCTCAAGTCAACTACAACGGCACGATTCGTTCTCTGCCCGCCCAATGGCTTGTTGTTGTGGAAAGTGAGGTCAAATAACATGAACGAATCAAAACTTATCGCAAAAATTAAACGGGATCGTCGGGTTGAGTCTATTAGCGACGAACGGGATTATCGTGGATCGCAACTCAATGACCCTGCGGTTAAAGAATACATCGAGCGAACGGGTGACAATGGTGACGGGTTTTGGATTTATCTAAAGCCCGGTTGGGTCGATAACACCGGGACCGGAGCGCACATGGTTCACGAATCCAGCATTGAGCAGGCTTTCAAATACTTACAATGGGTGGACAAGTGTAAGTGTTCGGAGTGTCAGCATATAAATTCTAAATAAATGCCTTGCCATTCCCAATCCTGAAAATACTTTCCGGTGAGGCTATGAAGGTAAAAAGAAAAAAGAAACTAGAACAACCGTCGAAAAAATTCTCGGATAAGGCCGTCCGCACGACCAGTATCAATCCGTACTTTCGGGACAAGTTTCAGTTCCGCAAGCGGAAGGTTTATTTTTCTCGTGAGTACGCCCTAGCCAAGTCTCGGGAACGGTCCCGGCTCCTCAACCTCCAAGTTCGGGCTCTTTCCAAGCTAAAGCCTAAAAAGGCCGACCGGGGCAAACTGGTCTTTTATAGGGTCAAAATCGAACGGAAACCGGGCAAGGTGACGGCCAAAGTGACTCGGGTACGGGGGACAGCCCTCCTCAAAACCCCGGTGTTTGTGCTAAAGGGCGGGAAGAAAAGATTCCGAGTTCTAAACCCTTATGACCCAAAGACTTTAGCAAAAGGGGTTCGTCCCCGCCCCTCCGCCCAACGGCTCGATGTCCTCGATGTCCGCCGGATTCGGCAACGCCCGGTCGATTATGTTAAGTACCTCGAAAAGACAGAAAAGTTGTACCGCAAGAAGTTCATTACGAAGCCCGTTACCGAGAAAGTTCTAAAGACGCTAAAAACAAAGGCGAAGCTCAACGAAGCTACGGGGCAAACTTGGTTCACGGTGCGGACCCCCGGGGGCAACCTCGACCC